>CAWVUB010000064.1:0-13279 GCA_963933065.1 uncultured Acidimicrobiaceae bacterium | reverse complement strand
GCCTCTTCGACAGCCTCTTCGACAGCCTCTTCGACAGCCTCTTCGACAGCCTCTTCGACAGCCTCTTGGACAGCCCCTTCGACAGCCTCTTCCTCGCCATACAACTCGGCCCAGGCTTCTTGGCCTTCGGAACTCTCGCCGCCAATGAAGTTGCCTTCGGCATCGTAAGCGTGTTCACCGAAGTGCTCTTGGTACTCAGCAGCCACCACACCACCCTCGGCAGCCTGCTTGATCGACAGGCTGATCCGCCGACGCTGAAGATCTAGATCGATGATCTTGACCCAGAGTTCCTCTCCTGGCGTCACGACCTGCTCAGGAAGATCTACGTGATGGGCGGACATCTCTGAAATATGGACCAGCCCCTCGATCCCGTCACCAACTTGAACGAACGAGCCGAAGGGCACCAACTTGGTAACCCGCCCGTACACCAATTCGCCAACCTGATGTGCCCCGGCGAACTCCTGCCAAGGATCCTGTTGAGTCGCTTTCAGCGAGAGACTGATGCGCTCTCGGCCAAGATCCACCTCGAGCACCTGAACTTCGATCTCGTCACCCACGGTCACTACCGAACCCGGGTGGTCGACATGCTTCCAAGACAATTCCGAGACGTGCACCAAGCCGTCCATGCCACCTAAGTCTACGAAGGCACCAAAGTTGACAACGCTGGATACAACGCCGTTGCGCACTTCTCCTGGCCGCAGGTTGTGCAGGAATTCCTCTCGTTGTTCTTTCTGCGTCTCTTCGAGCCAGGCACGGCGGGAAAGGACTACATTGTTTCGGTTTTTATCTAACTCGATGATTTTGGCGTCAATCGTGGTGCCGATATAGGGCTGAAGATCACGAACTCGACGAAGCTCCACAAGAGAGGCGGGTAGAAAACCCCGAAGGCCGATGTCAACGATCAAGCCACCCTTAACGACTTCAATCACGGCGCCGGACACCATGCCGTCGCCCTCCTTGATTTCCTCGATTCGGCCCCAAGCCCGTTCGTACTGGGCTCGTTTCTTGGACAGAACCAGACGACCCTCTTTGTCTTCGCGCTGGAGAACTACGGCTTCGATCTTCTCACCGACTGAGACGATCTCACTCGGATCCACACCATTGCGAATCGACAACTCGCGAGGCGGAATAACACCCTCAGATTTGTAGCCGATGTCCAACAGGACCTCGTCCTTATCGACACGAACCACAGTGCCTTCAACTAACTGGCCATTTTGCACATCGACCATGGTGGCCGAATAGGCCTCGTCCAAGGTCAGGGAACCAAGATCATTCTCGGTTATAAGTCGAGGTGTGTACTCTCCGCTGTCATCAAAGGTCCCCATAGGCGGGGAATCCAGAGCGGAGGGGATAAGGGTTTTTTCGGGCACGTGTTCTTCTCGTCGGATGGGAAATAGTCGGACAGGTCAACCCGTCAGTACAAAGTTGCAAAAGCACAAACGGACTGTGAAATCCTACCGTGGCCCGTGATTACCCCATCGTTCGTTGACTGCTCAAATCTTCAGCCAGTTTCTGACCGGGCTGTCCATCTATCGCATTCTCACCTAACGCGGTGGCCGATCATTAGGAATTCTGGAAGATCTATCCCCGGGGCCCGATGGCCATAGTCGCCAGGTTCGACTGAACGAATCTCGTCTACCTTTAAACCAGCCCGATCTGCCAGCAGGCGAAGTTCCCGCGGCGTGAAGCACGTTGTCCACAGTTCGGAATCTTTCACTCCACCTGTGGAATCTCGCAGAACGGTCCGTTCGCGGTTTACACCAGTGCCAGCATCAAAGTCATCGGTCTCAGTGAGAAACTGCACTTGGAAATAGGCCGAAAACGCACTGAGGGCCACGCCGCCTCCGAGCCGGACAGAGGCCACGATCCGTTCCAAGATCTCTCCATCGGGGTCCAACGTGCCTGATGCGGATTCCGGGCCGCATGCCAGACCAAAAGCCCCCTGACAGAGTGATACCGCAGCATCAAATTCAGCATCAAAGACCATGCTTCGAGCGTCACCCTGAACAAAAGAAGCACCACATGGCGCTTTGCGCTGCGCTAGTTCGACAAAAGTAGCTGATACATCAATACCCACCACTTCGATGCCCCGGCGGGCAAGTTCATAAGAGTGGCGACCCGGGCCGCATCCAACGTCCAAGACCCTCGAGCCCTTTTTGAGTCCCAGGAGGTTGACCAGAACGTCAACCTCTCGAACGGTCCCGTAGGTGAACGAATAACGAAGGTAGGCCTCACCCAGATAGTCGGCGATCCCTTCGAACCAGTGACTCATCTACTGTTGCCCTAATTCCTTCAACTCTTAGCGTCGGCCCAAGTTGCCCCAGTTGCGACTTCCACAGCCAACTCCACACGGAGGTCGTACGCACCAGTCATCTCCGTGCGCACCATCGTCTCAATATCAGCCAATTCGTGGTCTGGAACCTCCAGAATCACTTCATCATGGACCTGAAGCACCAATCGGGCCGCCGCTCCATCTGTTCGCAAGCGTTTATCGATTTGGATGAGAGCTACCTTGAAGATATCCGCAGCCAAGCCCTGAATGCCAGCGTTCATGGCTTGCCGCTCACCAGCCTGACGCACGTTGAAAATCGGTGACGAGAGCTCAGGGATACGACGGCGACGCCCAAACAGTGTCTCGGTGTACCCCTTCTGACGGGCCTCCTCGACTGTTCGATCCATGTAGGCCCGTACCGAAGGAAAGGCAGCAAAATATGACTGCAAGATCTCGGTCGCTTCTTCAACAGATGACCCGAGGCGCTGAGAGAGTCCGTAGGCCTCCATGCCATATGCCAGCCCGTAGGCGACCATCTTTGCCCGATTGCGTACTTCTGAAGTAACCTCGGACGGCTTGATTCCCCAAGTACGCGCCGCTACCGATGTGTGAATATCTTCACCAGCATCGAACGCTGCTAACAGGCCTGGGTCGTCAGCCAAGTGGGCGATAACTCGCAGTTCAATCTGGTTGTAGTCAGCTACCAGCAATCTGCAGCCACTAGCCGGGACGAACGCCCGTCTGAAAGCACGTCCTGCTTCTGTTCGGACCGGGATGTTGTGAAGATTCGGCGCATCTGAACTGAGCCGACCAGTCCGGGCGACCATCTGGTTGAAGGTGGCCCGAATTCGATCACCAGGGCCCACCTCAGCCAAGAGCCCTTCCCCGTAGGTAGATCGCAGTTTTTCGACCTCGCGGTAGGCCAGCAGATGGGCCACTACTGGATGATCATCTCGAAGCCGTTCCAGTGTGGCCGCATCAGTGGAAAACCCCGTCTTAGTCTTCCTGCCAGGGGTTAGGCCCAACTTCTCAAAGAGCACCTCACGCAGTTGCTTGGTGGAGTTCACATTGAACTCCACACCAGCCGCCTCATGAACGAGTTCTCGTAACCGGCCACAATCGGCTGTCAACTGATCCCGAAGTCGGGTGAGTTCAGCAACATCTACCTTTACGCCAACTTCCTCCATGCGGGCCAGAACAGTGACCAATGGAACCTCAATCTTCTCATTGAGGTCACGAAGCCCCTGAGAGGCCATCGCCGACCACAACGGCTCCCTAAGAAGCCAAACCGCCGCCGCTCGATACGACGCTTCAAGCATCGGGTCGACTGCTTCGCCGGTTAGGTCCAACTGGCCGACCGGTGGGCCTGCAACAGGTAGCACACGGCCGGTATGTCGTTCCAGCAGAACTGTTAGTTCATAGGTGGAATCAGTTGGATCAAGCAAGTAGCCGGCTAATGCGGTATCTAATACGAGTTTGACCTGATCGATACCACGTCGCTCCAAAGCACGCAACAGCGGCTTGGCATCATGGGCTACGACACCCGGGCCGGCATGGCCCAACACATTCGCCAACTCAGCAGACACTCCGGCGTCGGCCAGCAGGGTTTCGGAAATCCACCAGGCCCGCAAACCGTCGGACAGAGCAAGGCCCGAACTTATTTCTGGCCCTGCTAGCCCCGATGGTTGTTCAGTAACCGTGGACAGCCCAAGCGGTTCAGGAACTTCAGCAGTGAAGATGGCCGCTAGATCAGAGGCAACTGCAACAATCTTGACATCCACAACCACCTCAGCGGCTCCTCCGTCAAGCCCACCGGTTCCTCCCCCAGTTTCATCAGTCCCACCGAAGTCAACGCCCAACAATCTGCCTAGATGTTCACGAGCTCGGCTCAGTTCCAGCGTGTGGAGTAACCCACCAGCTCGCTCCAAATCGACCGGTTGTCGATCCAGATCATCTGCGTTCAGGCCCAACGGCACGTCACGTACCAGAATCATCAGCTCTTGATTGAGTCGAGCGTTCACTTCATGGGACAAGAGATTTTCCCGAAGCTTCGGGGTCTGATCGTCACTCGCAGCAAAAATTCCGTCAAGCCCCCCGTAAGCGTTGATCAGTTTGGCAGCCGTCTTTTCTCCCACCCCAGGAACTCCAGGCAAGTTGTCAGAGGGATCCCCTCGAAGCGCTGCGAAAGCCACATAATCAACGGGACGGACACCGGTTCGTTCCAAGATGCCCGCCTCGTCATACAGGGCATAATCAGAGACCCCCCTCTTGTTGTAGAGGACTCGTACATGCGGATCCTCTACAAGCTGATAACTATCACGATCTCCAGTCACTATGGTCACATTCCGTCCGGCGTCACGAGCCACGGTTGCCAGAGTTGCCAGAACATCGTCAGCCTCGAAGGTTTCAGCTTCGACCACAAGGAAGCCCAGAGCACTAACCAACTCTCGTACAAGGTCTAGTTGCTGATAAAGCGAATCTTCTTGCCTCTCACGATTCGCCTTATAGGACTCAAGTCGATCATGTCGAAATGTTTTACCCGGCAAATCAAAAGCCACGGCCACCCCATCAGGCTCATGGTCTCGTAAGAGAGAGAGGAGCATTTGAGTGAATCCAAAAACTGCATTGGTCTCCTGTCCGCTACTCGTAACCATGTCGCGGGGGATGGCAAAGAAGGCCCGGTAGGTCAGGGAGTTTCCATCGAGCAACAGGAGTTCAGACACTACGGCGACCCTAATCTCGATTGGAGGCTGTGCCGCCGAACGTAGTTCTTGCTTTTCAGGACGGTCGGAGGCCTTCGTCTAGAACCTTCCGAGCCACGTCAGCCATGGTCGCCCGGCCAGACATCGATGCAGTCTGCAAGAAGCGAAAAGCGTCGCCCTCGCTAATGCCGGTCTGGTCAATGAGTAAACCCTTCGCACGATCGATGACCTTTCTAGTCTCAAGGCGATGGGCCAGAGTTTGGGCCTGATCCGCTAGGGCTCGCATTTCTCGGTGCCGGGCCCGAGCAACCTCGATAGCAGGTACCAATTCAGAGCGATCGAATGGCTTGACCAGGTAAGCCAGCGCCCCCACCTCTACGGCCCGATCGATCAAATCACGTTGGCTAAATGCGGTAAGAATCACCACTGCCGTGTCGTAGGAATTGGCGATACGGGATGCTGCTTCTATTCCGTCTAGGCCCGGCATCTTGACATCAAGAATGACCACATCCGGAGCAAGTTCGGCGACCAGCTCGACAGCGCTGTCACCTCGGCCAGTGTCACCTACCACCTCGTAACCCTCGTCGGTGAGCGTCTCCTTTAGATCGAGGCGAATGATGGCCTCGTCCTCGGCTAGGACGACCCTTACCCGGGTTGGTGTCTCACCCTCACCTGCCATCGGCGACCATCCTGTCTAAGAGGACATCCTGGGTGGCCTCCAGGCGCGCGATGTTTCCCACGATGTCGTTTCTATGACGTTCCATCGCCCGGGCATGGCGTTCGGCGTCACGATGCTCACCCCCGGACTGAGCAGTCTCAGAGACCAGCGCCCGAACTCGGGCATCCTCCGCAGCGGACACAAGATGGTCCAACTGCTCTTCAGTCACAACCAGTTCAGTTCTCAGCCGTTGGAGCCGTTGACTCGCTTCGGTCAACCGTCGTTCAATAACTGGACGTACCATGGGACAGGTAAGTGTACGGAAAACTCAAGTGCCCGGGGCGGGACTTGAACCCGCACGACCTTACGGCCAGAGGATTTTGAGTCCTCCGCGTCTGCCAATTCCGCCACCCGGGCTGACTTTGCGAGCCTACCCGTGGCCTTAACCAGCAGCCTTAAAACTCATACAGGCGATTCCAGCGACCACCGCAACATACGATGGGTGGCCGTACCGGGCTTTACTGCCTAAATCGGAGCATTGCCCCTAGGAGACCAATGATCGCCTTTACCTATTCCGGCCAAGGGTCGCAACAACCAGGCATGGGTTCTCTCTGGATTAATCACCCTTCGTGGGAACTAGTGGATGAAGCTTCCAACGCCGCAGGGCGTGACGTGGCGCATCTGCTCTTGACCGCCAGCGGCGAGGAACTTCGTAAGACCCGCAATGCGCAGTTGGCAACGTTTGTGATCAGCATGGTGATACTCGACGCAGTAGAACGTCTCGGGATCGATGCCGCTGGCCATGCCGGCCATAGTTTGGGTGAGTACAGCGCTCTCACAGCTGCTGGCGCTCTCGAGTTTGCCGACGCTGTTTCTTTGGTGGTTGAACGAGGCGAGGCAATGGAAGCTGCCGTCGTGGAACCTCTAGGCACCATGGCCGCTGTCCTTGGCCTAAACGACGTCGGTGGTGAGGAGGCCTGCGCAGCCGTCGACGGTGACGTCTGGGTCGCCAACTACAACGCACCGGGTCAAGTGGTAATTGCTGGTTCACCTGATGCAGTGGTGGCCGCAGGTGAGGAGGCCAAGAAGCTCGGCGCCAAGCGAGTCACCAAACTTGAGGTTTCCGGTGCCTTCCACACACCATTCATGGCTACGGCCCGAGATCGCCTCAGTGAAGCAGTGGCGGGTGTCGAAATCCGTCCTCCAGAGGGGATCGTTGTCGCCAATGTGGACGCTACCGCCCACGAAAACCCAGCCACTTGGAGAGCGCTGATGAACGCTCAACTCTGTAGCCCAGTGCGTTGGTCACAAAGCCTTGAAACCTTAAGCACAGCAGGCTTCAACACTTTTATTGAACTCGGCCCCGGAAGCATCTTGACCGGCTTAGTAAAGCGAACTTTAAAGACCGCCACCCGTCTCACTGTCAACAACCCAATTCACCTTGATTCGCTCCTCGAGAGGCTTGCTGGGTCAGTCGCATCCGCTGCCAGTGATAGTCAGCCTGTCGAAGGCGAACATCTCTTCGCTACAGACCGAATGGTGGTCAGTCCAGCCTCTGGCGTCTTCACTCCGGTGGCCAAGGTGGCGCTCGGCCATATCGTAAGTACGGGCGCACTGCTTGGACATGTTGGGACCATCGAAGTCCATTCGCCTTTTGCCGGCGAGTTCATGGGTTGGCTGGCCGTTGAAACTGAACGTGTCACGTCCTCACAGCCCATTGCCTGGCTTCGAACCAAGTAGTACAGCTTCCTGAAAGCAGGACAGGAGAAGAATCCCATGAGTCGAGTCGTATTGGTCACAGGAGGTAACCGGGGCATCGGTCTTGCATGCGCGCAAGAGTTCGCCGCAGGAGGTCATCAGGTCGCCATCACTTGCCGGGGCGAGGCACCTGCAGAGGCCACAAACGCAGGAATCCTTTCCGTTCCCTGCGACGTAACCAACTCAACTCAGGTAGACGCTGCCTTCAGCGCTGTCGAAGAGCAACTCGGACCTGTTGAGATTTTAGTTGCCAACGCCGGCATTACCCGAGACGGCTTGATACTCCGTATGTCAGATGAGGACTTCATCGACGTACTAGATGCCAACCTGACTGGGGCATTTCGAGTGTGCCGTCGGGCCGTCAAGGGAATGATGAGGGGACGGTGGGGTCGAATAATTCTTATATCTTCAATTGCTGGGCGGATTGGCCAGACCGGTCAAACCAACTACGCGGCCTCCAAGGCGGGCCTCGTCGGTCTTGGACGATCGTTGGCCAAGGAATTTGCAAGCAGGAACATCACTGTGAACGTGGTAGCACCAGGGCCCATCGTCACCGAAATGCTTGCCGCCCTACCCGCTGATCAACAAGCCACCTACGCTGAAGCAGTGCCTCTGGGCCGACTCGGACAGCCCTCCGAGGTTTCGGCAGCAGTCACATTTTTGGCTTCCGAAGAGGCCGGCTACGTAACCGGTGCAGTCCTCCCCGTAGACGGCGGACTGTTCATGGGCTGATAGTCATGAACTAAAATTCAACTATCTAATATGGTGAGGAATTGAACGACACACCACAATCCATAGCCCTGTGGGCCGTATCGCCCTAAGGTTAGAGGGTTCAGGATCACCTATCAGAACGGAGAACTACGGTGAACGATGACAACTTCGAAAAATTTAAGAAGTGCGCGGTGGAGGTCCTGTCGGTTGAGGCCGATCAGGTGACAATGGAAGCCTCTTTTGCCGATGACCTTGATGCCGACAGTCTCGACTTGGTCGAACTGGTGATGGCACTAGAAGAAGAGTTCGGTGTAAACGTCGAGGAGGAGGAGTTGGAAGGCATCGCCACAATCGGCGGTGCTTACGAACTGATTACCGGCAAACTTTGATGGCTCGTCGTCGGGTGGCTGTCACCGGTCTCGGTGTTGTCTCAACGTGCGGCATTGGTACCGAAGCCTTCTGGCAAGGCCTTTGCGGTCCGGCCCCAGAAGGCCACCGCGTGATCTCCGACTTCGATCCCTCCCCCTGGTTCAACAACCCAAAAGAGATTCGCCGTAGCGATCGGTGTACCCAATTTGCCGTCGCCGCTGCCGATATGGCCTTGGAAGATGCTGGAACACTGACCGCTGACCCAACCCGATGCGGCGTCTTTATCGGAACAGGGATCGGTGGCATCCAAACCCTGGAAAACCAGATTCTAGTCATGAACGAAAATGGGGCTCGCCGGGTGTCCCCCTTCCTCATACCCATGATGATGCCTAACGCTGCACCAGCTGCGGTCTCGATGAAACACGGCTTCCAAGGTCCGGCTGAGAATACGTGTACAGCCTGCGCTGCGGGAACTCATGCAGTGGCTAACGCCGCCCGACTTATCGCCTATGGCCGATGTGATGTGGTATTGGCCGGAGCCAGTGAAGCACCTTTCGTTGATGCGGCTATGGCCGGGTTCACCAACATGACAGCCTTCTCCTCCACTGGGATCTCCAGACCATTTGATGCTGAGCGAGATGGCTTCGTGATGGGCGAAGGTTCCGCAGTTCTTGTCTTGGAGGACTGGGAGACCGCCGAAGCACGCAAAGCCACAATCCTTGCTGAGATTCTCGGTGGTGCAAGTACGGCGGACGCCCACCACATCACTGCACCCTCTCCTGGTGGTCGAGGTGCGGTCAACTGCATGCGGCTGGCTCTTGAAGAAGCGGGCGTCGACGGGGTCGACGTCTCCCACGTTAATGCACACGGGACCTCAACTCCTTTAAACGACATGGCTGAAGCGGTTGCTATGACAGAGGTATTTGGCCACAACGGCCCAAAGGTCACTTCCACCAAAGGAATAACCGGCCACGCACTAGGTGCGGCCGGCGCCCTCGAAGCCGTAGCTGTTGTATTGGCGATGCAAAAAGGCCTTATTCCGCCAACCGCCGGCTACAGCACTCCCGATCCTAAGATGCCTGCAATCGATATTGTCAGCAACGCTCCGGAGTCATGGACTCCCGGCATCTCCATGTCGAACTCATTCGGGTTCGGTGGACACAATGGCAGTATCGTTCTTGGGCCAGCCTGAGTCGGTTCAGTGCACACGAAATGTGTCGAAACGCCTCAGTTGGACTCCGCAAAGACAAAGAGCAACTCACACCGACAGGCCTCTTTTCCCCCCACCGAAGCGAAACCTGAGGCCCTGCCGGCTCTAGACGACAACCGACCCAACTCAACCTCAAGATCTAGTCGCTCCCCGGGTAGCACCTGACGACGAAATCGGACTCCATCAAGACCACCGAATAGTGCTAGGCGTCCAGCAAAATCTGGTCTGGAAAGTAGGGCGTAGGCGCCCAACTGGGCGATCGACTCACACATAAGCACCCCCGGCAAGGTCGGACGTCCAGGAAAGTGGCCTCCAAAAAACGGCTCCTCCCCAGTCAGATCCCAATATCCGACAGCTCGCTCCCCCACCGTCACCTCAGTGACTTCAGTCAGAAACAGAAAGGGGTCACGGTGCGGGATGACTGCTTCAGGCGGCAGCAAGAGATCAGACATAGTCCAGCGTTCCTTTCGTTAAATACCGACTTACATACGTGCCATCCAACTTAATGCCAAGCAAAAACTTCCGAGGCCGGGGTGTCGCCACCCCGGCCTCGGACACTCTACGAACTTTCTCTGACCGGTTCGACGGCCCTGCAGGGAACTACCAGGACGAAGTCGGCGCCGCAGCTTGACGATTAGCAGCAGCCTTCAACTTTGATCCAACCGATACTTTGCAGGCGTTTCGAGCAGCCACCTGAACAGGTTCGCCAGTCTGAGGGTTCCGAGCCGTTCTGGCTGCTCGGTGCACCTGTTCGAAAGAAATCCAGCCGGGAATTGAAACTTTGTCGCCACCAGCAGCCACTGCATCGGCTACCACGTCAAAGAACGCATCCAGACATGCGCCGGCGTCTTTACTTGACGTCCCAGCCCGTTCTGCCATCGCTCCGATTACATCGCTCTTGTTCATTGACCGTCTCCTTTGGGTCTCGGGATGGGTACACCCACCTCGTGGTCTAATGACATCCGACTACTTCTAGCCCTCCATGTCAAGCATTTCCACACAATGATGCCCATGATTTCAAGGATTCACTCCTCACATTAGCCAACTTGGAGAATTACAAGCCCTCTTAAACAACTGCCAAAATACTCAGTTGAGCCGGGGTTAATCACTCTGGAGCGTTAACAAGGTGTTGGGCAGCGTTCATGAAATACTCGACAACAACCGACTCGGCGTCTGCGCTGAGCCCTCCTCCTTGTACAGCGTGAATCATGGACCGCAGCCACGCATCCCGCTGAGCCGGACCAATGGCAAATGGAGCATGACGCATTCGCAGTCGGGGATGTCCTCGTTCGGCGCTGTAGTCAGGTGGCCCACCCCAGTACTGTCGAAGAAACCCAGCAAGCCGATTAATCGGACCCTCGAGATCCTTGGGATACAACGGCCGAAGAAGAGGGTCTATAAGCACTTTGTCGTAGAACCGGACCGCTAACTCATCAAACCAAAGTGGACCAACAAGTTCGTACAGCGTTTCAGCAGCAACACCGGTCCCGTTTCGCTCTGGGTCCGCCCAGACCCACAAATGGTGGCTTGACACATCGGCCGCTGTCACTCTGAATCAAGAGCGTTCCGGAAGTCGCCTGCAAGTTGGGCTACCCCCTCGGGGCCGGCTTCATCCAACATCCGCTGGACAATGGCTGACCCCACTACTACTCCATCACCGTATTGGGAGGCCTCCACTGCCTGGGCGGGAGTTCCTACTCCAACCCCTACCAACACGGGTACATCAGTCATCGGCTTCAGCCTTGAGGCGATCTCGATGGCGCTGGCCGCCAATTCAGCCCGTACTCCGGTTACACCAAGCAGACCGACCCCGTAAACAAAACCCCGTGTACGTTCGCATATCCGCCCCAACCGTTCGTCCGAGGCGGTCGGAGCAGCCAGCAGGATCGTTTCGATTCCGCAATCATTGGCCACGCCAAGCCAAGGGCCGGACTCCTCAAGAGGTAGGTCCGGCAGGATGCAACCCGAGACTCCCGCCGCGGCTAAAGACTCTCCGAAACGCTCCAGACCCATGCGAAAGGCAATGTTGTAATAGGTCATCACCACCAGCGGAACGCCAACATCGGAATCTCGCAGAGAGTTCAAAATACTCACCGGCGTGGCACCAGCGGTCAATGCCGCATCGTTGGCTGCCTGTATGGTCGGCCCATCCATAACCGGGTCCGAGAACGGAATGCCGATCTCCACAACATCAGCACCTGCGTCAGCGACTGCGCGAGCGGTCTCCAACCAGTCGTCTCCAAGGCCACCAGTCACATAGGTAACGAGACATTTGCCGCCACTGTCACGACGGGTTCGCAACGCATGCTCAACTCGTCCAATTACCCGAGGCTCACTATTTAGCACTTCGTCACTCAACCTAATATGTCCATCATTTGGGCCACATCCTTATCTCCCCGCCCAGAGAGGTTCACCACCACCGACTTTCCGGCTAGCGCTGCACGTTCGCGAGATACCCATGCCAGAGCATGGGCGGGCTCAAGTGCGGGGATAATCCCTTCAGACCGACTCAACATCTGGAACGCCACCACTACCTCCTCGTCGGTTACGGCTTCGTATCGGGCACGACCAATGGAAGCCAGATGGCTGTGTTCTGGACCAACTCCGGGGTAATCAAGACCAGCGCTTATCGACTGAGCTTCGAGAACCTGTCCGAACTCATCCTGCATGAGGAACGAATCCATGCCGTGGACCACGCCGGGTACACCCCGGCCCACCGCTGCACCCCCCGCCGGTTCGACACCGACCAACTCTGTTGGCGCATCAGCGAAGCCCGAGAAGATGCCAATAGCATTGGACCCCCCACCGACACAGGCAACGACGACGTCGGGTGGGGCGCCAAGTAAGGCTTCGCTCTGTGCTCGAGCCTCCTTGCCCAGAACCTCGTGGAACGTTCGCACCATCCACGGATATGGGTGTGGCCCCATTACGGATCCTAAGCAATAGTGCGATTCGGTCACCGTTGCCACCCAGTCTCGCATCGCCTCATTTACGGCGTCTTTCAGGGTACGGCTCCCGGATAGGGCTGTACGGACCTCAGCGCCCAGTAGGTGCATCCTGAAGACGTTTAGTTCCTGTCGCTCCACGTCCACTTCACCCATGTAGACACAGCACTCCATGCCCAGTAGAGCCGCAGCTGTCGCCGAAGCAACACCGTGTTGACCTGCCCCTGTCTCAGCTAACAGGCGCGTCTTGCCCATTCGCTGGGCAAGTAAAGCTTGCCCCAGCACGTTGTTGATCTTGTGCGACCCGGTGTGATTGAGATCCTCGCGCTTGAGCAATAAACGGCAACCCAACTCCTCAGACAAGTTGTGACACTCGGTCATGGGAGAGGGCCGACCGGCGTAATCGGCCAGCAGGGCATCCAACCGAGCACGAAAACTAGGGTCAGCCCATGCCTCACGAAATGCACTTTCCAACTCGAGTACAGCCGGCATCAACGTTTCAGGCACGAAACGTCCACCGAAATTGCCAAATCTTCCTTCGGGTGTGGGTTCCTGCAATGTCATGGGCTGCCTATTTCCTCGGTCTCATAGAGAATCGTCTCGTTCCCAGTCAAATGGTCGGCTCCCAGGATCCTGCTGGAAGGTGGACCGTCC
>CAWVUB010000063.1:0-13319 GCA_963933065.1 uncultured Acidimicrobiaceae bacterium | reverse complement strand
CCGACGACCTCGGCATTGACCAGGCAGAGTTTCGAAGGCTGAATTTCGTTCGCGATGACGATTTCCCCCACCGCACACCCTTCGGATTCCTTACTGATTCCGGCCAGTACGGCAAATGCCTAGACATCGGACTGGAAGCGATCGGATATGAGGACTTCCTCAAGCAGAAGGAGGAGGCAAAAACTAGGGGTCGGCTTCTGGGAATAGGCATCTCCACAATGACCGAACCGCTTGGAGCGGGAAACAGTCGCGAATACGACATTCTCGGTATCAAGATGTTCGATTCTGCTGAGCTTCGTGTTCACATGTCGGGTAAAGCAATCCTGCGCACAGGAGCCAAGAGCCAGGGTCAGGGCCACGAAACAACTTGGGCTCAGATTGTGGCCCACGAGTTGGGCATCCCAGCCGAAGACGTAGTTGTCGAAGAAGGCGATACGGACACTGCTCCGTTTGGGATGGGCACCTACGCCTCGCGTAGCACGCCCGTTGCGGGAGCCGCCGTCTCAATGGTCTCGCGCAAGATCAGAGCAAAGGCAAGAAAGATTGCTGCCCACCTTCTCGAGGTTTCTGAAGAGGACATTGATTGGGAACTCGGCCGCTTCTACCTGAGAAGTTCGCCGGATCGAGGAGTCACGATTCAAGAATGCGCAATGGCGGCCTACAGCAACGTTCCTGATGGGATGGAGCCAGGCTTAGAGAACAACGCCTACTACGACCCTCCCAACCTGACCTGGCCCTTCGCCTGCTACATCGCAACAGTGGAAGTGGACCCACTCACCGGAGTCTGGGATGTTCTCAACGTGGTCGCAGTAGACGACTGCGGAGTGCGAATTAACCCGATGATCGTCGAAGGTCAGATCATGGGAGGCCTGACCGAGGCCTACGCCATGGCAAGTATGCAGTTCATAACCTTTGACAACGAAGGAAACTGTGTCGGCTCTAACTACATGGACTATCTACTACCGACCGCATGGGAGACCCCCGGGTTCGAACTGCACGAGGTGGTAACCCCGTGCCCCCACCATCCAATTGGGGCAAAGGGCATTGGCGAGTGTGCCACCGTGGGCGGCCCCGCTGCCTTCGTCAATGCAGTTATGGACGCGCTGAAGGGAACCGGCGTTCGCAATGTCGATATGCCGCTCCTTCCTGACCGGGTCTACGAAGCACTCACCACCTCTAGCGACGTGTCGGGTGCGCCCCCGATCAGGACCGACTAATGAGCAACGAACTTTTAGCCGACGGATGGGGTGTGCTTGAGCGTGCTGTCGAGTTGCGGCGGCAAGGCAAAGAATTCGTTCTAGCCACCGTTGTGTGGCGGGAAGGCCCGTCATCCGGACAGCACGGTTCTCGGGCCATCGTTACCCCGTCCGGAGAGACCTTCGGCTGGATCGGTGGTGCGTGCGCAGAACCAGTACTTATCCGAGAAGCACTGCAGGCCCTTGAAGAACGCGAGTCACATCTGTTGGCTATTGGTTCTGCGGAACATTTCGGTGACCTCCCCAACGGCACGACTGCAATCGCTATCGCCTGTCAGAGCGATGGGGCCATGCAGATTTTCATAGAGCCAATTATCCCTGTTCCTGAGCTCGTGGTTGTTGGTAGATCACCGATGGCAAGAACCCTGTGCCGGTTGGCAAGCGATCTTGACTGGAACACTCAACTCATCGATGGACCAGAGTTCTCAACTGAGGCCATCTCGTCTCGCTCTCTCGTAGTGATCGCCACCCAGGGCCACGGTGATGAGGACGTGATTGAAAGTGCTCTAGCCGGTACCCCCGCCTACCTCGGGGTGGTTGCGTCTTCGCAGCGCAGTGAAGCCCTCCGGGGTTACCTAGCGGACCGCAATATCTCCCAGTATCTGCTCGACTCGATACGAATGCCTGTAGGCCTCGATCTTGGGAAAACCACCCACCGTGAGGTGGCCGTTGCAGTGCTTGCCGAACTCGTCAAGATGCGCCCGCTTCTCAAGTCCGCACGAGACAGGGAGCTCCTGATCGAGCGGACCGCTGAAGCAGTCGATCCGGTCTGCGGTATGACCGTCAACGCGGACAAATCAGGCCACCCGCTCAAGGTCGACGGTGAGACCTACTACTTCTGCTGTCTCGGTTGTCGTTCTCAATATGAGAACGAAGCCGTGACGACTGACTTCGCAGGGGGTGCAACATGTTGATAACGAACGAGTTTGAGGCAGCACAATCCATCGACAAGGTCTGGTCGTTCTTCGAGGACATCCCACAGGTTGCTGCTTGCCTTCCCGGAGCAGACCTGACCAACGAGATGGGCGATGACCGGTATGAGGGGACTGTCACGATCCGACTGGGTCCCGTGAAGCTTGAGTTTGATGGCGCCGCAGAAGTTAAAGAACGGGATGAAGCGAATAAGACAATTGCTGTTGACGCATCGGGAGCGGACAAGAGAGGTAGGGGCCAGGCAGCCCTGCAACTCAAGGTCGCCCTTGCCTCGTCGCCCAAGGGAACCAAGATTGGTGTATCTCTCGATCTACAGCTAGCTGGCGCAGCTGCCCAGTACGGAAGAGGACTGGTCGCCGACGTGACCTCCGTGCTGTTAAGCGAATTCGCAACGAACATGGAGAACCGCCTAGACGCTGTCGAAAGCGGCCTGGACCCAGCCCGGGCTTCCTCGACCAAGCCGGCAAGCGGTCTGGTCATCGGATTGCGTGCCGCACGCATTGCGTCGATCAGAGTGTTCCGACGTTTCTTCCTTCCGTACCGACCACAGGCCAACTGACGAGGAGAACGCGTATGTGGACAATCGGTAATGTGATTCTCGCCGTGGTGGTAGTGCCGGTGCTGGTGGCGCTGCTCAACCGGGTGCTGGCTGCGCTGGAGCGCATCCGCGGTGCAGCGGAAGAAACCCTCGCTGCTGGCGTAGCGCTGATCGGCGAAGTGGACACTGCGCCAGAGTTATTGGCCACTACGGACCAAACGATTGAGGAAGTCGCCGACGGAGCAGTCAGATACGCGGGCTCAGTCGGAAAACTACTGAGCTAGGTAGGGAGGTTCCCAATGGAAACTGTTGCATGGTTCACCCTTGTAATCGCTGGGCTAATTATCGCCGCTACAGCGGTCGGGCTAACCCGGGTAATTCTTCATCTAGTTGCCGTGAAGAACACCTTGGCAAATCTTCTCGGCGGAGTTGAAGTCATAGCCGACAAGACAAGCACCGTACCGACCGCTCTGCCGTCGGTTAACGAGAGCCTGCGTCCCGTACGCGAGTTTGCCGACACGATCTGACCGGAGATAACGCCATGACTGGACTTCTCTTAGCGCAAGCATCAACAGCCGGATGGACAATCGGGTGGTCAATTGGGATTGCTGTCGTCTTCGCTGTTGTCGCCCTCGTAGCACCAATCCTGATCCTGGCTCAGCGGATTGGCGGACAGGCGACTGAGATCAACGAATCCCTCAAGAAATCCGTGGACCACACGGCAGCATTGAGCGAGCTCAAGAAGACGAACGAAGCAGCGGAAGCCATAGTTGCAGGGTTGGCACGCGGCCGCGGTCGGTTAGGAGGCTGACGATGTACGTATTGGGTTTGACTTCTACTCAGGAGAGCCTCTGGTGGGTCACTCTTGGGCTGGGACTGATCGTCCTTGTCGCGGTCGCTGCATTTCTAACGACCCTTGTAATGCTGGTGCGAACTATTGAGAAACGCGTAGATCTGATTCGTTCAACGCTCGACCAGGCAGCCAAGAACACCTCAGACACGGCACTCATTGCCGAAACTGCTGATCGAGTGGACGCGGTGCTGTTCGAGGGTCTTGAACATCATCTATTTCTTGGCCGTGTTCTCGACAAGGTGCGGTCATGACGCTCCTAGTGGTACTGACCGTTGTCGCCGCCGCTTTGCTTATTGCCGAACTAGCGATCTACTTGTTTGTCGTTGGATCACAACTCACACGTGTGGCTGAGCAACTCGAAGGATGTTCTGCAGTTGTTTGGGACATCAAGCACAATGCCGAACCGATTGAGTCCGGCGTGGAGCGGATCAACAACACAGGCCGAGTGATTGCCGGTGCCTTGCCGTTGCTTTATGGCATGGCCGAGGGAATCGTTGCCGGCGCAACTTACGAGCCGGCTCCAGAAGCTGTGCCTGTCCCGGCAAGGCCGGCAATGAAGCGCCGGCGGACACGTTTGCACGAAGCCGTTGGTTACGTGCCTAACGAGGCATAGGGCCATCAGACCACCAGAACAATTCCGTGATGCGAGGTAGGACATGTCGACTTCGGTGAAGAGAAACTCGAACTCACTGTCGTGGTTTGTTGTAGTTGTTGCTGGCCTAGTGGTTTTGGCAGTGGTCTGGGGATTGGAACTATTCCCCCGCCTTGATGCTGGCCAGCGGGTCCTTGATGGTGCCCGACCTGTATTCACTGAAGAACGTGTAGCAGGAGATCGGGTTGGAATCGGCATGATCGATCACGTCGCCGACATGGTCGATCCGATTGTCGACGCTCAGGGAGGAGCAGCCGGTGAGGTTGGTCCCCTGGTGGAGCTAGTGGCTGGAGTCACCGGGCTTGCCCCCGCCGATGTTCTCGCGGCTGTCGAGGCCAACTTCCCCCACACCTACCACCTGTTGCTGACCCTTCCCCTGGACCAGGTCAGCGCGGAGATCCCCGGCCTGTTGACCTTTGTGGCCGACAACTCAGATCTTCCCGACGCGGGTGCAGTGCTCGGCGCCCTCGGTGAGAACACGCCGAACCTCGCGCAAGCCGTCACCAACCTCCTGATTGTTACGGAGAACTGGCGCGATGTCGCGGGTACAGACGGGGTGACGAGGTTTGACGGTACGACCGCTGTCAACTCTGTCCCGGAGATTCGAGACTTTTTTGCCGTTGACGTGATAACTGCCGTCGAGACAGTTGCTTCGGACTTCCGGGATCTGGACGAGCCATGGCCGAAGGTTGGATTGATCGCAACGATCCTGACCGTTATCGGAGTCATCGTCGTCGTCTTTGGGCTGCTGATGCTGCTGCTCACCAGGACTGATGCCTATGGACGACGCGTACACACCCTGGGCTGGTCGGTGGTAACCCTGGTCGGGGTCTGCGTGGGTGGTGGGGTCCTAGCACTCGGTCTATTCCCACGTCTCGACGGAGGACAACAGGTCATAGACGGACTCCGCCCGGCATTTGTTGAGGAGCGTCTTGTCGGCATGGAGGTGGGTGTCGGCATCGTTGACAAAATTGCCGACATGGCCGACCCGATTGTCGACGCTCAGGGAGGAGCAGCCGGTGAGGTTGGTCCCCTGGTGGAGCTAGTGGCTGGAGTCACCGGGCTTGCCCCCGCCGATGTTCTCGCGGCTGTCGAGGCCAACTTCCCCCACACCTACCACCTGTTGCTGACCCTTCCCCTGGACCAGGTCAGCGCGGAGATCCCCGGCCTGTTGACCTTTGTGGCCGACAACTCAGATCTTCCCGACGCGGGCGCAGTGCTCGGTGCGCTTGCTGAGAACACGCCGCACCTCGCACAAGCCATCACCAACCTCCTGATCGTTACGGATGGTTTCCGAGAAATTCCAGGGATTGGCCAACTCACCAGGTTCGACGGCTCACCTGTCCGTTCGATACCCGAGTTGCGCGACTACTTCGGTGGCGACGTGGTTCCGGGCGTTAGGGCAGTTGCTGACGACTATCGGACCCTTGACACGACGGCGCCTCCAGTCGATGTGTTCCCGCCACTCCTGCTAATCGTCGGGATTCTCGTCGTCATCTACGGAGTCGCGATGCTGGCGATCACCAGTGCAGCAGTACCGAGTCTCAAAGAACTCGAGGATCAGGAAGCCGAGCCGTCCGAATCGGTTAGCGATAGCTCCACCTGATCCGTGTACTGGGAGGACCCCAGGTTCAGACACGATCGTCACTGCAAAAACTGCTGATCTACTTATCTAGGGATCACGTCTCGTTGTGAGCGGACTGGTCGTTGGAGCACTGTAACTACCAATCCAATGGTCCTCCCAGGTCGGATCGAATTGGTCGGAATTGCATCCGGGTCGGTACACGGCGATCAATTCGCGCATGATCTGTTCACGATGGGACGGCAATCCGCCTGGCACTTCGTAGGTGCAGATGTGGATTTTCCACTTATCTCTTGCTCGTTCAGTCCAACACGCGGCAGCTGGATGGCCGAACGGAAACTCCTCGCCGGATAGATCATCTGAGTGACCAACATAGATAACTGCAAAGTTTTGTGGCTTTAGTTCCGGATCAGGTTGGTACAAGATTGCGTAGACCCCGGCTGTGGTCGGGGGGGTCCAACCACCTAGTACCCGCGGCCCCTCGAAGGGGTAACCAGCAAGGGATCCGAGACGGATCATCCTTCGTCCGGAAACTCTTCGTCTTCACCGACCACTTCGGCACCCGTCAAGGGCCATGCCGGCAGTCCTGCCAACGACGCGGCTTGCTCGAATGCCGGCACGGCGAGGTTCACGGCCTCGTCAGCCGATCCAGCATCGATAACCAGTTGAGCCCCATAGGTCATCGTTCCTATCCCCGATGCGATCCCCTCCATCGGGGCTACCGCATCGGCGAAGGCGACGATCTCCTCAAGAGCGAGTAGACGGTCACCTTCAGCTCGGAGCGACACACTCCACCTCACTCAGGTCTCCTAACGGAACTCGGGCAGCCTCGCAGCGAAATCCTCCAGGCTGCGCAGGCTATGGCACGAAACGACAGAATCGACGTAACGGGTTGCGACCGTCATGCCAAGGGTGTTCGGGTGAAAGATCTTGGCATCACCCTTGTGTGGGTTCATCCATACGATCCGGTGGGAGAGGCGCGAAAGTTGTTCCAAGGCTTCAGCGAGCACAGATGGATCGCCTCTGTCGTGTCCATCAGAACAGATCACGACTATTGCGCCGCGACTAACACCCCTCCTTCCCCAGTGCTGGACGAACTCCTTGATTGATTCCCCAATCTGAGTTCCGCCATCCCAGTCGGATACGAGCTGGGTGGCATCGGCCAGAGCATCGTCGAGGCGCGGAAGGTCCAGTGCCGTCGTGATACGAGTGAGTCGGGTTCCAAAGCAGAACACCTCGACGCGTGAAGCGGCGCGTTTGCTCGAATATACGAATTGCAGCAAGTTCCGTGAGTAGTCCGACATCGAGCCCGAGACGTCCAGAATGAATACGAGGGGTCTGACCCGCAATTTTCGGCCCGTCCAAAACAAAGTGGGTGGCTCGTACTGCATCCGCATCGTTTTGCGGGCCATCCGACGCATATCGGGACGGCTTCTTGCCCCATCCGTGCACCTGCGTCGGCTTCGCCTCATTGGTGGAGTCAGACGAATGCGGGCCATGATTCGCTTGAGAGCGACGAGTTCTTCTGGGGTGCAGGCTGCAAAAGATTTATCTCTCGCAATCTCGGCGTCAGAAGCGACAAGACCCAGTGCCGCTTCTTCTTCTTCGTCACTGCTGCCCTCTGCTTCAATTTCGCTATCGGGGATCTGTAGCACCGCGTGTGTTGTCGTCGGTGACGGAGACGGACTCTCCTCATCGGATTCTGTCGCAGGTTCAGACAGGAAGAAGCGACGAAATACGCGGTCGTAGATGAGGATGTGATCTCGCCGGGCAATCAGAGTTGCCCGTCCACTCCAGTAGATGTCGTCTACGTCACCTGGATCGAGGACAGCAACCGCGTTGCAGAAGTTGTTGACGTCGTCAGAGCCGATGGGGAGGCCTTCATTCCGAAGTTCACGTCCGAAATGAACCAGGAGTTTGACAACTGGTACTCCGTCATGCATGAGACACGACTGTGTCGATATCGCTGGAGACATCAGTGAGGTCGTCTCGATCTTTTATGACCGACCCGAGTGTGTCGCGTGCACTCTGGGCATCGAGATCCGTAGAGCCGATTACGGCTAGAGCTGCAACCCAGTCAAGGGTTTCAGCGATTCCTGGTGGTTTCGTCAGGTCTCTTTTGCGCAGGTGATTTACGGCAGTTACTACTTTGCGAGCCAGTATTTCAGGAACGTCAGGAGACCGGACCTTAACGATGGCTATCTCCTGGTCGACAGTGGGGTAGTCAATCCAGTGATAAAGGCACCGTCTCTTCAATGCGTCGTGGAGTTCTCTGGTTCGGTTTGAGGTGAGGATGACTATTGGTGGTGACTCGGCTTGGATAGTTCCGACCTCAGGAATGGTGACCTGAAAGTCCGACAGCAACTCGAGAAGGAATGCCTCGAATTCGTCGTCAGCACGATCAATTTCGTCTATTAGCAGGACGCATTGGTTCCCTGCCCGAACCGCCTCTAGGAGAGGTCGCTCGAGAAGAAAGTCAGCGCTGAAGAGTCTGTTGACGGCGTCAGTGTCCTGAACCTGGTCTCCTGACAGGGCGCGAACGTGCAGCATCTGTCGGGCGTAGTCCCATTCGTATAAAGCCTGATGCGTGTCGATTCCCTCGTAGCACTGGAGACGGATCAGATGACAGTCAAAGATCTCGGAAAGCGCTTTAGCGAGTTCGGTCTTGCCGACGCCGACCTCACCCTCCAACAGGAGTGGGCGGCCAAGTTCGAGAGCGATAAACAAGGCAGTGGCAAGGCCACGGTCAGCCAGATACCCAGCACCTTGCAGCGTGTCGGTTAACTGCTTGACGCCCTGGTGATCTGGGTCGCCGCCCTCGTGGTTCACAGCCGGACTCTAGGCATTGGCTTTGATCTCAGCTTGATGGCGGGCGGCCGAGTACCAGATCGCGAATGGACTCGGCTGATCCACCCAATTTCCCCTCGCGAGCAAGCGTGTCACGCCAGCCGGCCTGTAGGTCGCCACCCTCCTCTGTGAACCCGTCGAAACTAAAGTCACGTGCGTTGCGGCACACCCGAGTTGGACTGCAATCCTCGTCGACACCGACGGCAGTTCCCTCTTCCTCAACCCACTCAGCCTGATCCACATGGTCGGTGTCGTCGAATCCAAGCGTCACTTGAAGCCTCCCGTGGTCTGCCTTTAGCGAGATTCTGCCTCGGCCCAATCTACAGGCGAGATGCCCTCTCCCGCATCTCGAGGGGCAGATCTAATCCTTCTGTGCTGTCTGCTTTGCCACGATTTCTGCGACAATTGATATTGCTATCTCGGCAGGATTTCGAGCTCCGATGTCCAACCCGGCGGGTCCCTCCACGCGGCTCAGATCAGTGAATCCTCGATATGCCAGCCAGTCGGCTTGAGTCTCTCGTAAACGATGAGAACCAATAGTTCCGATGTAGCCCACCTTGCTATCAAGGGCTGCTGCTAGAGCTCTTCCAGTTCTCTCAAGGTCGTGGCCCATGACAACCACGCTGTCCATGGGTGAGAGGCTGGCGATGAGGCCCGAAGCCTCGCTCGCGTTGTCGGTGACGGTCGTATCCCAACCAAGTGTCCCGGCGATCAGGCAGAGAGGCTGGGCTGCTTCCTCCTCGCCAACTACCACCAGGTTGGATCTTGGCCAGAGGATGGTCACCAGGGTGTCGCCGACGACCTCCGCGGTGCTTGACTTGCGATCAAACAGGCGATGAATGCGATCTTCTGATTCAGAGATTGTGCTGGCGGTGTAAAGCTTGGTGTCAGTGATCGTGTCGCCATCCAGGTGGCTCACGAGGCACACGGGATCTCGGTCGAGGAGCCGTTTCCAGAGGCTGTCTGGCATCGCCGATCCTGGAACCAATGCGCATTTGGCTTCGGCTCCCGGCCGATCGGAATTGACCTCACCGTTGGGAGATCCGACACCGGCTTTGAGCAACCGTCCTCCGCCGGTCTGGAGGCCAGCCAGCTCAACGAGTTGACCCTCTAGGGCTATGGATCCGAGGGAGCCGAGGCGTCCTCCTCCTGGTGTAATGGCCATGGCCTTGCACGGGTCTGAGGCCCCTGATTGAGGCTGACCCACTATCCAAGCCAGATCTACGCGAGTTCCCGCCCGAATGCAGGCGGTGACACTCAGAGCGATGCCGTACATGGCCAAATCGTAACCATCGGATTCACAGGGTCGGCCGTCGGCAGATCAGTAAGTGATCTGATGGTGTTTCAAGTAATCGGCTAGCTGGACCCAGAGAAGTCGCGGCCGAGGGGGCCGGCTATCGCTGCGAATGTGCTTAGTCGATAACCGGAAAGTTGAACATCGTGCATGCCGTTTCGTAATCGTCCCATGTATCGATGTCGCGTGGCAGGGGTTTGTCGACTGGCACCCGCGTTAGTTGCCCCTCAGGCGCAGAATCCACAAGTTTCCATACCGCCTTGTCTCCATGGAGTTGACGCAGCTCATCGAAATATGAGGCGCCAAATATAAACGGATGGCCGAGCTCGCCTCGGTAGTTCGTTACGGCGGCCCACGAGGGAGATTGCTTCCAAGTCTCGACAACGGCGTCGATGGTCTCTGCGGTAACGCCTGGCATGTCGCCGAGCAGCATTACGACGCCATCGCACTCGCCGGCGGCATCCAGACCTGCGAGTAGAGATGACGCACATCCCGTGCCGTAGGCATCGTTGTATACCGTTTGGGCGCGCTGGAGGGAGAGGGAGTCTTCAGCCTCCTCGCAGTTGCCACCGAGTACCAGGTAAACGCGTGTAAGTGACTGTGCTTCTTCGATGTCGCGCATGACATGTGAAAGCAGGGTCTGACCGCCGAAGGCAAGCGTTTGTTTCGGCCGTCCGAGCCGTCTTGAGCTGCCTGCACCCATGACTATGCCGACGAGATCTCCCATGCTTGCCAACTTAGTGTGTGCTGTCAGGACCGATGATCTGACTAAAGATTTGCTTCCGGCTTCTCAACGGAGAGATATGGAGCGTGTGAGTCGTTGAGATGATTCGGGCGTATTGCCTGTCATGGAAGTCTTTATCTGCAGACAGGAATGGTCAGTGTCAGTAGGAAGTTGCCCGCAGGGGCGGATTGGTCAACTATGCGAAGAGGAGTTTTTCTCTAGCGGGGCTGGGGCACTACCCGGAGATAGGGCTTCTGTTCGTCCCAGCCATCGGGGAATAGTTGGGCGGCCTGCTCGTTGTCGACAGCGGGAATGATGATCACGTCATCTCCATTGGTCCAGTTCACCGGGGTGGCCACTTTGTAGCTGTCGGTGAGTTGTAAGGAGTCAATGACTCTCAGGATCTCATCAAAGTTCCGTCCTGTGGAGGCCGGGTAGGTAAGAGTCAGCCTGATCTTGTTTGCAGGATCGATCACGAACACTGAACGCACAGTCAGTGTGTCGTCGGCGTTGGGGTGGATCATGTCGTAGAGATTTGCCACCACCCGATCAGGATCACCAATCATCGGGAAGTTCACCACCTGGCCTTGTGTCTCAGCGATATCTGTCGCCCACGACAAATGATCGGTGACCGAGTCAACAGATAGACCGATGGCCTTTACGTTCCGGGCAGCGAACTGCTCAGCCAGCCCGGCCGCATAGCCCAACTCGGTGGTACAGACCGGCGTGAAGTCTTTGGGATGAGAGAACAGCACGGCCCAGGAATCAGCCTTCCAAGAGTGGAAATCAATCAGCCCTTGGGTTGTGTCGACGTTGAAGTCAGGTGCAAGGTCGCCAAGCCTTAGAGTCATTCAGTTCTCCTCGTTGGAATTGAGACCATTGTACGAACTATCTATCAGCATGAACTGGTTTGGCCAAACCTCAGAAGGGCGAACCTGGACAGGACAGTGGCCGACCGCAACACAAGATGGCCTAAGGGGTTCGATCCGAAAGCCGCAGGAGTGACCTTCGAGGACTAGGCCGTTTAGGCAGGCCGCGTACAGGCCGCGAGACGTCGCGAAACAGTGCGAACCATCACGAACCAGTGATCAACTAGAAAGGCAGGCCAGAGGCGGTTTCCGGGCGTTTGCGCAGGTCAGCGGCTTGGGGTGTATCGGTCTGGGGGACCGAAGGTCGGGAGTTCAAATCTCCCCAGCCCGACCAATGATTCTCTTGCTATGAGTGTTGGCGAGATAGTCTTCGAGCACGGTGGGTTCGCGCTGGTAATTGTAGAAGGAACGATGTCGGAGGCTATGAGTTCGGGGTGCGGCGACGGTAGTGATTTCGACAACACGGGTTGTGGGATCGTTGGCTGCCCTATTGAGCAACGAGGCGATGATAGGCATTGGAAGGTGACACCGTGACAGGGTCCCAATTAAATCTTGAGGGAGTTCTGTTTGGCGGCCTCAACTATTCCGCACATCTTGTCGAACACCCACTCCATGAATTCTTCGGAATCGATCTTGGGGCCTACGGCGACATTGAGATGAAGAGGGAGTACGGGCCGTATCACTCAGTAAGTCCGTCTAACTCAGAGCCTTTCGAAGCTGAACTGGACGATCTAATCCGCCTCCACTATTTAGTGCTCTCGCGACGTGTAACAACCGTGCTGGAGTTCGGAGTCGGGAAATCGACGACCGTGTTCGCAGATGCGCTAACAAAGAACATGCACCTTCATGCCAAGTATGTCGAAGCGGAACTCCGTCGATCCAATCAGTTTGAATTGCACTCTGTCGAAAACAACGAGCCTTGGATGACATCGGTTTCTAGTCAACTCCCATCTGATCTGAAGGACCGGTGCCATCTTCACTTCTGTCCACTCAAAGTGTCGGATTTTAACGGTCGGCTATGCACCTACTACCACGAGATCCCGAATATCGCCCCGGATCTGATCTACCTCGATGGTCCTGACCAGTTCAGTCCCCAGGGGTCGCTACGTGGCCTGACGACTGCGCATCCGGATCGGATGCCCATGTCGGCAGACATTTTGGCCATTGAACACTTTCTCACTCCGGGAACGCTGATCGTCGTTGACGGACGAACCGCGAATGCTCGGTTCCTGAGATCCAACTTCCAGCGCAGTTGGTCCTATCACCATTCATCCAGCATGGACCAGCACTTCTTCGAGTTGGTGGAACCGCCACTCGGTATCTACAACCGCCGACAGGTTGACTACTGCCTTGGTGACGAGTACTACGAGCGCGTCGCCGCAAGGACCGACTGAGTTCGACGAAGTGAACATCGAGTAGGCCCTTCCTTTAGGCCGCGTACAGGCCGCGAGACGTCGCGAAACAACGCGAACCAGCGCGAACCAGTGATCAACTAGAAAGGCAGGCCACAGGCGGTTTCCGGGTGTTTGCGCAGGTCAGCGGCTTGGGGTGCATCGATCTGGGGGACCGAAGGTCGGGAGTTCAAATCTCCCCAGCCCGACAAGTAAGAATCGTCAGGTTAGGCGTGGTCGTCGACGTAAGGGCTAAATGTGCGCCTTCTGGTACTGCAACACATCGACTGCGAACACCCCGCACAACTGCGGCATTTTCTTGCATGCGATGGTGTCGACTGGACTGCCGTCGAACTCGACGAGGGCGAGCCGATCCCACC
>CAWVUB010000062.1:0-13644 GCA_963933065.1 uncultured Acidimicrobiaceae bacterium | reverse complement strand
ATCTGCCGAGTTTGACTATCCGGTCGAAGTTCTGGTTGATGATCTGACCCAGGTGGTCAACTTCGTGACCGGAGACCGATACGGCCTGTACGGCGCCTTGGTGTTTGACGTTGCGGTAGCCAATGGACGAGTTTGGATCAACCGGAATGACCTATTGGGGCGACCTCTGAGTGTGGACCGCGTTGAACTGGCGACAGCGGTTGCCGCCGGCCGTGCCCTAGTGGGCCAACTTTCGACCAACACCTCGCCTGAGGGACTAGGACCACTACCTCGGGCGGTGGCAAAACTTTCTGCCGCTCTTGGCACCGAAGCTAGTGCTGTAGAAGTGCATCTGATGTCGATACCTGACGGCCATCTCGAAGTGATCCAACGGTCCATCGTGGAAGGAAGATGTCTTGAGTTGGATTACTACTCTTATGGACGTGATCAGGAAACCACTCGCACAGTGGAACCCCACCGCTGCTTCCTTGACCGCTTTTGGTACCTAATCGGATATTGCCAACTAGCGGAAGCTGAGCGTTCGTTCAGATTGGACCGCATCCGTCTACTCAGAATGAGCGACCAGCAGTTCACGCCATCCCACCAAGAAGAACACGTGATGGATGGCATCCCAACAGATGGGAGCCTGCCAGAGGTCGTCCTCCGTTTGCAGGAATCGGCCCGTTGGGTTGTTGAGCAGTACCCGAACCGGGGGGTCACGGAAGTTGATGGTGGAGTGGAAGTGGCGTTGCCGGTGACCACCACTCGTTGGTTGGAGAGGCTGTTACTACGGCTGGGCCCAGCCGCTGAGGTGCGCTCCGCTCCAGCAGGACTAGGTGGAGACCTTCGGATCGCTGCCGCGCGACGGGTACTCGCGTGTTACGACTGAGGGCCCTCTGCCCTGAGTAGTGGGCGGGTGGGCGCTAGGTTCAAGCCGTGCCGGACGAGAAAGATGATTTCGACTCCGATTGGACCGATGACCTGCTGTCTCGAGCAAGGGCCCGATCGGCAGAAGAGGTAGATAGACAACCCGTTGAGGCAGAACTACCGCTAACCCAAGATGAGGTTGACGGAAGGTTGCCGAATCGCCCGCTGGTTGTGACCCGTGCAGATCTTCAGAGTGGTGGGGAAATGGCAGACCCTTTCCCTCAGAACACCTTCGCCACTCAGGTTGGACTATCCAACCAGCTCAATCAACCAGGTGGTGCTCCGGAAGCAGTGAAGTTTGAGCTTCCCGAAGTTAGAGGTAGTGGGCGGCGAACGTTTATCGAATGGGGCTCGGTGATCGTCGGTGCTCTGATATTGGCTCTGGTGGTTAGGACATTTTTCTTTGGTGCCTACTACATACCCTCTCCGTCAATGGAGCCGACACTTGAGGTGGGGGACCGGATCATCGTGAACAAGCTGAGTTACCGGCTACACGATGTGAATCGTGGCGACCTTGTCGTCTTCTCATCCACCGAAGACAACGTCGATGAACTGATCAAGCGGGTGATTGGGCTTCCGGGTGAAACGGTGATGGCAGTTGACGGTCAGATTTTGATCGATGGTGGACTGCTAGTCGAGCCTTATCTTTCTAGTCGAGAGGCAACCAACGACTTTGAAAGCGTGCCGTGGTGCGCTGATGGTGGCATCCAGAAGTGCACCGTGCCCCTGGACCACGTGTTCGTTATGGGTGACAATCGAAAAAACTCTCGCGATAGCCGCTTCTTCGGGCCAGTGCCGGTTAGCTCGATTATCGGACGTGCGTTCACTCGCTTCTGGCCACTGGGATCTCTGGACCGTCTCTAGGGCTCGTCAATCTCCAGGACGCATGGTCTGGATTCCCTCGACAAGTCGGTCGACGTGATCACCGTAGATGCCATCGAGACCCATCCTGAGCAACCGGTGAATTTGTCGTTGGTGTTGGGCGTCCCATCCAAGGCAGCGAAGGCCAAGCCGGCTAAAGAGTGCCACTAACCCTCGAGACCATTCCGCCTCAGGCAAATTAATTGCATCGATGCCCGCTGCGACCAGCTCGACTGCGTGCCGCTCAAGAGATGTAGTGGTCTTATCGACCCGAGTCGAATGAACGAGTTTCAGGTGGGGGTCAAGATCTCGCCATGAGGCTAAGAGAGTGTGGTCAGGATGACAGAGCCAGAGTTGGGATGCCCCACTATTGCCAGCCGAGTTCATCAGATCAACCGTTGGTGCCGCTGCTTGGGGGTCCTTGACGTCCAGAGACAGGGGAACTGAGTGGTCCAACTCCGCAAGTAACTCTTCGACGGTTGGAATAGAGGAAGGCAGGTGGTCATCGGTGAGACCAGATATGGAGCGGCGCATGGGTCGGCGGCCAAGCTTTCCATCATGGTGCAGAACCGGCGTACCATCTGCTGAACACCAGACATCGCTCTCGAGACCAGTAGCGCCCAACCGAATGGCCAGCCTGAATGCCTCCATAGTGTTCTCCGGCGCATGGGCCCGACCTCCACGGTGGGCAAAGAGGATGGGTTCAGTAGTTGTCACCGCAACATCATGGCGGGCAGCGGGGTGCAGCGGGTGACGCGTAGGCTCCTACGTGGTGGATACGCACCTAATGGCTGCGGCAGAGAAGTTGCTGAGCCACAGGATTACGACGGTCGGGCGATAGAGAGGTAGCTGTGGGCAACGTCGGTGGTGGTGAGATCGTTGTCATCTTGATACTCGGACTCCTTGTGCTCGGGCCAACTCGTTTAGCCGTCGTTGCACAAAACGTCGGGCGATTAGTTGGACAGTTCCGCCGGGTAGCCAGTGGTTTTCAAGAAGAACTCCAAGATCTTGTTGAGGATCCTTCCATCGAGGCGTTGGCACGCGAGCGTGGCCGTGGAGTGGCCTCCAACGAGGTCATAGATGATGGACCCCACGACGATGGCTGATGTAAGTGACCGGATGCCGCTGGTCGGCCACCTCGAGGAACTTCGTAATCGTCTACTTCGGTCGGTAACTGCTGTACTGATCGGAGCGGTTGGCTGCTGGGTCTTCTACCCCCAGATCCTTGACCTGCTTCTCGAGCCCTACTGCCAACTTCGTGGCGATCTCGGTGACCAGGCGTTGTTCGGCGACGGATGCCAACTGCTTGTTACCGACCCACTTGAGCCTTTCACGGTGCGCATGATGGTCGCCGGGTACGGCGGTGTGGCAGTTTCTATGCCGGTTCTTCTCTGGCAGGTATGGCGGTTCATCGGCCCCGGTCTCCATGCAAGAGAACGCCGATGGGCCGTTCCATTCGTTACGTTCGGCATCCTCTTGTTCGCCGGCGGTTGCTCGCTGGCCTACTGGAGTATCCCACGAGCGCTGGACTTCTTGGTTGGGATCGGTGGACCTGACCTAGTTAGCGTGTTCTCTCCGGTTCGTTATATGAGTTTTGTAGTGAAGATGACTCTCGCTTTTGGTATTGCGTTTGAATTTCCACTTGTATTGGTTTTCTTGCAGTTGGTTGGTGTGGTGACTCCCGAACAACTCCGAAGAGGTCGTCGTTACGCAATCGTTGGAATCGTTGCCGTGGTGGCCGTCTTGACGCCCAGCGGCGATCCCTTCACCTTGATGCTTCTGTCGATCCCAATGGTGATTTTTTACGAAGCGGCGATTTTTATTGTGGCCATTCGTAACCGACGGATGGCACGGAGGGCTAGTTGACAGTTGAGCGATCGTTCGACCTTGACCGATTCCAGCAGGATGCCATAGCGGCGGTTGATGCTGGTCGGTCGGTTCTAGTGGCTGCGCCAACTTCGAGTGGTAAGACAGTGGTGGCCGAACACGCGGTCCACAAGACCCTGGTTGCTGGTAAGCGGGCGTTCTACACGGCGCCCATCAAGGCGCTTTCTAACCAAAAATTTCGGGATCTTGGTGAGCTCTTTGGACATGAACATGTAGGCCTGATGACTGGAGATCAGGTTGTAGCTCCCGAGGCACCGATAGTGGTGATGACCACCGAGGTGCTGCGGAACATGCTCTATGCAAAGAGTGACGCGGTTGTTGACCTTGCTTGGGTCGTGTTAGATGAAGTGCACTACCTTGAGGACCCTTACAGGGGTGCTGTTTGGGAGGAAGTGCTCCTGCACCTTGCACCGTCAGTGGGCATCGTGGCGCTCTCGGCCACCGTCTCTAATGCCACCGAGCTTGGTGAATGGATTGAGGCGGTACGCGGTCCAACGGAAGTAATTGTCGAGACCCGTCGACCAGTTCGTCTTCGATCTCACTATCTGGTGGCTGAGCGAGGACGACGTGGTGCTGAACGACGTGTCCATCGGTCAGCGTTGTTAACCAAAGACGGTAAGCCAAATCTGCAGGGCCGGCGGTTTGACCAAGAAGGGCGGGAGTCTCGAGGACAGAAGCGTGGTGGGGCTAAGCGTGGATCTTGGATGCCGCCGCGACGTAGTGAGGTGGTTGCCAATTTGGCTGGAGATGGCCTCCTGCCGGCTATCCATTTTATTTTCAGTCGAGCAGGCTGTGACGAAGCTCGTGATTCCGTCGTCCGTGATGGTCTAGTTCTCAATGATGAACAAGAGTCGGTGGCCGTCGACAACTGGATCACTGAACGCCTGGCGACTATCGAGAAGGCAGATCGTGAAGCCCTTGGAGTGGAGGGGTGGGCAGCGGCCTTGCGTCGAGGTATCGCCTCGCACCATGCAGGCCTCGTTCCAGTATTCAAAGAAGTCACCGAGGAACTCTTCATCGCTGGTTTGGTGAAGCTCGTATACGCGACCGAAACTTTGGCTCTTGGTGTCAACCTTCCGGCTAAATCAGTCGTTATTGACCGTCTCACAAAGTTCACAGGTCAAACGCATGAGGTTCTCACTGCCGGTCAGTTCACCCAGCTAACCGGACGCGCCGGACGACGGGGACTCGATGTAGAAGGACATGCCTTTGTTTGCTGGTCGCCGTTCGTTCCGTTTGACCGAGTGGCGGGACTGGCAGGGAGTCGAGAGTTCGTTCTCAGGTCGGCCTTTATGCCGACGTACAACATGGTCGCCAATATGGTTGCAAATAGGTCTAGGGCCGAGGCGATGGACCTCTTGGCCCGTTCCTTTGCCCAGTTTCAGGCAGATCGACAGACGACGATTAGGTTTCGTCGTAACGCTGAAAAGCATGAAGAGGCAGCCGGACTCCGGCTCCGATTAGAAGGATTGCCGGACAAGCCGAGTGCCCAGCGTGGAGCGAGAGAGGTTTCGGTTGCTGTTTTACGTCCTGGGGACGTTGTGGTGCCCGATGCTGGTTTGGTTCAGGTGGTCCTGTCTGTGGCCAACAGAGGCGGTGGTCGGATCCGTGTTCGTACGTTGGACCAAGAGGGGACAATAGGAATGCTGGGTGGTGACGAGGGGGTTGGACCGCCAAACCTGATCGGCCAGCTGGACTTGCCGTCGCCGTTTGTTCCGAGCGACCCGGAGTTCTGCAGAATGGCCCAAGCTCGCCTAGGTGACTTTGCTTCTAGTTCAATGCCGGCTGACCACCGACCAGACAGGCCTGACGGGCGTGGTCGACCCCCTGTTGACTCAGCGGACACGGCGAAGTATCGCCGGAGGCTGGCTCGCATCGAGCGAGATCTTTCCCGTGAGGCTGCTCGTCCAGCGAACTTGGAGCGAGACCTGACTGCTCGTTTCGACGCTGCGTTGTCTGTTCTGGAAGCCAGGAACATGGTAAAGGCCTGGTCTTTGACTGACCGTGGGTTTGTCCTCACAAGAATTCATAACGAGGCTGACCTACTGGTAGCCGAGGTTCTTCATGCTGGACTCCTTGGTGGTCTCGGAGCACCGATGGTCGCTGCGGTCGTTTCGTGTCTCACCTACCGCAAACGCGGCCCGGGAGAGCCTTCCAGGATCCAGCTTGGTGGTGAGTTCCCTGATCACTTTCAGAAAATTGCTCGCCTCGCGGAAAAGATAGCTTCAGATGAACGCGCGGCCAGTTTGAACCCGAAGGATCCACCTGACCCTGGGTTTGCTCATTACATACATGCATGGGCGAGTGGTGCAGAATTGGCTGAAGTTCTAGACGAGGACCTCGTAGCAGGTGAGTTTGTACGTAATATCCGACTAGTGGCTGACCTGCTCCGTCAAGTCGGACTGATAGCCGGGCCGGAGGTAGCGGCAGCGGCTCTTGAGGCGGAAAGTCGGATCGACCGTGGAGTGGTCTCCCTCTCGGCCGGGCGGATCGATGCCACCGACAGCCCCGAGGCTATTTCGTGATGGGAGTTCACCGAGGGGAAAATTGGGGTGAGATCGGACTAGTTCCCGACTCAGCAATAGTCGTTAAGTCAGATCAAGCCTTGGCAGACCTTCTGATCGATGGAACTCCAAGCGGAGGACAACCGGTGGTGCTGACTGGCGGCGACCTCTGTAGGACTTTGGGCGGTCGAGGGCACGCTCGTCCCGGATCCGAAGCCACGCTGGTCGACGTTGACGTAGGCGAAGCGCTATTGGATGGGCGCTTGCACCGGTTTGTGGCTCACCTGGTAGCTCGGCCAACTCATCATCCTGGACGATGGTGGGTGGCGGCTAACGCTGCTCACCGGGGATCATGGAATCTTGCTCCGCGCGCTCACCCAGGTGATGGACTCCTCGACATTCTTGATATTGCCATTCCGCCTGGAGAGCTGCTATCGGCGTGGCGTCGTCTCAGGAGTGGAACACACGTGCCACATCCGGCTATACGCCAGGAACGAAGCAGGGCGGTACAAATACAATTCGAACGACCCGCCTCTGTCGTGTTGGACGGCAGGTCAGTTGGTAGATATTGCAGCATTTCTCTCCGGGTGAGGGAAGCATCTTTGCGCATCGCCGTATAAGCCAAGTGCCTGACGGCAGCGGTGATCCTTGATCGGCGACCCGGGCCGTTATATCTGCTGTTGGCTACGCTCAGTTGATGGACACTCGAAATGACCACGGATTCTCTGAAGAGGTTGTCGCTGCGGCAAGACGGCGAATCTGTGATCGAGTAGACGAACTTGCTGATGTGCTCATAGCAACCTCGCATGCCATTCACGCTGAGCCCGAACTCTGTTTCGAGGAACACGTAGCACACGACCTCTTATCCGGTGTGCTCACAGAAGAGGGCCTCACTGTGGAGCGGAGCGCATATGGGCTTGCCACTGCCTTTCAGGCCGATGTGGGCGTTGAGGGACCGATTTTGGCGGTGCTGTGTGAGTACGACGCTCTACCTGGGATCGGACATGCCTGTGGCCATAACGTCATTGCCGCTGCCGGCCTAGGGGCTGGCCTGGCTGCTGCCGCAGTGGCAGCCGATCTTGGAGGCCGTGTACGGATTCTGGGTACACCGGCCGAAGAAGGAGGTGGGGGCAAGGTATTAATGGCAGAACGTGGCGCCTTCGAGGGCCTGGCAGCGGCGCTAATGGTCCATCCCGCAGATGCTGATCTGGAAAATATCACCAGTTTGGCCATTCAGCAGGTTGAGGTGACCTACGTAGGGAGAGCTGCTCATGCCGCTGCAGCCCCTGAGAAGGGACTTAACGCTTTAGACGCCATGGTTCTGGGTTATATGAATATTGCGGCGTTACGGCAGCACATCGCTCCAGATGAGCGGATTCATGGCATTTTTACGGAAGCCGGCGACAAGGCAAACATTGTCCCGCGTCGTTCGGCCGCATCGTGGTACAGCCGCTCGCCATCCCGGGCCGGGTTAGAAGCACTTAACCAGCGAGTTATTGCCTGCCTTGAGGCCGGTGCAGTTGCCGCCGGCTGTGATATGGAGATCAAGTGGGTGCAGCCAAGTTACGACGAAGTGGTCGACAATCGGACCCTGCTGGATCGCTATGTTGCAAACGCTGCTGACGTTGGCCGTGATGTCCAGCCGAGCCTCCACCATCAGGTGGTGGGCAGCACCGACATGGGAAATGTCAGTTATCTGGTGCCTGCTATTCACCCAATGATCAAGGTGGCGCCGTTCGGGACAGCCATACATACCGAAGACTTTGCTTCCTGTGCTACGAGCGAGGAAGCTGACAGGGCAGTCTTAGACGGAGCGAAGGTCATGGCCCTAACGATGGCGGATTGCTGGACGGACCCAGCAGTGCTAAAGGCGGCTCGGCTGGAGTTCGCCGGGTTCTAGTTCTCAGGGCGTCCGCGCTGGAAGTAAGGACAGGACATAAGTTCAGCCCCCGTGACTACATATGCAGCCGAGGAATTCAGCACTGTCGAGGCGGATGTCCTCCGGCGTTACTTCACCAACCTTGACGAACCGGTCTTCGCCTTAGTCAATCTCCCCGAGGTGGTGAAGGGTGCGTTGTTCGCGCGCTACTCCCGTTCGGACAAGAGTCTGAGGAGGTTGTTCCTCGAAGAGTTTGTTGGAGAACTTGATGTATCGGGCGATGAAAGTATTGACGCCACGGTTGGGCTTCGTCGCGCCGAAGAGTTGTACGACAAGGTGTTCTTCGAATACGGCGACGACAGTGTGGCGCAGTTGGGTGGTGTGCACCTCGCTTGTGAGCAAGCATCGAACGTTCTTACGAAAGTTCTTGAGTGGGGGCGGCTCATGGCATACCTCGAACAGTCCACTAGGTACATCGCATACGACTCGCGACTAGGTGGCCGGTATCGGTATTACCGAGATCCAGAGATCTTGGCTTCCCCTCTAGGTGCTCGCTATATCTCTGACATGGATCGTCTATTTGACGTCTATGCCGACTTGGTTCGAGACATGAAGGAGCATTTTCGTAAGCGAATCCCGAAGTCGCCGTCAGATTCAGACTTTGTATACCGGCAGGCGTTGGCCGCCAAGGCGTTTGACTCAGTTCGGGGGGTGTTGCCGGCGGCTTCGATATCCAACGTCGGCATCTACGGGACGGGCCAGGCTTACGAGGCGCTGCTGGTCCGGATGCGGGCCCACCCTTTGCCGGAGGCCCGTGAGTACTCAGCGCTAATGCTCACTGAATTACGGAAAGTAATCCCTTCGTTTCTAAAGCGAGTGGACCTACCCGACCGAGGTGATGAGGTGGGTGCATACTCGGCCGATATTCGGGAACGTCTCGAGGATCTTGCTGAGGACTACTTTCCCACTGACGGACTAGTAGCGGGTTCTCCAACTGTCGACCTGACCGACTTTGATCCAGATGCCGAAGTGAAGCTTGTTGCAGCGGCGCTTTACTCCTTCACCAACCGGTCTGACCGTGAGGTTGAGTCAAGAGTACGAGCAATGACGGTTGACGAACGTCTGACGATTCTGAAGGCCATGGCCGGGGATCGATCGAATCGGCGGCATCGTCCTGGTCGAGCACTTGAGCGACCGAGTTATCGGTTTGATGTGTTGTCGGACTATGGAGCATTTCGTGATCTCCAACGCCATCGGATGCTGACCATTGAATGGCAGCACCTCAGTCCCGATCACGGCTTCGTACGTCCACCTGAGGTAGACGATGCAGGGGTGGGTGGGCGATTTGATGCTTCGATGGAGCGTTCTCGCGACCTTCACGATGCTCTCAAGGAACCCTTCCCTGAACAAGCGCCGTACGCCGTTTCGTTGGCCTACCGAGTTCGCTACCTCATGCAAATGAATGCTCGAGAGGCCATGCACGTCTTAGAGCTGCGTTCCACTCCACAGGGTCACCCTTCGTATAGAGAGGTTGCTCAGGAGATGCACCGGTTAATTGGTGAGGTGGCTGGACACCGCGCTATCGCCGAGATGATGATCTATGTCGATCACTCATCAGAACCAGAGTTAGAGCGTCTAGAGGCCGAGCGTCGAGCGGAAGAAAAAAGGACGGCAAGAGACGTGGGTAATTGATAACGGCACCCGGGAGGCCGAAAATGGGCAAAAATGGCCAGTACTAGCAAGGATTCGAGTGAAGATTGGACTGGATGAACCGTTCGTGCCGCCAACGTGTCTATGATCCGGCCGCGAAGACCTGTGAAACCTACGCGAGGCCCTAATGAGTAACCCAGAGAGTGATACTGACGAAGCTACCGAAGCAGAGATGCCTGATGGGGCTATGGACGGCGAGGAACTAGAAGAAGAGTTCGACGGAGAGCCACTCGAGAGCAGCGACGATTCCGCTTCAGACGAGGGCGATGACGAGGACGAGGACGAGGACGAGGACGAGGATCCGCCGGCTGACGGTGACGCGTCCGACGATGACGATGACGATGACGATGAGGTTGAAGCAGACCTAGACGCCATCCTGCGAGACCGTATAGCGGCGGAGGAAGACGAGGAGGAAGACGATGATCCAGATGTGGTCGCGTCACCAACTCCGCCACCGCCCCCGGGTGGTCTGGTGGAACGGCAGGAAGATGAACTCCACTGCCCGCACTGCTTCCTCCTGGTTCAGGCTGCCACGGTTTCTGAGTCTGGAGAATGTGGTCATTGTGGAGGCCCTATTTCTTGATGTGGGTTGGCAGATTGACTCCGGTGGCGTCCGGGTGACCTCCTAATGGAAGAGTCTGTTCGGTCTGCCGAGCCATCCGATCACTATGTGTTAAAGATTTTGGTTGAGGGGGCACGATCGGAGTTGCCCGAAAAAAAGGGCGGCGATGTCGTCCAGCGTCTCGATAAATACAGTGCTGATCCGTTAGCCCGAGTATTGAATGCTGTCGAAGACCCATTGTCCACGGTCCTGCTGGGTGCCATTGACGGAACTCCAGTGGGTTACGGATTGATGACGGTGGGGAGGGTTGTCGATGGGAGTTTGCACGCGGTGGTAGAGGAACTCTACGTGGATCCTGGAGCCCGATCGGTGGGAGTCGGAGAGATAATCATTGAGGCCTTAACGGCTGATGCACGCTCCCGAGGGGCTATTGCCATCCAGTCGTTGGCGTTGCCTGGAGACCGCGCCACAAAGAATTTTTTTGAATCGCAGGGGATGGTGGCTCGCTCCATAATGGTCCACCGCTGGCTGGATGGACGTTGAGCGGAAGACCGGAACTCTGTGTGGGTGCGGTGGTAGTTGATGGAGGTCGGATACTTCTAATTCAACGCGATACGGAGCCAAACCGGGGAATGTGGACATTGCCAGGGGGTCGCGTGGAGGCTGGAGAGGCGATGGTGTCAGCGGTGCTGCGGGAGTTGCGCGAAGAAACTGGTCTGACAGGGCTATGCGGATCAATGGTCGGCTGGGTAGAACGCATGGGAGTCGATCACCATTTTGTGATTATCGACTTTCAAGTAGAGGTTCTGGAAGACGGACCACTTATGGCTGGATCCGATGCCAGAGACGTAAGTTGGGTGGAGTTTGATGACTTGTCTGAGGTCAATCTTGTAGACGGCTTAGCGGCCTTCTTGGCGGACCACGACGTGGTCCCCGCTACGGCGGTTCCGTTCTAGCATCCTCGCCATCTTGGTGGCCGCTTTTCTATGAACGCGCGTGGTCCCTCTTTGAAGTCCTCGGAGCGGACTACTCCACGAGAGGCCTCTGCGCTTACAGCAAAGGCCTCATCGTCTTCAAGGAGGCCTGCGCTGACGATCACGTGACGGGAAGCCCGCACGGCCAGTGGAGCGTTGGCGCCGATTTCCGTAGCCAGTTCCAGTGCTGCAGCTAGTGCACGGCCACTCTCCACGAGGCGATTTACTAGGCCGTGGACATGGGCGACCTCAGCGCTAATCGGGTTGCCAGTCAGGGCCATTTCCATCGCTAGATTCCGCGGTAGTACCCGTGGTAAACGGATCAGGCCACCTGCATTCGCAATAAGTGAGCGCTTCGCTTCCGGTAAGCCAAAACTAGCCTCAGAGCCCGCTACTACCAGATCGCACGAGAGCACAATTTCGAGGCCTCCGGCTAGGGCTGGACCCTCGACGGCTGCGATAAGTGGTTTGTTGCGATCTCGTTGAACTATGCCAGCGAACCCACCTCTCTGGGTCGTCAGGTCGGCCTTACCGGATGCCACTGCTTTCAGGTCAGCTCCGGCACAAAAAGCGGGTCCCTCTCCTGCGAGAATGCCTACCCAGAGTCCGCTATCGGCCTCGAACCGATCAATTGCTGCTTCGAGATCTACTGCTAGTTGCGGATCGACAGCGTTACGGGCCTCGGGCCGGTCAAGGGTGATGACCGCTACGTGGTCCCGTGCATCAAAGTGAACGGTCATCTAGACGACGCTAGCAACGGGTCAGGTCGCAGGCGGAACTCTGAAGTCGTGGTGCCTTGTTAGGAGCGCTTTCGTCCACGTCGCGCTCGTGGTGGTGCCGTGGGCTCGATGCCAAAGGCCTTGGCTATGTTGGGCACGCTCATCGACAACTTCCGAACCGTGTTGAGGAGTTCTTCACCCGGTTTCTCGGGCAAGCCTTCTGGGACCACACGGGTGTGCACTGGAGAAAGGGACACAGCGTCCAACACCGTGGCCCAGCGATCTTGACTGGTTTCGGCTGTTAGTCCAGAGGCGGCCATGGTTGCTAGGCGATCAAGCAAGGGGGAGGGGAGTGGGGAACCTGCTTTTGGTGGGCGAGAACTCAGACGCAAAGCCCGAACTACCCGATCTTCGTCTAGGGCGCTGGTCACGTCCAGCAGCCAAGCTTGATGCTCACGGTCCACCCGAATTGTCAAACCGGTCCGCACTTGCTCGGCAAGAGCCTTGTTCTCATCACCTCGAGCGGACTGTTCGGCCGCTACAACAACAGAACGAAGGTCGCGGAGGTCAATCTCGTCGATACCACTTAGCGCTGCTTCAGCGCGATCCTGCCAATCGGCGGTGCGCAGTGACGGATGGATTCGTTCAGCCAAGTTCAAAAGAAGTTCCGCAGGGATGGGTGGCTCACCTGCATCTTGGGCTGCAGCATTCTGAAGTTCGACAGCGGATCGCACACCTGGTACACCATCTCGCAACAAGATTTCCGCTAAAGATTGCTGGTCCTCAGGAAGGGCGGCAACGGCCAACTTACGGTGAGTACGGCGAGGACGTAGTCGTTTTGCTCGTGGCTTTTCAGCAACTGCAGGTGAGGGCCGACCTTTAGCGTGGCCACTTGGGCCACTGGTTCTGCCACCACTTTTGCGTTCTTTTCGGGGTCGCTGGGCACCACCGTCACGGCGCTGATCCTCGCGCTTTGGTCCAGAACGTTGGTTGCCGCCACCAGCACTTCGCTTCTCACGGCGATCGCGGCCACCCTTGGAGTCATCTTTGTCTCGGCGGCCCCCTCGTTTGCCGGTAAGACGGGTTGTAACAAGTGGCTCATCTCGTCCAGATCCGAGGATCTCAACTAAATCAGGTGTCGGCCGAGGATTTTTCGGCGGAAGCACCGAAGTGACCTCGATGCCGTCCATGAACTGATCAAAGTCGGCCCTTAAGACATCACCTACTGCGGAGCCGTCGGGTACGAGCGATGATTGGACGGATCCCTTTGGTTGACGCGCACCGGCAGCACGCCAGGTCCAGTCACCATCGGCGCGGATGCTGGTGAGTTCTATCTCCATCCGTGGCATGGATAGGAACGCTAGCCGTCTCGGTCTCTCTTCGGAACGGACGTTTGAGGTTGTTTCCTTTAATTGATGGCTCTGACACAGAGGGACCTGAACAGTATGTGAGATCTGACACATCGTCAGATCTCAGATACTGTTCCGCATGTCGGTAGTCGCACTAGGTGGGTATCAACAGGATGGCCAGAGGCTGGTCGATGGAGGGATTGGTTGATGAGAACGCGAACGCGTTGGTTGATGGCAGTAGTAGCGGTGTTCACCCTGCTGGCTGGTGCTTGTGGTTCTGATGGTGGAGGCAG
>CAWVUB010000061.1:0-13656 GCA_963933065.1 uncultured Acidimicrobiaceae bacterium | reverse complement strand
GCTTTACAGGAGCCTTGGCGGCCTTGGCGGATCGGCACCAGAAGCGCTGAACACCTGTTTCACCGTGTTTGAGACGGTCCTGCTAGTCAGACACAGTTTTTACTCTGTTCTGCCGGGGTTTGTCAGGGTATGGGGTGTTTAACAGGGGTTGATCGGCGGTAGAGCTGGTTGGCTTCTTGGCCCTTTAGTCGAGTGAAGGTAACGAGGGGCGGGCTTGGTTTGTTTGCTCTGTTATTGTCCTGCAGTCCGCCTGGTCTAGGTGGCCAGAAACGATCGTCTAGTCAGTAAGGGAGAATCTGATGCCGCACAGTGTCCGGGCCGTGGTGGCCCGATCTAAAGGGGCGCCAGTCACCATAGAAACTATTGAGGTCCCAGATCCTGGGCCAGGTGAGGTTCTGGTGGACGTCAAGGCCTGTGGAGTGTGCCACACGGATCTCCACTACCGGGAGGGCGCCATCAACGATGAGTTCCCGTTCCTGCTTGGCCATGAGGCGGCAGGTACTGTCGCTGAGGTCGGGTCGGGGGTCACGGAGGTGGAGGTCGGTGACTTCGTGGTGCTTAACTGGCGTGCTGTCTGTGGCCAGTGTCGGTCATGTCGCCGAGGGAGACCGTGGTATTGCTTTGCCACCCATAATGCTGCTCAGAAAATGACGCTGGATGGTCAAGATTTATCTCCAGCGCTAGGTATTGGTGCATTTGCGGAGAAGACACTGGTGGCTGCTGGCCAGGCGACCAAGATTGACCCAGCGGCACCGGCCGAAGTGGCGGGATTGATTGGTTGTGGCGTCATGGCAGGCCTCGGCGCTGCTATGAACACTGGGGGGGTGGGCCGAGGCGATTCGGTGGCGGTATTCGGCTGTGGAGGTGTGGGCGATGCTGCGATCGCTGGAGCCCGGTTGGCTGGTGCCCACACCATTGTGGCCGTCGACCTTGACGACCGGAAGTTGGAGATAGCCAGAGAGTTTGGCGCTACCCACACGGTGAACTCCTCTAAAGAGGATCCGGTGGAGGCCATCCGAGCGGTTACTGGCGGTAACGGTGTAGACGTGGCTATTGATGCGGTTGGCCTTCCCATCACCTATCAGCAGGCTTTCAATGCACGCGATCTAGCCGGCACCGTGGTCCTCGTGGGGGTACCCAACCCTGAAGCCACCCTTGAGTTACCGCTGATCGAGGTCTTTGGTCGGGGTGGAGCACTGAAGTCGTCTTGGTACGGCGATTGCCTGCCCAGTCGAGACTTCCCGATGCTTATCGACCTGTACCTTCAAGGGCGGCTAGACCTCGATCGTTTCGTGTCTGAGACCATCGCTCTGGATGAGGTTGAAGAAGCCTTTCACAAGATGGAACGCGGTGAGGTTCTCCGCTCGGTCGTAGTTCTTTAACCTGACCTGAAGAGACGCTGACTGAAAGGGCGACCAACCATGGCGCTGCGTATAGACCATGTGGTAACCAGTGGAATTTTTTCGCTGGATGGTGAAGATTTCGAAGTTGAGAACAATGTGTGGTTGGTTGGCGACGACTACGAGGTGGTGGTGGTCGACGCCGCTCACGACCATCGACCGATAGCGGAGGCGGTCGGGGGCCGTCGGGTTCGCGCCGTTCTTTGCACTCACGGCCATAACGATCACATCAATGCGGCAGTCGAGCTGGCTGATCAGACCGGTGCTCCGATTTGGTTGCATCCTGCCGACGGGATGTTGTGGGACGTTGTTCATCCTGATCGGCGCATCGATGATCCGCTCGATGATGGCCTCCTTGTCAGCCTCGGCGGCGATGATCTAAAAATTCTTCATACGCCGGGTCATTCACCCGGGGGCTGTTGCATCCACGTACCCACGCTCGGAGTTGTGTTTTCGGGTGACACGCTGTTCAACGGAGGTCCAGGAGCGACGGGTCGCTCATTCTCAGATCGGGGACTACTAGTTGAGAGCATCCGATCGCGGCTATTTGTAATGGATCGGGAGACCGCAGTTCTTACTGGTCATGGTGAATCGACGACGATTGGGGCGGAAGTGGATGGCTTAGACGTCGATGCTGAGGGTTGATCAGCAGTTTCAACGTCTGACAGCGGGGAGATAGATGTTCTCGCCTGATCTTGGTTGCCATCCGAAGCACTAGTTGAAGTTGAGTTGCCCGGGGGTTTCAGCGAGAAAGCGCATTACCGCTTTGGCCCGTGTCGGTTCGGGCCCGCGGGCCACGTCACGAAAGTCGCGAACCAGAATCATCCGGTCCACGCCTAAATCCTTGTAGCGATTGATGAGATCTTGATCTACGTGTTCGGATGGAGATACTGAGATGCGGACTGGCTCCATTCCTGAAGGACGGCCAAGTTCGTCTTCAAGGTTCCGGATGGTTTTCACAGCAGAAGCGGTTGATTCCACCGTGGTCAGAAATCCGTACCAGCCATGGGTCCGCCGGACTGCCCGAAGAAAGGTGGCTGGTGCGTTGCCGCCTAGATGGATCGGAGGGCCACCGGCTTGGATCGGACGGGGCGACGCTTCCACGCCGGTCCACGAAGTGAAGGGTCCTTTGAAGGACGTTTCACCCCGCCACAGGGCCGTCATGGCGTCCAGGTGGTTGTCGCTCCGGGCACCCCTTTCAGAGAACGGAACCCCGACGGCCTCAAACTCGGCGGGGACGTAACCGACTCCAAATCCGGCTTCTAGGCGACCGCCAGAAAGTACGTCCAGGGAAGCCAGTTCCTTGGCTAGAACCACCGGATTACGTTGGGGCAGGATCACGATCCCCGTACCAAGGCGAATAGTCGAGGTGTGGGCGGCCAGAAACGCTAGAGACGCAATCTGATCCACAAAATGGGTACCCGGTAGGACCGGTGACGGTGGTCGCTGTGGGTCGGACACAACAATGTGTTCGCCGGTCCAGATCGATTCCCAGCCGTTGGCCTCGGCGGTAATAGCCACCGAGGCCATTGTGTCTGGGTCGGCAAGAATCCCACTATTGACTCCAAAAAATCCAAACTTCATTGCCGTGCTCCGCTCAATATGTGGTCAGCCATCTAGCGGACCACTCGTCCAGTGGCGGTTCGAAAGGCAGCAACAAGTTGAGTGAGTCTGTCTTCGGCGGCTGATGGGTCGGTGGGCAGCGAAATCGATACTCGACAGTCGGTTACGCCAGCTTCTATTAGTGGAGGGATTCCTTCCATGGTGCGTTCTAGGTCTATCTCGCCATCATTATCTTTGACTACGGGTACTGGTCCTTGGACTTCAAACGGAATGGCATCAAGCCCCATTTTCTCGAACTGAGACTTCATCCGGCTAATCCCACAGACGATGTCAGCTCGATCGTCGCCCCAGGGAATCCATCCCCATCCGAAGATTGCCAGCCTTCTGGCTGTTCGACTATTTACAGTTCCGCTCACCCAAATGGGTACCCCACCCTCTTGCACCGGCTCGGGGCTCGCGTGAACGCCTTCGAAGGTTAATTCCTTGCTGGAGTAGGAGGCTCGGCTTGTGGTCCAGACGGCACGACACACTTCAAGACTGTGGTCAAGGAGGCGACCCCGCTGGTTGAAGTTCAGGCCGGCTGCGGTGTACTCGGCGTCTTGCCAGCCAACTCCGACACCCAAGTCAAGCCGGCCTCCGGAGAGCACATCGAGGGTGGCGGCCGTCTTGGCTAGGACAATGGGGCGACGAAGGGCCGCTAAAAGAATCCCTGTTTGGAGGCGAATTCGTTTAGTTCGAGCGGCAAGCCAACTGAGCGTCGTCAGAGGCTCTAACCAAGCTCCGTCTGGCCCTGTGGGTTGACGACCACCGAGTATGCCGCCCTTAGACGGGTCCGCGTAGTCGTCGAGGTCGTCTCCGAATACTACGTGGTCAGAGATCGCTAGGCGATCCACTCCGGCTCGATCGGCAGCCGTTGCGTGGTCTGCCAGAGTGTGCCAGTCAGCGCAGGGGTCAGCAGAAAAGTTGTGGAGTTGGATAGAGAGGTGGGGGAGGGGAATCACCGTCGGAACCTACTTAGTGCTCCACGCCAACTGGGGACGGGACTCGTCACCACCTTCCAGTCCCTGGCTGGTCTCGGTGGCCTGCCGACGAAGCAGTGTTCGGATGCCCTCCGCTCTATCAACGTTGTCGATATTGGGATCTGAGTCCGGGGTGATCTCCGCTCCGTCTTTCAGTGGATCGTAGAACGAGTGGCATGTTGATGGAAGTTCAGCATCAGACATGATTAGATCCTAATTAGTGGGCCGTTAAGAAGTCGGATCGGCTCAGTGAGTGGGCGGCCGGGCCACTACCGTTTTGTTATGGCCCGATTACGGTTCCTCAAAAGTTGGTTTCGTCCCGTGCATGACGTGCCACGACAAGCCCACACGGTATTTGTTCTCTCCGGTGGGTCGGTCCGGGGTGCTGCCCAAGCGGGAATGATCCGCGTTCTATTGGAACACGGAATTGTGCCTGACGAGGTAGTAGGTGTATCGGCGGGGGCGCTTAACGGGACCTTCTTGGCTGCGGACCCGACGGTAGAACAGGCTCGACATCTAGAGAACGTGTGGCGCAATGTGGCTGATACGAAGCCCATTCGCGGAAATGTGGTCCGTAATCTTGCGGCTATTTTGCGTGGTAGACCTAGTTTTGATAATGGAGATCGGCTCCGAGCCTTGATAGTTGAGCATGCACCACTGGCGGATCTAGCTGATGCTTCGGTGCCATGTCACATCGGCACTACTGATTCCTCGACGGGTCAAGTCACCTGGTGGACGAGCGGACCGTTGGTTGACCTGTTGTGCGCAACTACTGCGGTACCAGGTGTGCTGCCCGCGGTAGCGCTCGGGGACGATGAACTGCACATTGATGGAGGAGTGGTGTCCAACATCCCGCTTCGACGGGCCCTGTCGTTGTCGCCGACACGTCTTATCGTGTTGGACGTAGCGGCCAAGTTCACACCAGCCACCAAGCAGACGGCACTCTCGCTAATGATGGTCGGTGTCCGAGCGGCTGCTGCGGAACTGACTAGACAGCAGTGGTTGGATGTTCCGCCCGATCTGGACGTCCTCCACTTGGAACTACCCACCATCGACGATGCCCCCGACTTCGAGTTTGAGCTGGTGCCTGACTTGCTACTCGAAGGTGCCCGAGTAGCCGAGGAAGTACTGGCTGCAGCGGAGAGTGCTTTGAGTTGATAGGGAGAATTCAGTGCCGCCGACGCCGTCGGTCCCGGGTGGGTCGATCGGCATTTCCAAATGTCGCCGAACTGACGGGTGGAGGAACGTCCGGCACTGGAAGAGAGCCGTCGAGAACACCTCGAATGTAGGCAATGTGTTCCGGGGTGCTGCCACAGCAGGCGCCAATCAGGGCGATACCGGATTGGCGGAGCCGGTAGGCGTGGGCTGACATGATTTCTGGAGTGGCGTCGTATTCGAGGGTGTCACCTCTCCAAGTCGGGATGCCGGCATTGGCCTTACAGACCACTGGAATATCACCACAAGTGGAGCGAATCGAAGCTACCGCTGCTTCGGTGTCAGCGAGGTTTGCCCCACAGTTGGCGCCCACTCCGGCAACGCCGAGTTCGGTCATTCTTTTTCCAACCATCTCGCCAGTTAGGCCCATCATGGTGCAGCCGGCGGTGTCGAAACTCAGAGTGACGATGATAGGAAGTTCAGAGACTGAGCGGGCACCACGAACCGCCGCTTCAACCTCGGGGAGGGCGCTCATGGTCTCGATCCACAGAACATCGACTCCACCGTCTGCCAGTCCAGCCGCTTGCTCAGCGAAGGCTTCCGCTGCGGATTCTTCTGAGAGTTCGCCCAGTGGAGTAATTAAGTCACCGGTGGGTCCCATCGATCCGGCGACAATTATTGGTCGGTCAGCCTGATTGGCTGCAGCCCGAGCAGCCGCAGCCGCAGCTGTATTCAGTTTGTGCACACGGTCGTCCAATGAGTGCAACTTCAATCGGTGGCGGTTACCACCGAAAGAATTGGTCAAGACAACGTCTGAGCCGGCTTCGATAAAATCCTGATGAATGGCTCGAATTTGATCAGGATGATCGAGGTTCCAGATTTCTGGAGGATCGCCAGCAGTGAGTCCATTGGAAAAAAGTTGAGTACCCATGGCCCCATCGAGGATGAGGTAACCGTTGATCTTGAGCAACTCGCTGAACTGGCTCATGGCGGGTAACAGTGATTTGTAGATCAGTTACTGAGACGGTCGACGCACGTTCTACCAGCGTTGCCAACGACGACATCTAGGGTTTCGTCACCCATCATGGTTAGGTCTATTACCTCGTAGTTCTCGGCCAGCAGATCCACCACACAGTTACAGGCATTTTCGATGGTTAGCCCTTCTTGGATAAGAACGGCACCCGAGTCGGCCCGCTTCTCAAGTTCGACCGTGCAACGGCCATGAATAATTTCTGCCACTTGATCCTTGTATGCAGGTTTTTCGCCACACGCTGAACTGATTAACAGCACGGCGATGAGGGTTGACAGTGCTCTAAGAAAAGTAGCCGACTTCATGGATGGACAGAGTAGGTCGGATCAAGGTCCGAACGGTCGACATTCCGTTCATGGCCAGGGAATACCTGCGGCCTTGCAGACACCGGACAACGGTGCCAACATTGTGGAGACAGTGCGGCTGGGCGCAGGTGTTCGACGGAAACTCGGGCAGCGCCGTAGGGAGTTGCTTGTCCGGGGAATCCCGGGATGCACCCGCCTCAAGTTGGAGGCGGGTGTTCCGCGTGGCGTAGTCCGCATAGTTGCCCCAGATTTCCAATCAGGATCTACGCTTTGGGTGTGCAACCAATTGCGCTAGACAACGTCGACGCCCTGCAGGTCGAAATGGCAGCCCGAGATGAGTGGCTTCGCCCCGCTTCGTATGTCATGAGACCAGACGTTCTAGGCGCGGCACGTCTCAGCCGGTATAGCTTCAGCCGGACTATGTTGCGGCGAGCCGTGGCCGATGGGTGGACTGCTAAGCGCGTTCATCAGGACCTTGATGATGAGGGCCGAGGTGAGTCGATCTACGCCGTTGACACCGGGAAACAGCGTTTCAGCTTTGTTGTGTTTACCACGACGATTGACGAGTCGGCGCACACCGACCGGGTGATTGCCGATCGGTGGGAGGTGGCCGGGGTCTTAGTTGACGGTGACGTAGACGATGAACTCTTGGCCATGTTGCGAATCGAGGTGCCTGAACAAGAGAGAGGCCGTCTTAATCCACGCATCCTGAGCCTGACTCGAGGCAACCGCAGTGTTCGGTTTTTCAGTTACTTGGTTGATGAACTGGCATCTGGTCGCCAACCAGACCCTGACCGAGTCGGTGATGCGGGTTACATCCTTCGCAGTACAGCGTTTTACGCCAATGGAAAATTCGGTATGAGGTCGTTTGCTGGTTATCTAGATGATCACCCTTTTCGCGTGCCTTATCGGGCCCAGTTCGTTGCGGCCTGGATGTTCCGGGAACTCGGCTACGACATGGTTGAGCACTGTGCCCGAGTGAAAGGTGGAGACACGGCTGTCGGATTTGATGGAGAGTGGCGTCGGTACTTCGGCCTAGGGAACGCAACTGGGCTAGGTCTAGTGCCTTACGCCTTCAAGCATCCACGAGTACTAGATGCCTGGGTAGGGGTCCGCGAGGTCGCCTTGGCTGATGTGCGGTGTCAAGAGGCAACCCCGGCTGATATGGGTTTGCTGCGTGATTGGATTTCCCGTGCTCGCGCGCATTTTGCCTCAGGATCGGGAGATGACTGCACCCCGTTCCTGAATTCGCAGGCTTTGGTCCCGGTGCTAGATGACGTATCTGAGGCGTGGGCCAACGTTGCAGAAAGCGACCATCCTTACGATGCGCTCTACCTCTGGGCGGAGGAGCAGGGTCCGGAGACTTCGGAAATGGTGGTCTCCTTGCTTATTGAGCTCCATGACGGGGACGACGATCTATTCGATCATCTATTTTTGGTCAACGAACAGGCATCTGCCGACCCGACGGCCTCTGTTGCTGATATCTGCTCACTACTGGAGAAGCGTTTCGGTTGGCTAGATGAACTTGGTTTAGACAAATTAACTGCTGAAACCTTCTGGTGGGTGGTGAGCGACAACACGGAAGAGCCCCGGCGGGTGCGGCGTGATCGGTTGGCTCCAGAGGGTCGGGATGTGGCCGTCGATATGGCCCTTCGGCTCTGGCGTTTTGGGCGAGCGTTAGTTGATCGGGACCCCAGCGAGCCCATCGCATCCGTTCTACTCGACTACCCCGAACACCGAGCTGCGCTAGAACGCTTGACAGCCAGTGATCGTCGGTATGGGGAGCCACGCGACAACCCGTGTTCCGCTGACTACCTTCCGTTGCAGGTCCAACGTTTCCAGTTGGCCCAATATGGAATGGACGAGTTCAAACCTAAATCGACTGACTGGCTCCGAGTCACTCTCTTCCAGGGTGCTCCCCGCCTGAGCGAACTGGGGCCCAACACCACTGACGATTGGGTGCTGCCCGTTCGACCCTGCAGCATGGAGGAGAATCGATGATCATCGACGGACTGCAGATCAACGACTGGTCTCGCGATGTTGTAGAGGAAGTTCGGTCCGGGGGAGTAGATGTGGTGCACGCCACGGTCGGAGTGTGGGAAGACACGGCTGGTGCCATGACCCGGATCGGAGCCTTTAGGCACTTGTGCCGCCAAAATGACGACCTCCTTCGGATTACGCGATCTGTTGACGAAATCCTCTCCGCGAAGGCTGACGGGGTCCTGGCTGTTGTCCTGGGATTTCAGAACAGTTCGATGCTTGGCGACGATCCAGAGATGGCTGGGATTTTTGCTGACGTTGGAATCAGGGTGATCCAGATCACCTACAACATTACGAACCATCTGGGATCTAGTTGCTGGGAACCATTCGACGGTGGCTTGACGCGCGTTGGGCATCGGATGGTGGCTGCACTCAATGATGCGGGTGTGCTGATCGATATTTCGCACGTTGGGAACGTGACGGGGCGCGACGCTGTTGATATGTCCGCCCAACCCATTGCCATCACTCACGGAAACCCAGTGGCCTTTTGTGACTCACCTCGAAATAAGCCAGACGAACTCGTGGCAGCGGTAGCTGAACGGGGTGGCGTGATCGGCTGCACGCTTTACCCACTATTCATGGGTGGGTCGGATGTGAGTCGCTCGGAGTACTGCTCGATGGTCGCCTCGTTGGCTGAAAAGATAGGCGTAGAGCACGTGGCGATCGGGTCTGACGCAGTTCTCGGCTGGAGTCCTGACTCGCTCGGATGGATGCGCAATGGTCGTTGGGATAGGGCTGCTGCACCCTCCGAGACGCCATCGTTTCCGCCCTGGCCGAAGTGGTTTGATGGACCAAAGGATTTTGGGAGCCTGTCTATCGGACTCGATGAGGCTGGGTTTTCTCCTTATGAGCGTGATCTGGTACTTGGGGGAAACTGGCTGCGCCTATTTGGTGAAGTATTTTTGACGTGAAAATTACTGACCATGAGGTTTTGGTCGCTCCGCGCGAGTTGCACGATCTGGTGTTTCGATGTGCCCGGGTAGCAGGTCTGGATGCCGGAGCGGCTGACCGGGTGGGCCGAAATGTAACTTTTGCTGAGGTGCACTTAGGTAAGGCGGTTGATTGCTTCGTGTCGGTGTTGAACGACCCAGTGCGATTGCTGAGTGAATACGACTCAAGCCCAGATGCGCTGGTGAGCGCCGAGGTTGAGGCGAAGATCATCGGTTCCGTCTCAGTGGTCTTCGGTGTGCCGACGCCCCTGGCGGCGCTCGTATCAGTCATCGCTGACATTGAGGGTCGCGGAATTAAGGTAGACGGCGTACCGGAAGATGCGACAGGAGCCACGGTGGTGGAGAGGCTGCAAGTCGGTGGCCCAGTGCTACCTGCTGGTCTTTCAACGAGGACACGTGCCGCCCGTAACGGCCTGATCGTGACTGGTCAGACTTTCGATGTCTTGAACGTTGCAGCTAAAGAGTTTTTGGTGGCCGAGTCGGTACTCGACGAAATTGAGGATTGACGGACGTAGTCAGTCGCCAGCCAGGTCGATGACACGGTTCCAGAGAGCAACCTCGACCTCTACAGGATCTAGCGGTACACGGTTCGCACCTGGTACACGGGAGCCGGGTTGAGCGGTGATGCTCTCACCGAGGGCTATTAGCCGGTCGTAGAAGCCGTCTCCGCTATAGGAGTCAGGGTCGATGACGATGTAGAACTGTCCCAAGTTGTGGGGTTCACCTTCAGTAGTTTTGAGCGGTGGGACATCAACGCTGAGCCGACAACCGGTCATGGCGCCGGCTAGGACTTCAACCATGAGTCCGATGCCGTAACCTTTGTAGCCACCTGCCGACACCAGCGATCCACCTAGGGCGGCATGTGGGTCGGTGGTTGGGTTGCCTCCTGCATCCAGAGCCCAACCAATAGGTATCTCTTCGCCGGCGGCTGCAGCCATCGTGATCTTTCCGAGGGCGACGGCACTTGTAGAGAAGTCGAACTGAAGGGCGATTCCTCCGTCTCCGTCGGGCACTGCCATAGCAATCGGGTTTGTGCCCAAAACGGGTACCGACCCACCGGGTGGTGAGACGCGGGGTGTGGCGTTGGTGGTTCCGAGAGCCAGAAGACCCTCTCGAGCGAACTGTTCAGTGAAGTAGCCGAGTGAAGTACAGGTATGAGTGTGTTCAACAGACATTCCAGAGATGCCGTTGGTTCTAGCGGCGGCAACGGCGGCAGGGAATCCTGCTGCAAACGCAGGTTGCGCAAAGCCGAGCAAACCGTCAACGCGGATAGCGCCTGGACGAGGGATGGTGACAACGGGTTGGGCGACACCGTTGATCCGGCCCGACTCAAGTTGAAGGCAGTAACTCTCCAAGTAGTAAAGGCCGCATATTCTGTTGCCGTTACCCTCGGCTACCCGAACAGCCTGTGCAACCTGGGTGGCCACCTTGCCGGCTGCCCCGTAGTGAACAAGGCAACGCCGGGAGTATTCCTCAATTTCGTCCAATGTCAGGCTTAGTGGGGAAGGGGTATGGTCCGGCATTCCAGCACCGTAGGGGACCAACAGCCCGGTGGTCCTACAATTCGGCTTATGAATCTGGGTGGCCAACTATCTGGTGATCTGGTTGAAGCGCTCATGCGATGCACCGGATCAGCGGCAACTGGACACACTCTGCCCGCCGCATGCTATGTAGATTCTGAAATCGCCTCGATCGAAGCGGAAATTATGTTTCGGCAGGGATGGGTAGGTATTGGACGGGGTGACCGTTGGTCTAGTCCAGGGGATTACACGGCGATAGAACTTGGCGGTGTGCCAGTTGTGGTGGTCCGCGACGAGGACGGCGACTTGCGCGCCTACGCCAACACGTGCCGACATCGGTCATCGCAGGTAATGGAGGGGGAGGGGAACTGCACTCGAATGCGTTGCCCGTTTCACTTCTGGACATACGGACTGGACGGACGCCTAGTCGGGGCGCCGAGCATGCAACGGACTGAAGACTTTGAACGTGCTGCCTACGGTTTGCATGAGTTCGCAGCAACTGAGCGATATGGATTCGCCTTCGTCAGCCTTGAGGCATCGCCCCCAGCAATCGACCAATGGCTTGGTGATTTCGGCGACGTGCATGCTCGTTGGGATTTGGCATCGCTTGTTACCACTCGTCGCCGTGAGTTCACGGTTGCCTGCAACTGGAAGGGTTTTGCTGAAGTCTTCAACGAGTACTACCACCTGCCTTACGTGCACCCGGGAAGCATCGACGACACTTACAACGAGCCCGACGAGCCTGAGGATGTTGTTGGAGCCTGGGCGACTCACTCGAGCACGACAGAAGGCACCGGTGGCCTGCTAGAGGTCGACCAAGCTAAAGCTCTCCCGGCAATAAGTACCTTGACCGAGCGCGAGGCTCACGGTGTCCGCTACTCGTGGCTTTTTCCGACGTTGGTGATTGCGACAGGCGCCGAGGGGATGTGGATGTACGAGGTCTACCCGGATGGTCCAGACCGATGCAGATGCGCACAGGTGGTTTGCTTTCCACCGGCGACAGTGGATCTTGACCAGTTCGAGCGGGTGGCTGAGGCCTACTACCAACGGTTCGATGTTGCTATCGCAGAAGACATACCGATGCTTGAACAGCAGCATCGAGGGATGCAGTCGCCGTTTGCTGAGCAGGGACGGTTCTCGTACCTTGAGCCCAACGTGGCTCGATTCGCTGGCTGGTACGCCAATCAGATGCTCTCTGTCGCCTGAGCGCTAGCCAGTTCGAAATTATTCGTTGATCGGTGGGCGAAGGAGACGTATCTCACTAAGACACTCCCGGGCTTCTTGAATCTCGCTCAGATCAACCTCAGCGGACTGGAGAGTAGATCGAAGACTGAGGGCACCAACCTCGTTCTGAACAGGGTCGTTGAGATCCATGCCTTTGGCCCGCAGACACTCGACCACGTTGAGGATGGCATTGTTCTCAGCAAGGATCTGATCAGTCGTTCGACTGGAACGGGACTCAGCAAACTCGTCTCGAAGGGCAGCAACGCCCGACTCGTCGGCGCAGCGTTGGAGAGCGTCTTGGTATCTGTAATCCTCGACGACTACCGCATCACCATCGTCACCTGCGAAGCCACGAAACTCATAGCCAGCCTTATCCATGCAGGCGTTGAAGCGTTGCTGAGATGACTGCATCACCTGACGGCGGTCCGACTCCGCCTCAGCGAGAGGAATCGTTTCCTTGGAGACCTCAGGCGGTATATCTAAGGAGCCGCAGGCTCCGGCGATCAATCCGACAACGAAAAGGCTGAAGGCCTGATTTAAGCGAGTGCTGGTAGTCGGCCGTTTCACGGGTTGACAGTTGAGTATCAGGCAGCGTCCCGGCGGCTGTTGCTGGGTTTACCGTTCCGGCGTTGGCCTGGCTTGACTCCGTGCCTTTGAGCGTTAGCCCGAGGACCATTGGTTTTCTGCCCTTGGCCCTTTCCGCCGGTTTTTTGGCTTCCATGCTTCTGGTTGCCACCCTTGGAGGTGCTGGAGGAACTGGTGCCAGAATCACCGCTACGCGAATTGGGCTTGCCGTTCCTCTTGGGGCCGCCCTGTCGGTTGCCGGCACCATTTTCGGATCGAGAGTTTCCACTGCGTTTCTGGGGGTTGTGACGGCTTCCTTGGGAACGGTTCCTGCGAGACTGGTGGTCGCCCGTGCGGTCGTTGTGACGGCCTTCTCGGCGTTGAGGTTGGTCGTGCTGAGGCGCAGCCAAGGTTTTGTCGCCTGTAGTCAGGCTGCAGACGAACGCTATATCGGCGTTTGTCACTAGCTGTTCGAGCCCGATATCGCGCTGGAGTCGACGGATATCCTTTTTTTGATCAGGCTGAACGAGCGAGATAACTACACCACCCTCGCCTGCTCGAGCGGTTCGGCCAGACCGGTGCACATAGGCCTTATGGTCCTCAGGTGGATCGAAGTGGATCACTGATGCCACCCGATCGACGTGGATGCCGCGGGCAGCCACGTCAGTTGCCACCAAGGCATGCACGCGACTCTTGCTGAAATCGGCAAGAGCACGAGTGCGCTGACTCTGACTCCGGCCGCCGTGAATGGCTGCGGCCTTGATGTCTGATCGTTCAAGTTGTTTGGCTAGACGGTCCGCTCCATGACGAGTACGGCAGAAGATTATCGCTGGCCAAGCGGCAGCGACTGCCTTGGCGACCAACTCAACTCGTTCGGTCTTTCCCA
>CAWVUB010000060.1:0-13884 GCA_963933065.1 uncultured Acidimicrobiaceae bacterium | reverse complement strand
CACGCACTCGACGTCCTCGGCTTCGAGCGCCAGATCGTGCTTGGCACGTTTTCGTTTCACCAGATCGCGCACGAGGCTGATGCAAAGGCGCTCGAAATCGGTGCCCGTGTCCACAACCGCGCAATGGGTCGCTTCTGTGCCCAGGACGAGCGGTTGCTCGCGGGAGGGTATATCCCGCTCTCACTTGGTCCCGACGTCGCCGGCGCGCTCCTCGACGAGGCGTTCGCCGATGGTTGCTTTACGGTGATGGTGGACACGAACGAGCCTGATCCCGAAGCGCGATCGTTCACGCACCCCGACTTGGATCCCGTCTGGGCTCGCTTCGCTGAACGAGACGTGCCGCTGCTGGTGCACATCGCGGTCAACGGCGACTACGACCCTGTCTCGCCCAGTTTCAAGAACAACGGGCGCGGTTCCACTGCCGCTGGCGGTGATGCGCCGGACTCGAACCTGGGTCTCGTGGCGATGCACAACTCGGCTGAACTGTTCCTTTCGGCGATGATCCTCGACGAGGTCTTCGAGCGCCACAATGGCCTGCGGTGCCTCTCGCTTGAGCATGGGGCATCGTGGGTGCCGGGTTGGCTCCACAAGCTTGACTTCGTGGAGCGCTCCACCCGGCCTGTTGCTCCTCGTAACCGCAGGGCTTCCGACGTCGCCCGGGAGCGCGTCCGCTTTGCGCCGTTCGCCGGCGAGCCGATCGGCTGGCTTATCGAACAACTCGGCCCTGACATGCTCTGCTTCGCGTCCGATTACCCCCACCCCGAGGGCTCGAGCGATCCGATCCGGAAGTTCGAGGCAACTATGGACGGGGTTGATCCGGCGGCGTTAGAGGCATTTTACGCCGGCAACGTGGAGCGTTTTCTCGGCATTGCGCTGACTCCGCTCTAAGCGGGCGGGGCACCCGCCGCTTCCGGTGGGGAAAGCTCCACCATCCGGCACAGAAGTCGTCCCCTCTGCCATCAGAGGCTGCGCGTGTTTGGTGCACGTTGTAAACCTTCGCTAATGGCTGTTGACGGTCTGTTCTGAGTTCGGAGGGCCGAACATGTGGACTATGGGCCTGCTACAGAAGTTCTTTTGAGCGCACGCCATGACTCTGTTCGGACGATTCCCCCGCTTTTCCATCTCGAAGAGGAGGTAATGGCGCACTTTGTGGAAACCGTCATGCCGGTTGCCGAGGTCTGGCTAGCTGAAGTCGGCGATGTGGTTACCGGCGTGCTGCTTCTGAACGGGGATTGGATTGAACAGCTTTATGTCGACCCCGCTTGGACCAATCAAGGACTTGGTGCCGGACTTATAGAACGAGCGAAAGTTGAACGACCGGGTGCCCTTGACCTCTGGACGTTCAAAAGCAACCGGGGTCCCAACGCTTTTATGAACGTCATCGCTTTCGGGCCGTCGGTGGAACCAACGGCGACAACGAAGAGGGAGAAGCAGACATCTACTATTAGTGGGTCAGGTAAACGCGGTGTTCGATGAGCGAGTCCAACAGACAGAGGTCGCCGAGAGGCACACTGGAGACCATGGACCGAACAACCGTTGTGCACAACCAGGTCGACGAATACGACGTCTACATAGGACGTGCAGTACCCGAGTGCGGTGTCGACGACAGTAAATGGGGGAACCCGTTTGTTATGGCCAATGAAAGCGACGCTGAACGAGATCGTGCAATCAACGCATATCGGGAATGGGTGATCGCGCAGCCGGAGTTGATGAGCTCACTGGAAGAGCTCCGGAACAAAAGACTGGGTTGTTGGTGTGCGCCGAAGGCATGCCACGGTGACGTGTTGATCGAACTTCTCGACCGGGCTTAGTCGGGCAACAACCCGAGGGACTGAACTGGAGCACATGGGGAAGCTCGGTAGTCAAGCGAGTGTCTGTGGTTTCGGTGGGCGACGGAATTGTCCGCTCTTATGAGCCTCGGAACATGGCTTGGATGAGGTGTGGACCGGGTTCTCCGTAAGACCGTTCGAGTTGGGCGCAAAGATCTTCGGCAGTCGTCACGCGGACGGCGGGAACTCCCTGGCCTTCCGAAAGTTTGCAGAAATCAAGATCAGGCCGACTCAGGTCCAACAAGCTCCGAGCGGCCGGGCCGCCTGCATCGGCTCCAACACGATCGAGCTCCATTGTCAAGACAGCGTAGGCGGCGTTGTCGCAGAGAACTGTAGTGACGTTTAGCTGCTCCCGAGATTGTGTCCACAACGACTGGATTGTGTACATCGCGCTGCCGTCTGCCTCCACGTTGAGCACCGGACGGTCTGGACAGGCGATTGCAGCGCCGGTAGCAACAGGCATTCCCTGTCCGATAGCACCGCCGGTGATACTCAGCCAGTCGTGTTCCGGAGCGTTTTTGGTGGCACGGAACAGGAAGATCCCAGAGGTGGCTGCCTCGTCGGAAACGATGGCGTGCTCCGGGAGAGTCGCAGCGATTGCCGCTGCTGTGGTGAATGGGTCGAGGGGTCCTTCCGGACGGTTGAGCGAAGTCGGTTGGGGCGGGGTGGCGTCAAGGTCTCCGGCAACTAGGGCTGCGAGGTTGTCGAGTGCTCCTGAAGCGTCAGTGTTCGGTTCGGCGAGGCGATGAACGGTGCAGCCATCGGGTACGAGTCGTCCCGGCTTGTCGGGGTAGGCAAAAAATGCGACCGGTTCAACCGATCCGAGCAAGACCAGATGCTCGATTCCGAGTAGCTGATCCATCGCCATCTCGCCCAGGTAGGCGAGACGATCTGGCTCGAACCGACCTCCACCTCGGGTCATGCGCGTGGGAAAGGTTTCGTGTAGTGCTCTGGCGCCCGTTGCTCGGCAGATGCGCTCGAGGGCTTCAGATCCACGGGGGTTGAGGACGGAGCTGCCTGCTAGGAGGGCGACCTTTTGCCCAGCGGAGCTGAGAACTGTTGCAATGTCGGCAATGGTCCCACTGTCGATACTGGCCAGTTTGGAGGCCTCAACCGGTGGTGCCGGCTCTGCGCCACTGCCCCACGAGACATCAGCGGGAAGAATGAGGGTCGAGATTCCGGCACCTGAAATTGCAGCAGCTACGGCTTCGGCGGCATCGCTGGCTACCGTCGAAGTGTTCTCGCTTCGACGAACCCATCCGGAAACAGTATTAGCGACCGCATCGATGTCGGATTCGAGAGGCGCATCAAGTGCTTTGTGCGCAATGGCATGGTCCCCGACGATGTTGACCAGTGGCGTACCCGCACGACGAGCGTTGTGCAGGTTAGCGAGGCCGTTTCCGAGACCCGGACCGAGGTGAAGCAGCGTCACGGCTGGTTGACCTGTCATCCGGGCGTAGCCATCGGCAGCACCGGTTGCTACACCCTCGAAGAGCGCCAACACCCCGCGCATTTCTGGAACATCGTCAAGCGCGGCGACGAAGTGCATCTCCGAGGTACCTGGGTTTGCGAAGCACACGTTGACGCCAGAGTCGACGAGTGTCCGGAGGAGGGCCTGAGCGCCGTTCATCGTTAGGGGGTAACTCGGATCGGAGATATGGCCCTGGGGAGATTGAAGCTTCTGACCAGGGTGGCACGCTTTTTGAAGTCCGGCTTCAGCTCTTGACCGGTGTACATGGGGGCTCTTTCTTGATCCGCCATTAGTGCGAAATCTAGTGATTCGCATAATGATATAGGGGTCAAGGGGGCCCACTATGGTTTCTCCCGTGGGCACCTGGGTCGAAGAATTCGCAGTCGATCCAGATTCTTGGCTTGGAAGTAATGTGGACCAATGAGCCCAGTTCGCCGCCGCACGGCGCATTTGGTCGCTGGGGGTCGGTTTCACGACATTGACTTTGCACGACGCGAACTATTAGCGCTCTTAGCTGAACACGACCAGGTTCGAACAACGGTCTCTTCAGATTGGGAGGATTTAGATAGATCCCTCTCGAGTGATTTTATGATCAGCTATACCTGCGATGTCCGGCCATCTGAGAAGGCTCAGCACGAGATTCGTTCCTGGCTTGCCGGCGGAGGCCGCCTTCTAGCTCTTCATGGCACCAACGCGGCGCTTGACCTAGGTGGATCGGATGGGATTGAAGCCCCACGATGCTTTCCCGCCTGGGCAGCGGTCCTTGGAAGCCAGTTCGTTGCTCATCCCCCAATCGCTCCGTATCTGGTGGAGATGGCGCCTGGTGATCATTGGCTGACAGCTGGTATTGCTCCATTTGAGGTCGACGACGAGTTGTATCTGATGGAGTATCCAGATCCGGACTCTCTTGAGGTCTTGATTTACACGACCTGGAGCGGCGAGGCTCCATCGTTCGCTGAGTCGGACTGGCGAAACGTCTCTGATCGGCATCTCGTCCAGTATTTGCGCCCGGTAGGAGATGGTGCGGTGCTTTACAACACCCTCGGCCATTGTCGTGGTCATTGGGACATGGAACCAATTACAGATTGGTACCCCCAAGTCGATAGGTGTTCATGGCAACTCCCGGAGTACTACGAACTCCTGCGACGCTCCATCAGGTGGGCAATGGGGGGTGAGGGGTGATGGCACCCTCCGTATCGAAAGGAGGCCGGAATGCGTAAGCAGGTAGCAGTCGAGGGTGGGCCGTTCTCTTGGACGGCAGAGGGTGTGCGCTTGATCGGTGGACGTTGTATCGACTGCAGTAATCACGTCTTCCCGCACCAACCCGGATGTCCAAAATGCGGCGGTGCTGAAGTCGTGCAGGTTGAGTTGGGCGCAGAGGGAGAGCTTTGGACTTGGACCATCCAGGGCTATCCACCAAAGGCTCCGCCCTATATCGGAGAGATCGGAGAGCGCGACTTCGAGGCATTTGGTGTCGGCTACGTGGAGTTGCCTGAAGAGGTTCGTGTAGAGGCGCGGTTAACCGAAAATGATCCTTCTCGTCTCCGGATAGGAATGCCGATGGAGTTGGTCTTGGTTCCCTTGACGATCAATGACTTGGGCGAAGAGGTCATGACGTTCGCTTTTGCTCCGAAAGGATCGGACAATGAGTGAAGTCGCGATTGTCGGCATTGGTATGCATGCATTCGGCCGACACGATGGAATATCGGGTATGGACCAGGGAGTCACCGCTGTCCGAAGGGCATTGGGCGACGCAGACCTCACGTGGGAAGACATGCAGTTTGCGTTTGGCGGGAGCCTTTCTGCCGGTGCTGCTGACTTGATGGTTTCCAAACTGGGTCTGACCGGTCTGCAGTTCATTAATGTCGCGAACGGCTGTGCGACCGGTGGTTCAGCGCTCTTTTCAGCTTGGAACTCCATCAAGTCTGGGATGTTCGATCTGGGGATTGCCGTCGGATTCGACAAGCACGAACGGGGTGCCTTCCGTCCGAGTACGGAAGGATCCGGGGAGTGGTATGGCCAATCGGGCCTAGCCCTGACGACTCAGTTCTTCGGGATGAAGATCAACCGGTACATGCACGAGTTTGGTATTACTCGCTCGACGCTAGTTCGAGTTGCAGAGAAGGCTTATCGAAACGGCGCGATGAATCCGATGGCTTGGCGTCGGGAACCGTTGTCCGCAGACCAAATCGAAAGTTCGGCGATGCTCTCGTACCCGTTAACGAAGTACATGTTCTGCTCGCCTGGCGAAGGTGGCGTTGCGGTTGTTCTTGCTAGTGCTGAGCGGGTCCGCAAGATGGGTGGACGACCAGTGTTTCTTAAGGCGGCCGCTGTTCGTTCTCGCCGCTTCGGCTCATTTGAGGTAACAGCCCCCCACCTCCCAATCGAGCGCTCGGAGGGTCCGACCGTCGACGCATCGCGTATCGCCTTTGAGATGGCAGGGATCGGTCCAGAGGATGTAGACCTCGCTCAGGTACAGGACACGGAGTCGGGTGCAGAGGTTATGCATATGGCCGAGAATGGTCTTTGCCAAAACGGTGAGCAAGAACAAATCATTGCCCGGGGGGAAACGGAAATTGGTGGCCGACTTCCGATCAATACTGATGGAGGTTGTCTTGCCAATGGAGAACCTATTGGAGCATCTGGCCTGCGGCAGGTCTACGAAAATGTGGTACAACTTCGAGGCGATGCGGGCTCTCGACAGGTGCCAGGGAGTCCTCGAGTGGCCTACACCCATGTTTATGGAGCACCGGGTATCTCAGGGGTAACAATTCTGAGTCGTTGATTTGATGCCAGAGAACACCTAAACCAGTTTCAACGTATTCTCAGGTCTGGTTGCTTCTTATGCCAGTGCTCATTCTCATATTGAATCGTCAGCCTGGTCTGCCGTCTTGGATTTCGGTCTTTGCGTGTGTCCGGGGTCCGGCGGAGAAAGGCTGAGTGGAGATCTTGCGTCCCAGAACCCTGGTTACGTCAACTAGTCAGAACGGTTACTAGTCATGCCGGCCTTCATTGAGGAACTTGGCCTTGAACCTGGACTGGTGGCAATGACAGGTCCGAACTCCAAGCTCACTTGGGGGGAGGTGGATCTTCTACTCAACCGCTGCGCAAATGCATTTTTGGAGGCTGACTTAGGCCCATCTCGAAGAATTGCTGTGTTTGCGGAGAACTCCTGCGAGACGGCTATGACCCACTTGGCTGGTTTGTTTGGGGGAGTGTCGACGGTTCCGGTGAACTTTCACCTCAAGGCTCCAGAGGCTGCCTATATTCTTCGTGATTCTGGCGCAACGATGGTCTTTGCCGGACCCGAGACAGTTGGGCGAGCGATCGAGGCGGCAGAACTTGCAGGAGTTTCGACGGTAGTTGCGTGGGGAGACTTTGAGAGCCCAAGGGTGTTGTCTTGGAATGACTGGCTTGGGTCCGGTTCTGATTTCGCACCGCCTGAGGATGTGCGTCCTTTACCAAACATGTTGTATACGTCTGGCACGACTGGGCTTCCAAAGGGAACTGAACTCCCTCCAACCATGTTTGTTGGAGGTGCAACGGTGCGGGAGCACCTCGATGCCCTGAAAGAGAGCAGATACGCAAAACTTGGAACCCACCTTGTTCTTGGGCCCATGTACCACACGGGGCCCCTAAGTGGGATGCGTTCCCTGCTATCTGGTGTTCCGTCCGTGGTAATGGGGCGCTTTGACGCAGAGGAGACTTTGCGGGCCATTAGTGACTACCGGGCCGAGTCGACGCTGATGGTGCCAACGCACTTCATTCGACTTCTGGACCTTCCATCCAAGACTCGGGAGCGGTATGACGTTTCCTCAATGCAGCGTGTCGTTCATACTGGCTCGAAGTGCCCTGTTGAAGTGAAACGAGCCATGATCGAGTGGTGGGGTCCGGTCTTCCTTGAGGCATACGGGGCGACAGAAGTTGGTACCACCTGCTCGATAACGAGTGAGGAGTGGCTCGAACACCCTGGTTCTGTTGGAAGGGCTATTCCGCCGTTTACATCGCTGATCCTGGACGATGAGGGCAATGAGGCCCCGGCAGGGGAGGAGGGGCGGCTCTTTTTTAGAGATTCAACCGGTCGCGGCGTTGTATATCCGAATGATCCTGAAAAGTCTGCCGCTGCACACCTCGAACCGGGCCTGTTCACCCTCGGTGAAGTTGGTCATGTAGACGGCGATGGCTACGTCTACATTGACGATCGCGTCTCGGACATGGTTGTCTCAGGTGGGGTCAACCTTTACCCGGCGGAGGCCGAACAGGTGCTCCTGGGGCACCCAAGTGTGGCAGATGTGGCCTGTATCGGTATTCCACACCGCGAGATGGGTGAAGAACTCAAGGCCCTCGTAGTTCCAGTGGACCCTGGCGAACGGTTAGAAGAAGGTGAGTTGCTCAGCTACTGCAGGGAACGACTGTCACACCACAAGGCCCCGCGTTCGGTCACAATCGTGCAGGATCTCGGTCGGACGAGTATGGGAAAGATTGACAAGCGAAAACTTCGTTCGCCATGGTGGAATGAAGCGGTGACAGAGTAGCTCTCAGGCGCGTTGGTGTTAAGTGAGTGACGGAGAACTTCCCTTCCAAGAGATCCAACTTCTCCGTTTATCGCGACGCTGCTCCTCGAAATTCCGACTACCGGGCGAGTGGAGTTTCTTCTGTCCGCAGATCAGCCGTTTGAATAGACCACGGTGGCAGGACCGCTAGTCCGTTGTAGGGCTAATCCAACCACCGAGTGGTGTATCACCCTTGTAGAGATGTTCGACGACCCGGTGTTGGAGTCGCCATCCACTTATCGAGCGGATGTAGGCGTCGTTGCACCGGCTTAACCGCTGCCCTGAACCTCCGTCCCGGGTCTGACTTATTTCGACGAGGTGCCATTGCCCCGTAGCGGAATCACCGTTGATGTCGATCAAGCCGTTTGAAACTATTTGAAATAGAAGTTCATAGCCGGCAATCCCACTAGCGAATCCTGAAACGATGGCGTCTTTGCCGCGGATGTTATTGAGGCCGAAGGAGAAGCTTGGGCTGTCGTCATCCCAGACCGAGGCCCATAGATCGATATTCCGACTATTGACACCCTCACAGAAGGTATCCACCAGCCGCCGGATCGATAGTTCGTCCGCCACTTGTTCCAGATTCACCGGCCAACGCCAGTTCTGTTGCTAGGACCCATTACTCGCCGTAGACCCACTCTTCGAGGAGTACTTGAGCATGGCGAACTTTTAGTTCCTGATAGTTGGCCAGTGTGACTCCGGGCTTCTTCATAGCAAGCAGACCTTCCTGCACTCTTGCGAGGTTGAACGTGTCCTGATCGAACACCCTGGCGAGGTTGCCGAGTTCCGGAGCGTGCTCAGCCCATTGATCGTCAGGGCCTAGCCAGTTGACTTCGGCCGATGGCGGTCTCTGGCCTTCAGGGAAAGGTAGGAGGAACATGCATTCCATAATGCATGTCTGGTGATTGTCGCCATTGGGCCGAAAGCGATAGTTAATGGCGTTGAAGGCGCCCCACGGATGGAAGTTTGGAAAAACTGTGTAGTAGAAGGAGTCATTGAACTCGGCGTCGCACATCGTGTCCACGCGATCTCCAACTACAGGGCGCCAAGTCTCCCGTCCAGTGTTGGCGGAGAACTGACGAGCAGTCATTCCCTCGGGGATCACGCTGACCGGATTATCCCCTAGTTGTCTGTCGGTACGAACATCAAACATCTGTTGTTCGGTTGGTATCCAGTTGAGGTTCGGACTTGGAGTGTTGTTTGGTGATATCGCCCTGCTGAAGTTGCCCCAAACGTCGTATTGGGTGTTTGCGTCTCCAATGCTGGGCAGGATCTGAGGATGAGTAGCAACGACGTGAAGTGCTTCGGAAAAGGCCTCAGAAGCGATCTTCCAGTTGCAACGAATGATTTTTGCTACATGGACACTTTTGTATCGGTTCTCGAGGTCCCAGGTAGCGAAGTGTTCGATGAGTTCGCCAAGAAATGAAGCTAGTGGTTCACACTCCTCATCTGGGTTGATGAAGACGAATCCACCCCAAGTATCGACGTTGACCTCAGGCAACTGGAACTCGTCGGCACGCTCGAATACGTGGGCAAAGTCCCATCCCGATGGGACTTGTTTCAGGTTGCCGTCCAGCGCCCAGCAGAATCCATGGAATGGGCAGCGAAGTTCGTCAACCCTCCCGTCATGCTCGCGGAGCATGCGGCCCCGGTGCAGACAGGCGTTGTAGTAACCCTTAATCCTGTCATTGGCAGTTCTTACGATCAGGTAGGACCGATCTGCGATGTCGTAACGAAGTGTGTCGCCGATCTCGGGTATGTCTTCGCTGCGGCAGACCATCTGCCAGACCCTGCTCCACAGTGCTTCCTTTTCGAGTTCGTGAAATTCGCGTGTTGTGTACCGAGTAACGGGGACGTCGTCATTAGTGAAACGTGCATCGCTGGTTCGCCGTAGCACCTCTGGCACGGGGTGCGTGTCAGTGTCGAGGATTTGCTGGTACGTGAGGGCATTCGGCTTTGCTGTTGCCGGATGGTCGCTCGTCATGATGACTCCCTCTTCAAATATGGCGTTGGCCGTCGCGGCGCAAGCTCGTAGACGCTAGATGCCACCCAGTTGCACATTTGGGGGTCGCTGGTTCGCAACTCTCCACTGATCCATACGCCCTCTCGATCAAACAGCCCGGAGCTCTTGTCTGTTGTGACTCTGATTGCTCCCTCGGCAGTGATTTCATACACTGCACCGCTCAAAGGGTGCCGTAGTCCTGACATTGCCCTCCCCCTAGTGTCTTGAATGTTAAAAACCCTCTACTTCGCCAAACCCAAAGAATTGAACTACGGGATCACGATTAGCCACAACACTTGCAGCCCGGCCTGTTCCCCCATCTGTAGCTACGGCAACCATGGCCGAGGCAAGAATCTCAGGCGCCAGTAGCGCTACGCCCGGTGGTAGCTGGATCGTGTTGGGTCGGCCTGTTCCACCTGGACAGATTGCGTTGATTGTTATGTCTCGGGTGCTGAGTTCGTTGGCTAATGAGCGGACGTAACCGATTAAGCCGTGCTTGGAGATCGTGTACACCGGGTCAAGGGCCCATGGAATCAGACCTGCGACTGACGAGGTAATGACAATGGCCCCACCGCCATTATCGGCAAGAGCAGGGATGGCCGCAGAGGCCCCAAACACTGGGCCATCAATATTTACTGCAAGTATCTCTCGATATGACTTGATGTCAATTTTGGCGGGGTCATAGGGCAAGGGTGCTCCCAAGCTCTGTGACGAGACGCCGGCGTTCAAGAACACAAGATCCAGTCGTCCATGGTTCTTGACGGCTGTTTCGATCATTCGTTGGTTTTCGGAGTCATCGGACACGTCAACCTGAAGGAACTCGCAACCTAGTTGCCCGGATAAGGCTTCTCCCTTCTGGCAGTCGATATCCGCCAAAACCACCTTGACACCCCAAGCCAGGAGGTATTCGGCGAGTGCCTCACCGATGACACCCGCACCACCAGTGATCACGGCCACTTTGCCGTTTAGTGAAGTCAGCGCTGAGGAAATCACGCAGTTGCCCTAGTTGTGTCCTCGATGGACGGGTTGCTCTGTGCTGGCACTGTATTCCTCTGGTAGGGAGTGCTGCCCTTGACTTGACAGCACGGGTGAGTCGACAATATGCGAGACAGCATAATCGCAGCAAGAATGGGGATCGCTATGTCGCCCATAGCAGAGGGATGGGTTTCGCCCGACTGGAGTTCCATGTCAGGAGGGGACCTCAAAGCGCATCTGTTGGAGGTTCGGGAACTGGCCGAAGGGTATGTCAGCGGGCCACTTCCATTTGAGGAAGGACATCCGATACAGCTAAACGATGACGGCTCCATTGAGATGCCCGAGCAGACCGATGGCAAGCATGCTCACATCGTGTGGCGCAACTATCCGGTTCCCGGCCAGCCGCAGGCGGTGCCTGCGAATCTCCATTTTGACGCGCTTATCGACAAGTTGAAGCATTTGCGGAACAGGGCCCGCGAGGATGTCCACATCCAAGTATTTCCTGGGGGCTTCCTACTCGAGATGGTTCTTGTGGCGGAAGGTCCAAACGGAGAGGCCGTGCGTATTCAGGCAGGAATGATCCACTTCTTGAACCAAAAGCTTGAGTTGGTTCGCCTACATGAGTACATCGACTCGATTGATATGAAAGCACTCCTGTAACGAAGAGTGGCATTAACTCACATCGGGAAACCGATCGGCGCCGGACTCATGCTCGAGTCGAAGCGAGTTCATCGTGAAAGCAACCAGGTGGTATTGGCCGACGAGCATTGGTAGTTCGATCAGCTGCTTGTCGTCGTATCGATCAGTGAGGATTGCCCACGTCTCGTCGGTTATGCAGGATTCGTCGTGTAGTTCGTCAACTGCCCGGAGCAGGGTCGCGTCAAAAGGATCCCACGCTGAAGCGTCAGGACCTCTTGCGATATCGGACAACTCGGCATCAGTGATACCGACATCTCGAGCGATCTGGCAGTGTTGGCCCCACTCGTATTCCGTATCGCATCGCCATGCAGTTCGCAAAATCATCAATTCTCGGTCCCTAGAGGGAATTTGGCCTGCAAGGAGCTTGCCTCCGAATGGAATCCAGCGTCGGAACAGCCCGGGGTGGCGGACCAACGTTGTCCAGAGATTGGGAGTACGACTCGGACGACCGGGCCCGGACGCGGTTGCAAGGAGTTCGTTTGCAATATCGTCCCGTTCGGCTGCAGGAATCGGAGGAATGCGTGGGGTGAGGTCAGGTTCGCTAGACATCTTTACTCCTTGGTTGTTCGGTCAGCTCGTATGGCCCTGGTCGAGGCGATTAGCTGTCTCGCTTCCCGGGCCGAGCATGTTCGCTAAGTCCGACAGGCTAAATTTGACGGGTCGGCACCATGGTCGTCGCTTCAAGGCCTCCTTCCCATGGTGGGGCCCATGCCTGCTAATCTGTTTACCACTATATTTGTATGACGTGATCAACCTTGGTGGAGACTTCCGTGAGTAGATCCCAACTAATAGCGATGGCCAGGAAAAACATGGCACACGTTGAGGCTGATACCGCTGATCAGGAGTCAGGCTGTTTTAGCGTGCCAACCGCCAGTTATACAGACCCTGAGCGTTGGCAACTCGAGGTCGACAGAATCTTCAAACGCGTACCGCTCATGGCAGCACTTAGCGGAGAACTGGCTGAACCGGGCTCTTACAAGGCAATGACGGCTGTCGGCGTCCCGATCTTGCTCACACGGAATTCTGAGGGAGAGATCAAAGCATTCGTCAATATGTGTAGTCATAGAGGGGCAATCGTTGTTCCAGACGGCTTAGGTAAAGCTCGCCGATTTGCCTGCCCGTATCATGGTTGGACCTACGACGGTGACGGTCAACTGGTGGGCATTACGAATCGTGAGGAATTTGGTGCGCCTGATGTTGACGAGTTGGGATTAGTTCCTCTCCCGGCTGGTGAGCGTGCGGGGATGGTATTCGTAGGCCTCACGCCTGGGCGGGATCTCCACCTTGATGGCTTTCTTGCTGGGTACGACGAGGTACTCACCCACTTCGACTTTGGCAGATGGCACTTGGTAACTCGGCGTGAGATCGTTGGCCCGAACTGGAAGCTCGCGTACGACGGTTACCTCGACTATTACCATCTCCCGATCCTGCATAGAAACACCTTCGGACCCGACGGAAGCAACAAGGCGATATACAACGTGTGGGGTCCTCATCAAAGGATGTCGCGACCTGACCCGGCCCTCCTTGAACTGAGAGACGTTCCAGAAGACGACTGGGACGTTGACGCGACAGTTGGCGGTGTCTGGACAATCTTTCCGAATGTCTCGATGGCGATTTATCGTGGTGAGTCCGTACTCCTTTCACAACTGTTCCCTGGTCCTACTCCAGATCTATCGCTCACTGTTCAGTCCTACTTCCTTGCAATGCCACCTAGTGACGACGAAGCCGCAGCGAAGGCCGAAGATCATGCCGACTTTTTAGAGATGGTCGTGCGCGATGAGGACTACAGCACGGGCTTTGGAATACAGACGGCGATTGCTACTGGTGCTAGAAACTCTTTCGTATTCGGTCAGAACGAAGGTGGAGGCCATCGTTTTCATGGCTGGGTCGAACGTCTCGTCAACGCTGATGATCAGGCATATGACTCCATCTTCACGTCGGGCAGGCCCTCGGCCTCCTAGGTCAACTCCCTGAAGCCAAAGTCTTTTTGGACCACGCGCCAGATCTGTGTCTAATATGGCGTCAGACATATTTGTCTTGAGGTGAACAATTCTGATCTGTGTTACATCCGCCTACTGGTATGGATGTATCCGTAAAAAGGGGGAGTTTAAGTGCTGAACCGATCCAAGTTTCAGGGTGTCCCGTTCCTGCTTGCGCTGTTGCTGACATTTGCGCTTGCGGTGACCGCCTGTGGCAGCGACGACGATGCTGCGGTGGGTGATGGGGATGCTCCGGCTGCTCCAGCCACGACGGCTGCTCCAGCCACGACGGCTGCCCCGGCTGCCCCGGCAGCTCCTGCGGCCGATTCGTCGGATGCCATCAAGTTGCCGATCCACAACTGGTCGTCCCAGATTG
>CAWVUB010000059.1:0-14330 GCA_963933065.1 uncultured Acidimicrobiaceae bacterium | reverse complement strand
TCGGCCTCGGCTACCGGATCCTCCTGCTGTGGGGCGTCCACCGGCTGGCCCGCCGCTGGGGGCTGTCCACCGCTACCTGCGCCGCGCTGGCAACATGGGCCGTAATAGCCCCTTTCGGTCTCATCGCCTATCCGTGGGTGACTGGTCTCGGCCTCCTAGCCGCTGGCACAGCCCTAGTGCTCGACGGAGAAGACCGCCGCACCGCGTCGATGGGGGCTGCCCTGTGCGGACTGGCGGTCTTTCACCAGATTGTCTTAACACCCGCTGCTCTATTGGTTGTCGTACCCGCTTTCTTCAAGGCCACCGATAGCCGCCGCTCCCGTCTCGGCACCGGTTTGGTCGCCGGCCTCTTCCCATTTCTGCTTCACTTGGTCCTAGTTGGTCCAAAGGCCATGTTCGAAGGCATGGTTATCGACCCCGTAATCCGACTGCGAGCCGGTCGACGCCTCCCGCTGCCGCCAGATCCCACCGATAGCGGTGACTTCTTCGCGCGACTCGATGACCTCCTTCGTGGTCCGGACCACCTACCAGGCCTCAACCGTCCAGCCCAAATCACTGCTCTGTTCTGGCTGCTCCTAATAGTCACTGTGTTACTTGTAATGGTGGCCTGGCGGTGGCGAGGGTCGGCCCGCTCGCGTCTCGTCACCATGGCACTGGTTGGCGTTGGCCTCTTTCCCATGGTGCTGCAACGTCCTAGCCCCAACCATCTCAAGTTCGTGGGCGCGTGGACAGTGGCTGTTTGTGTAGTCGCCCTTGCTGAACCGCTGGGGCGGCATTTAGGGCGCCTCCCGGTCCGCCACCTCAACCACTCCGCTCCCTTGGTCGCCCTGGCCGTCGTTTTGGGTGGCCTAGTCGCACTGGCCCCCCATCACATCGGCCGTTACACCGCCGAGGTCTTCACCGACGGACCACTGAACAGATCCAGCATCACAGTGACCCACGACAGCCGCACCCTCCCGCTAGGCCGAGGACCGGGTGCTAAATCAGCGGCCAGGGAAATCGGTGGTCTGGTGGCCCTTGTCGATGCACTGACCCGTCCTGGCGAACGAGTATTCGTTGGCCCAGCCGACCTGACCAGAACGAACTACAGCGACACTTTCATCTACTTCCTGCTCCCCGATCTTGTACCAGCGAGTCGCCACATAGAGATGAACCCAGGCTTGGCCAATCGCCCGGGTAGCGGGCTCGCTAACGAACTGTTGTCAGCCGACGTACTCATTCTCACCAACCGTTTTGACGGCTGGTCCGAGCCCAACTCATCGACCGAACCCGGTGACCCAGCAGCAGCAGCAGTAGTTGCTATGTACTTCTGCGATGTTGGGGGAACGGCCACATGGCGGGTCCTCACCCCGTGTGACCGCTCAGGTGACAGGTAACGTCGGCGGACTATGGCTGACGACGGAGCACGCCCCCGCTTCTCCTACATCCCGGGCCTAGACGGCATACGGGGCATCTGGGTGGTCATTGGCCCACTTCTCTACCACGCTGCAACAGACACCGTTACCGGCGGGATCCTCGGCATTGACCTGTTCTTCACACTGTCGAGCTACCTCATAATCTCAATAGCCCTAAACGAATTTGAGTCCACGGGCCGTATTGACCTAAAGGCCTACGCTGGCCGCCGAGCACGCCGGCTGCTCCCCGCTCTTTTTGTGGCCCTCGGCCTACTAACCCTCTATTTGGTGCTTCTCGTGCCACCGAGTGAGTTCGCCCGCTGGACCGGCGCGATCTTCTCAACGCTGACCTATAGCGCCAACTGGTACGAGATATTTTCTGACGTCTCGTACTTTGAGGACTTCCAGCACTCACCGCTGCGACACGTTTGGTCGTTCTCCATTGAAGAACAGTTCTATATTTTTGCCCCGCTCTACCTGACTGCCGTGCTAGTGCTCTTCAAGCGGCGAGCAAATATGGCCTTACTGGTCACCATGATCGCGGGCACCGTGGCCTCCACGTGGTGGATGAGCCACCTATACCCGGGGCAAGGTGATCCGTCTCGTGTCTACTACGGCACTGATACCCGGGCCCACTCCCTTTTCGCTGGAATAATCCTGGCTGTAGCAGTCCGCATGTATGGTCCCGTCCGCAGCCGGGCTGGCCAACTGGCTTGGGTGGCTAGCGCCTACGCCGCAACCTTCTTCTTCGCATGGGCGATCTTTGAAATCTCCGAGCGAGACGCCTGGATGTTCGAGCACGGCGGCTTTCTAATGGTCGCCGGCATTTCATGCCTCATGATCTACGGAGTTGCCCAACCCGGAGAAGCCCCGTGGCATTGTCGACTTCCGGCCTTCTTGTCTGCCGATGACGCTTCTTGGGGAGGTCGCATAGCGTGTGGCTCCCTGTACACAATCCTGTTCACCACCGGGTGGGCAATGGTCAGTCTAGTTCGAGGCAATCCGGCGTTCGACCACTGGCCGTACCTCGTGGGCGTGGGAATCGGCTGGTTCTGGTATGGAACAGCCCGAGCTTCCGTTGGGCCACTGCACTGGTTCTTGGAATCGCCACTAATCCGCTGGGTGGGAAAGATCAGTTACGGCCTCTACCTATACCACTGGCCGATCTACTTGCTGGTTACACCAACGCGGGCCGGATGGCTAGTACCCGGGGTGGATGTTGTGGAGGACAACAACCTTGTATGGATACACCTAGCCATCACCTTCGGTGCGGCGGCAGCCAGTTTCTACCTCGTTGAACAGCCGGTGATGAAACGGAATTTCCCCTTTACTAAAAAGCGGATCACGGCGGTTAGCGGGACCTCAGCCGTTGCCACGGCTGTGGTACTGATTCTGATAGGACTGCTGTGGGTTAATACCCGACCAGCCGAGGGTGGTGCGTTCACCTCTTCGGCCAGTCCCTGTGCTCAACAGGGCTTACTTCCCCCTCCTGAAGACGAGCAACTGAGGGTGCTGGTTGTGGGAGACTCGGTAGCCCTCCAGATCGGTGAGGCCCTCTGCAGCTGGGCCATTGATAACCCAGGTCGGATGGTGGTGCTCAACGAGTCTCATCTGGGCTGTGTGGTCGGTCGCTACGGTCTGAAGCGCATTCCTGAGGGCGACGAGGGTCCAGTGGGCGAACTCTGCTCGGCGTGGAACGAAACTGTGCCGACCCATGTAATGCTGAATTCGGAAGTGGTTTCATGGCCGGCGGCTGTGGCCGCCTTTCGACCTGACGTGGTGCTGGGTCACATCACCGCTTGGGATGTGACCGACCGCCTAATCCCGTCGCTGGGCGACGAATGGGTTTGGATCGGCGTCCCAGCCTACGACGACTACATCTCTGCCGAATACCGTTTAGGCACCGAGGTGTTGGGGGCCGAGGGGGCCCATGTCTACTGGCTGGAGGGCGCCCACATACGTCGAGAGATCCGACCCCAGAACCACCCAGACCGCATCGACGGCCTGAACGATCTCGTCCGTGCGGCTACTGCGGACCTCGACTTCGTGACCACGGTTCCTTACCGGAATTTCATCGGCCTCAACGGCACAGATCGCGAACGCACCACCCGTGACGACGGGGTGCACTTGTCCGCCATCGGTATGACCGAGGTGGCTGATTGGCTGGTGAATGCAGTGTTTGACGAGACCCACGGATGGATGGGCTGACGAACTTTAAGAACGTTTCGTCCACCAAGCATCTAGACGAGTTTTCAGTTCAGGCTGATCGAGATCACCCTCGGAACGCTTTAGTTCCATTAAGAACGCCAGCGCCTCCCCAATCTCCCGACCGGGGCCAATACCCAGATGTTCCATCACCGCTGCACCGTCCATACCTGGGCGTTCAGAGGCTCGACGGGCCTCCTCAGCCAACTCGGAGATCCGACGCTCCAGATCATCCATCAGGGCTTGGATCCCCGCCGCCTTTTCCTGATTTCGAGTAGTGCAATCGCACCGTATGAGGTGGTTGAGCCGCCCTAGGAGCGGTCCAGCATCTCGGGCGTAGCGCCGCACCGCGGCATCTGACCAACCATCGGCATAGCCCTTAAACCGGCCGGAAAGCCGAACCAACTCCGATACCTCTTCAATGAGGCGCTCCGAGTAGCCCATGGCGGCAAGACGCTTTCGGGCCATCCGACCACCCACCACCTCGTGATGGCGAAAGGTCACGCCACCATGCTCGAAACTCCGAGTACGGGGCTTAGCAATGTCGTGGAAAAGCGCAGCCAGCCGAACGGTGAGTTCGGGCTCAGTCTTAGCCACCACGGCAATAGTGTGACTGAGGACGTCCTTGTGTCGATGAATGGGGTCCTGTTCCATGCGCAGAGCTGGCAGTTCAGGCACCAGATGATCCATTTCGCCGGAATCGACTGAAGCCCACAAGCCAGGCACACAGTCAGGTTCCAAGAGGATGGCGCTCAGCCGTTCCCCGGTTGATGATTCCACAAAATCAGACGTGGTAACCCGCTCAACGGTCTCACCCATGAAGTAAGTCTACGGAGCTAACTCGGCTGGATTGTGCCGATGGGTTTCAGTCGGTTGGGCAGGGCTCAATGTCCAGACTGAGCATGCGGGCTGCGTTACCCCGCACGATCTTCCACACCACATCGGTCGGGAGGTGACCCATCATTTCCGTGGCCACCTCCTTGGTATGGGGCCAAGTGGTGTCAGTGTGTGGGTAGTCGGTTTCGAAGGTGATGTTATTCACCCCAACTTCGTCCAAGGAACGCAGACCGTGGTTGTCACGAAAGAAGCAACCGTAGATCTGGCGGTAGTAGTAGGTCGACGGGGGTTCCAGAATCGTGTCCGCTACGCCGCCCCACGCCCGATGTTCCTTCCAAACGTCATCGACTCGCTCAAGGATGTACGGAATCCAGCCAATCTGACCTTCGCTGTATGCCAATTTGAGGTCAGGGAAGCGCACCAGCACTCCCGAAAACAGGAAATCACTCATTGACGCGATGGCGTTGTTGAAACTCAGTGAAGCAGCCACCGCTGGTGGGGCATCGGGTGAAGCGGCTGGCATCTTCGACGAGGAGCCGATGTGCATGTTGACCGTTGTCTGGGTCTCAGCACATGCCGCGAAAAACGGGTCCCAATAGCCAGTATGAATGGAAGGCAGACCCAAGTTGGGTGCAATCTCCGAGAAGCAGACAGCGTGGCACCCCCTTGCGGCATTACGCCTAACCTCAGCGGCAGCGAGGCCAACATCCCACAAGGGAACGATGATGAGCGGTATTAGAGCACCACCAGAATCGCCGCACCATTCCTCAATCATGTAGTCGTTGTAAGCCTGCACGCAGGCCAGTGCTAGTTCACGATCGGAGGCCTCGTAGAAAGTCTGGCCACAGAACCGAGGCATGGTCGGAAACGACAGCGAGGCCTCAACGTGGTTAGCCGTCATGTCGGCCACCCGAGCTTTTGGGTCGTAGCAACCCGGACGCATCTCGTCATAGGTGATCGGCGCCATGGTCATCTCATCTCGCTCAAATCCCACAGCTGCTACGTGGCGCTTATTTGGGTGGACCAGATCCTCGTAGAACCAGATGTCACACCACGGGGCGCCGGGCGCATCGAGTTCGTACTCGTACATCTTCGAGCCGCCGACCCACTTCATCTCACCAAGACGTCGACGTTCAACTCGAGGGCCATGTTCCCGATACTTCGTCGGCAACCAGCTCTGCCAGAGGTGGGGAGGCTCCACTATGTGGTCGTCGACACTGATAATCGGTGGAATCTCAGTAGGCGTGTCGGCTCTGTCCACAGCGCGTCCGGTCGGTTCGGGATAGTTCGCCAGAATATTCTGACGGTCCGTCAGATTCTAGGCTGGTGAGGGCCTGTACACCCCGCAGGCCTCGGCAGGTACCGTCGCCCCCATGAACGACATCGAACAGGACGGACCATATGGCGAGGCTGCCACATACCAGCGAAATGGCCACATCGCCACCATTACCTACAACCGACCTGAGGCGGCCAACACCATCAACGGAGCCATGCGTCGAGATCTAAACAACGCATGGAGCCGCTTTCTGGGCGACGATGCAGCCTGGGTAGCAATCGTGACCGGAGCCGGCGACCGTACGTTCTGTGGGGGTGCTGACCTACGCGATCCAGGCGGATCCACCGGCGACTTTGCCGGCACCTTCTGGGAAACCCCCACCGTGAACTCGTTCGAATCAGGCCTCGAGGTATTCAAGCCAACCATTGCAGCCGTGAACGGAGCATGTGTGGGCTACGGCCTGACCGCCGCTGTGGCCTGTGACTTCGTGGTGGCCTCTGAACACGCCACTTTCTCCTGGCCCGAGGTGACCATCGGGATCCCTACCATCGTGGGAGCCATTCGCCTACCACGAAAGTTGGCATGGGCTGACGCCATGGAGCTCCTGTTAACCGGCGAACCCATTAGTGCACAACGAGCACTTGACATCGGCTTGGCCTGGCGAATCACCCCCCACGAAAGGCTTATAGCCGAGGCCCACGAACTGGCAAATCGACTGTGTCAGGCCGCCCCACTGGCAGCGCGCGCCACCAAGGAAGTGGCCGTTCGCAGCAGAGACATGGGTTGGACCGAGGCCGTCCGGTTTGGTGAAACAATGCGTCGCGTCGCTAACGCCACCAACGATGCCAGCGAAGGTCGCGCCGCTTGGCAGGAGAAGCGTCCGCCCGAATGGCTTGGAAGTTGACCCACGGGCCAGACTCGCACCAGTCTCAACAATATTCAACCGCCGAAATACTTTGGGAGATTCCATGAAAGTCGGGATTGCTTTTGCAAATATTGGGCCCTTTGGCACCGCAAAGGGTGCCATCGCCATGGCCAAAGCTGCTGAAGCGGCAGGCATCGAATCGTTATGGACCGTCGAGCATGTCGTGTACCCCGACGACTACGGCTCGACCTACCCCTATGACGATTCAGGTCGGATGATGATGGCACCTGACACCGACCTAACCGACCCTCTCACTTGGCTGACATGGGTGGGCGCCCACACATCAACCCTCCGACTGGCCACCGGAATTCTGATACTCCCGGAACGCAACCCCGTAGTGCTGGCCAAACAACTAGGAACCATGGATTCACTGACCAACGGCCGTATCGAACTGGGTATTGGAGTGGGCTGGCTGCGTGAAGAATTCGACGCTCTCGGTATTCCCTGGGAGAGGCGGGGAGCACGCACCGATGAGTACGTAGCTGCCATGCGCACCTTGTGGAGTGGGAACAGCGTGTCGTTCGACGGTGACTTTGTCTCGTTCGCCAACGTCTCTTCCAATCCAAAGCCAATCAACGGGTCTGTGCCCATAGTCATCGGCGGCCATAGTGAGGCGGCAGCCCGGCGGGCGGGACGCCTTGGCGACGGCTTCTGGCCGGGAAAAGGTGACCTCGATCATCTGCTAGACGTCATGCGCCGCGAGGCCGAGACCTACGACCGTGACCCCGACGCCATAGAGGTCACCTGGACCGGCGACCTCGCTGCCGGTGTCGATCCGATAGCAAGAGTTGAGGCATTGGCTGCGAAGGGGGTCAACCGAGTGATGGTGCCGTCTTACCTATTCTGGCAAGATCCAGAATCCAGTTTGGCTGCATTCGGTGAATCAGTGGTGGCGCCGTTGGCTGGACTATCAACGCTCGGCCATACCGACTAAGCGCAATATCCTGACGACGTGTACAAGAGGGCGAACTACCAAACTGGAGCCCATCGGTGACCGGCATGATGCGCGATCCACGCTCGTCGAGAGGGCGAAATTTTGGACCAGCATTTGGCATTGGTCGGCGTTCCCGACCGTCGCGCCGGCGCTCACCTGGTGGCATGCCGGGAAACCCCGGCACGTGGGCTCTCGGACTACTGGTCATAGCCTTTTTTGCGGTGATCGTCCTAGGCAACGACGAGGCCGCTACCGACCGAGCGACAGAACAGGACCTGACAGCCACCGTCCAGGGAGCAATGGTTCAGGCCGGCCTGCCCACTGTGAAGGTCCAGGTGGTGGACTGGACAGTGATCCTCGAGGGCCGAGTACCTACCTCTGACCTCAAGGAGGCTGCTGAACGAGTGGCCTTTGCTCAGCCTGACGTCATCGCGGTCCAGAACCTCCTTTTCGTACCGCCCCCGATCGAAGACCTCGTCCCGACCAGCACTGCAGTACCCGACCTCCCTGCGTCACTGGCCGACTTGGTACTCCAAGCTCGCTTGAGTGCAGTTGCTGCACATCCTCCGATCCAGTTCGAAAGTGGTGGTGACCGGATCACACTGGAATCAGTCCCCACATTGGATCGCCTAGCCGCCTTCCTGCTTTTCGAACCGGCTATCCGAGTGCAGATAATCGGTCATACCGACAGTGACGAGAAGAACTCTGGAGACAACATCCAGTTATCTGCTGTGCGGGCTGATGCTGTGCGTACCCAACTACTGGCTCGGGGGGTGGAACCGGACCGACTAACTGCCCTCGGAATGGGCCATGCCGACCCCATCGCCGACAATCTGACAAAGTCTGGTAAAGCAGCCAACCGACGCATCGAGTTCCTTCTTCTCCGACCTGGTGAAACCGGCCTAGCGCCGCCAAAAGATCCGTCCACTGACTCGGACAACGGCAGTTCTTCTATCGACAAGTGAGCTGCCGATCTCACAATTTCGCAAGCATCCCCGATCTAGTGTTCCTATACGAGGAAAATGGGGTGGAAGGGTCAGCGAAGGTTGCCGTCGACGGGCGGAAACCGGCACTCAAAGAGGAGGGCTCGCGTGAAGACCATGGGATTGTGCACCCAATGCCGTAGGGCAGGAGCGGTTGACGTAGTCGGCCTCGTTTGCGACCGGTCTGGAGCCTCGGCTCAGCCAACTGGTGTATGCACCAACTGTCTTATTAATCACAGTTCTCGACGGCCTTGACGGATCTCCCAGAAGAGTTCCAGTTCCTGTAGGACTCGGTCCCACGCCCTGCCACACTCATGGTGTGGTCATTCGTCAGCCAGCATCAATCTTGGAACCTGCCAAAGATCTCGAAGCCTCAGATCGAGACTGGCGAGGTTTCCACCACCTTGCACTCATTACCCCAGATATGGACACCACAGTCCGATTTTACGCTGGAGTACTCGGGATGCCGTTGGTGGCTACGCTCCGGGCCGGCCCTATGAGGCATTACTTCTTCAAACTTGGGACCGGTACCACCATCGCCTTCTTCGAGGTAGAGGGAGCCGAAACGTTCTCCAAACCAGCCGGTGCGCTATCACCACGAGCTATCCAGTTTGACCACGTCGCGTTCGGAGTTCCTGATGAAGAGGCTCTAATCACCCTCCAGCGACGATTAATGGAGGCGGGCTGTGAGGTAACCCCAGTGGTTGACCACAAGATCCTCCGTTCGATCTACTTTCAGGATCCCCATGGCATTGCCCTCGAGGCCTCTTGGTGGACAGTCGGTGAAGATCACCTGATTTTCCAGCCCGAGGACTCCGATCTATTTGCTGACCCAGACCCAGTGGCTGCAATCGCCGAGCTGATGCACGGTGGGCTGAAGTTCATGCCGACCACCCGGCTCCGCTGAGAGGCAGGCAGACCGTGGTAGGGAATGTGTCCTGGCGACAACGAATTACTAATACGACAACTGGACTGTTCAGTCATGCCCCCGATCCGCTGGCGTCAACCCTTGACTACCCTGGCGATCGGGGCCTCTTCGGTCCAGACTCCATCACCTGGCGGGTCATGTCTGACTGCTCAACCTTCGTGGGTGGCGTGCGGGCCCTACTGGTCCAAGCCGCCCACCCCGAAGTCGCCGCCGGTGTAAGTGATCACTCTTCCTACCGAGCCGACCCGTTAGGCCGACTATCGAGAACTGCCGCCTATGTGACTGCTACCGCCTACGGCTCGCTTCCCGAAGTAGACGACGCCGTAGGCATTGTCCGGCATGTACACCTACCCGTGTCGGGCATCTCACACCGCAAACTGACCTATTCAGCAGCTAATCCGGAGATGGCAGCTTGGGTTCACAACGCCCTCATCGACTCATTCTTGGTCGCCCACCAGACTTTCGGTCCCGAACCGCTGACCAATGATGACGCCGACACCTACGTGACCGAACAAGTTCGTCTGGGAAAGAAGATGGGAGCCAGCCCCCTACCAGCTACCGCTGACGAACTCAACAACTGGCTGGTCAACCACCCGTCACTCGGGCCTTCACCGGCCGGCACTGATGCTGTCAGGTTCTTGGCCATGCCGCCGCTGAGTCCGCCAGTCCGCTTTGCCTACCGAATCATCCACGATGCGGCAGCGGCAACCGTGCCCACCCCGATCCTCGACGTGCTGGGAATTCGCCGTCGCAAGGGGGCAATCCTGCGAGGACAAATGCTAGTGCGCACCCTCCGGGTGGCCCTTGGAGCCTCACCGGCCTGGGCCGCAGCATTGGAACGATGTGACGAACCCCGCCCCTCAGGAGTGCGGTTTCGTGACGCTCCAGGCTCTGGTAGTTGAGCTCGACGCTGAAGCGGGGAAGTACCAACCCGAGTGCTATCTGTTCAACACCTTCTGGCTGGGCGTGAACGCCACCGGCAGGTGCTTGATGCCATTGACGAAACTCATTCGTAAACGGTCAGCTGGACCGGTGACAGAGATGTCAGGCAGCCGGGCGGCCAAGCCTTCAAAAATGAGTTTCAACTCTAGGCGGGCCAGATTGGCCCCTAAGCAGAAGTGTGCACCACCAGCCCCGAACGCCAAGTGGTGATTATCAGTTCGGCTCAGGTCAAGACGATGGGGATCGGCGTAGACCTTTTCGTCCCGGTTCCCAGAGGGATACCACAGGGTGACCTTGTCGCCAGCCTGGATATTTTGACCACCTAGGACAGTGTCAGCTGTCGCCGTTCGACGGAAGTAGTTGACCGGACTGGTGTACCGCAAGATCTCATCGACCGCCTCATCGGTCATTTCACCCGTCTCAACCACCACGGCCCACTGATCAGGGTGGTCCATGAAACCCATGAGACCCAGTGAAATGGCATTGCGGGTGGTCTCGTTTCCAGCTACCAACAACAGTGTGAAGAAGAGGTCTCGCTCGATATCAGTAAGCTCCGTAGTCGTACCATCGTCAAGGGTCACGGTGGCCGAGGTGAGGACGGTCCAGAGGTCGTCCTCCGGCTGGGAACGCTTACGACTGGTGAGGTTGTCGGCATACATGGCCATCTCAATCATGGCCGTCTCGTAGGTCGAGTTGCCAGTTGATGACCCGTCTCCGGAGGGCTCGTCTTGGTACTCCGGGTCACTCCCACCGATTGTCCGGTTACTCCAATCCAAAAGGAGGTGCCGGTCCTCATCAGGCACGCCGATGATGTCGGCGATTGCCATTAGCGGTAGTTCCGCAGCCACGTCCAGCACAAAATCAGCCGAACCCTTCTCACAGATACGGTCCAAAATGATCTCAGTACGCAACCGCATGACTTCGTTCATCCGTCGGACCATGCGGGGCGTAAAACCCGTGTTGACCAACTTCCGATAACGGGTGTGCTGCGGCGGATCGGTCATCACCATTTGGAGGCCTGGCCCCCGGCCCTCTTGGATGTCGTTAAGCGCTATTCCGCCGGCGCCATTACGTCCGGGCCCGGTCTGATGGGAGAACAGCGTCCCCGACCGGTGCGCTTCGGTGATGTGCTCGTAGGAGGACACCACCCAGAACGTCTCTGGGTGCTCGTCAGTGGCCGGATGCCGCCAGACCGGGGCATCGCTACGGAGTAGATCAAACCAGTCGTGTGGCATCCGCTGAGCGAAGACGTCCGGATCAGTGAGATCAATGTCAGCAAGCGTGGTCACGGCAGTCCTCCAAGGAAGTTATCTTCCGAGGAAGATAACTTCCTTGGAAGATATTTGCAACTTGGCCGGTAGAACTTGGTCAGTAGGATGTAGGTGTGGTTGATCAGCGCCCAACTATGGCTTCGGGGTCCCAATCCCAACTCCCCGACCATGCCGTTCTGGTGGACCGAGCCGTTGACCGTCTGGTTCCCAAGGCCGAGCCAAGCGACCCCGAGGCCACCACGGCCGGAATCCTCGTCTGGGCTTACCTCACCGGCCGCCAGCTAGACGTCTGGCTAGCAGACGCGCTCACCGCCACCGGTTTAACTACATCAGAATTCGGCGCATTGGCCGGGGTGGCGTTCGCCGGCGAGCACACCCTTACCGCAGGCAACTTGGCTCGATGGACGGTTCAAACCTCGGGCGGCACCACCAAGACGATTCAACGGCTAGTGGACCGAAGGTTGGCACACCGGGTGGCAGATCCCACCGATGGACGACGCACCCTTGTCGAAGCGACTAACGAAGGCCGTGATCTAGCCGCAACGGTGGTCGCCGACCTAGTTGTCCGCCTTGACCGCGATCTAGGACCTCTGGACAGGGAGCACCGCAACGATCTGCACGACGGGCTACGACGGCTTTCGACAGCACTGGGCTGGCGGGCCGATGGGACCGATTCGGTCGAAGAGTCATGAGACCCACAGAAAAATGCTCTAGCTGAGATTTGGAGCCCCTCCACCTTTTTACCCTGACCACTCCTACCCAGTCTCGCTCTCAACCTTTGTATCCGAAAATCCTTAATGCCACTTCTCCCTGCCCAACGTTCTGTCCTCACAGCAGGAGAGTTTGCCTAAACAACGAACTCCTCTATGTATCTAAGTACTCGTGCAGAAGCCGGTGGCCAAGGTTGTTGCATCATCAAACTGCACCTCTAGCTGCTACAACAATCCGCTAGGCCGGTCAGGAGAAGCTGAGTAACGGGTCACCCCAGATCGACTCATCGGGCGAAATACCTAGGCCAGGACCAGGTGGAAGATCAATCCAACCGCCATCCAGATGAATTCCATCCTTAGCGTCGTAGTGGCCGTCTATGTAGGGCTCAGCAATCCACGTCCCTTCGAAGACGGATGGATCCACGGTGGCGCCCACGTGAAGAGATGCGGCAGCCACTAGATCGCCACCCCATGTGTCATCTACCGTATGGGGTCGCCGGGCGGCGGCACACACGTCCCTAATGGCTCGCATGGCACTGATACCACCGACACGACTGACCTTCATCCCGAAGCCATCAGCCACCCGCTGTCCGATCGCAGACACCACTACGTTCAGGTCGGTGGCTGACTCGTCCAAGTAGATGGGATGGCAGACCTTCCCCACTAGCGAGGCATTCTCCTCGTAGGACTCACACGGTTGCTCAATCACCATGGCAATGTCCCGGCATGCGTGGGAGACCTGAACAGCATCCCGAGTAGTCCAGCCCTTGTTAGCGTCAGCCGAGAGGCGGACACCGGGACGCAATGTCGCTGCAACAGCCCGCAACGCCGCTACGTCCTCCTCCACGGGACGACCCCCGACCTTTAGTTGGATCCGACTAAAGCCTTCGGCCTGACGGGCGTCAGCGTCGGCCGCTGAATCATCGGCTGACGCAATTAGTACGCCGTGATACGAAGGGACCCGCTCACGCACGGCGCCACCCAGCAGGTCACAAACTCTCACGTTGTATGCCTTTCCGGTCGCATCCCAACAAGCCACATCAACGGCCGACTTCGCATACCGATGTCCCATCAGGACACCGTCCATCACCGCGCCAACCCGTCCAACGGTCGTCGGATCAAGACCGATGAGATGCGGGGTGATCTCGGCTAACGCAGCACGGGCTCCGCGGGCATGCTGGGGTTGATAGGTAGGTCCCAACGGGCAGGTCTCGCCATAGCCCACTGTCCCGTCATCGCATTGAATCCGGACGATGGTCGTATCGAGGTGCCACACATCCTGGGTGGCCATCCGGTAGGGAGTCCCGGCAGTCGGTCCCCGCACGGGCAAGTCATGCTGGAACACGTCGATGGCAACGATCTTCATCGGTGGACCTTTCCTCCTGCCGAGGCAACAGACCCCCAGCAACGGCCGGACGGTAGCAGGAGATTAGGCCACCGAGTTGAGTCATACCCCTGAGGTAGGCCTCCATGACTAGGCAATTCCTCCAACTAAGGAAGCGCTTTCCTGATCGTGGAGGTCCTCCCAAAGGGACGAAAGTTTTCCCACAATTAAGAAAGCTTTCCTCGTAGTGGAGATTCGTCTTGAATCCTGTGTCAACCGTCACTACTCTGAGGCCTGTCTCCTCAGCGAGCGTCCCATTTGGGCACCCCTGAGGCAAGCACCGGGGTGCGGTACTGCTCCCCCTAAACCAACAGAGGGGAAACGTTTCATGTTGAAGCGATTCATCGTAATTCTCGCCGCACTGGCGATGGTGGCATCGGCCTGCGGGTCGGATAGTGACGACGCCGGATCGAGCGGTAGCGACAGCGCCGCCTCGTCCAGCGCAAGCAGCAGCGAGAGCAGCAGCGAGAGCAGCAGCGAGAGCGCAGCGGCTGCGGATTCGTCGGATCCGATCAAGTTGCCGATCCACAACTGGTCGTCT
>CAWVUB010000058.1:0-14335 GCA_963933065.1 uncultured Acidimicrobiaceae bacterium | reverse complement strand
TTATCGACTAGCCACGTGTCGACCCGACTGGCGACCCGGTCGACTCGGGCCACCAAGTCATCAATGATCGTACGGTTGGCGATTAATGGCGGTGAGATAGCTAGGCCGGTGTAACCCCGGTCGTCAGGCCGCACCGTCATCCGCTCCTCACGAACAAAACCTCCAAGGGAGCCACCCTGCAGACCAGCGATCTGGGTTGGACTGAGCTCCCGGTCATCATCTGCGTCAGCACAAAATTCTACGGCGTAAAAGTAGCCGGCGCCCCGCACCTCACGAACCGACCGGTGCACGTCGCCCATGGCACGGAGTTGATCAACAAAATATTTCTCGTTGTCCAGCACCTGCTGCAGTATCCCCTCGTCACGCATGGCCGACATGTTGGCTACAGCCACTGAGGTAGCCACGGGATGCCCACCGAAAGTCGAACCGTGCATAAAAGAGCCCATAGGTGAGTCAAACACCTCATCCACAAGCGGACTACGGATAACCAAACCTCCAAGAGGCTGGTACGCCGACGTCACCCCCTTGGCAAAGGTGATCATGTCGGGTACCACGTCCATACGCTCGCTGGCGAACCAATAGCCAAAGCGGCCAAACGAACAGATGACTTCATCTGCCACTAGCAGAACACCATGACGGTCACAGATACGACGGAGTTCTTGCCAGTAACCATCAGGCGGGACCAAAGCACCGCCACCGTTTTGGATGGGCTCCGCAATAACCATGCTGACCGTCTCGGGTCCCTCGGCCAGGATCATGTCCTCAATGGCCTGCACACAAGTCAGTTCAGCCGCTGGAGTTCCCAGTGGTGAGCTGCACTGGCGAGTATTGGGCACGTGGCGAGTGCCGTCCCAAAGGGCTGGAAGGTATGGATCGCGAAACCTGGGTATACCGGTGACTGAAAGCGCTCCCAACGTCGTGCCGTGATACGACCAGTTGCGGGAGATGACCTTGTAGCGACCCTCGTCTCCACGGGCCAAATGGTAGTTACGAGCGAACTTGATCGCTGACTCCACAGCCTCAGATCCAGAACTCACGAAAAACGTCTTATTCAAATCACCAGGAGCAAAGCCGGCAATCATCTCAGCAGCCTCGATAGCCGGCGGATGAGCAGAACCCCAGTTGGTTGAGAAAGCCAGTTTGTCCATCTGTTTGGCCGCCGCCGCAGAAAGGTCAGGGCGACCGTGACCAATATTCACACAGAACAGCCCAGCAAGCCCGTCCAGATACTCAACACCTTCGGTGTCGTAGAGGTAACAGCCCTCACCACGTTCGATCACGGGAAGAGCACCGTTCTTCCACGCCGCCTTAGAAGTGAAGTGAGGGACTAGGTGCTTCTGGGCGAGTTCACGGTAAGTGCTCATGGATCCTCCCTACGGGGTCCTGTCCTACACTGCACAGGCTGGTCCAAAGGTGACTAGTGTCACGCCAGTTAGAGCCCGTAACTTAATCAACAAGTTCTATAACAGCAAGACTTCGCCCAAATAACCGACCTGTGGGCCTAACCCACTGTCACGCCTAAAAACCTCGGAGTGCCCCACATGGCCAATAAAATACCTGAACAGGCTCAGGTAGTGATAATTGGTGGTGGCATCGTTGGAGCCAGTATCGCCTACCACCTCACCGAACTGGGCTGGGACGACGTGGTCCTGCTTGAGCGCCACACGCTGACCAGTGGGACTACTTGGCATGCCGCTGGCCTAGTGGGTTGCCTCCGGGCCACCCAAAACATGACCCGTCTGGCCGCCTACTCGGCTGAGTTATACGAATCACTTGAGCGAGACATGGGACATGCGACCGGCTTCAAGAAGGTCGGGTCACTAAGTGTGGCTGACAACCATGACCGCATGGAGGAACTAGTACGCGGTGCTGGCATGGCTAATGCCTTCAACGTGGACGTCAACGTTATTGAGGCCGACGAACTCTGTGCCCGGTACCCGCTGCTAAATCCTGAAGGACTCGTGGGTGGAGTCTGGCTACCTGGTGACGGCCAGGCATCACCGGTTGACACCACCATGGCCATGGCCAAGGTGGCCAAGGAAAGGGGGGCCCAAATCATTGAAGGCGTGTCAGTCCAGCGCATCCGTACCTCTAAAGGCAGAGCTACTGGCGTTGACACCGACCAGGGCCCCATTGACGCTGACCATGTGGTTACCGCCGCCGGTATGTGGTCTCACCAACTGGGTCGCGATGTTGGGGTCAACATCCCCCTACATGCCTGCGAACACTTCTACCTGGTGACTGAACCCATCCCCGACCTACCTTCAGGGCTGCCGGTGCTGCGTGATACCGACAACTGCATCTACGTCAAGGAGGAGGCGGGCCGCCTCATGGTAGGCGCCTTCGAACCGATAGCTAAGCCGTTCGGCATGGAAGGCCTTCCCACTGACCGTCCTTTCATGCAGTTAGACGAAGACTGGGAACACCTGGCTCCGATATGGGCTGCAGCTTGTGAACGCCTCCCCATCTTGGGTGACGTAGGTATCCGCCTATTCTTCAACGGCCCCGAGTCCTTCACCCCAGACGATCGCTACCTCCTCGGCGAAACACCAGAGCTGCGTAACCACTGGGTCGCAACAGGCTTCAACTCCATCGGCATGCAATCAGCCGGAGGTGCCGGCAAGGTACTAGCCGAATGGATGGTCCACGGCCGCCCTCCCATGGACCTATGGGACGTTGATGTGCGGCGCATGCAACCATTCCAAACAAACCGGCGCTATCTCCACGACCGTTCCATTGAGGCGCTCGGCCTGCTTTACGCCCCACACTGGCCCTTTCGTCAAGTTGAGACAGCCCGAGGGGTGCGCCATTCACCGTTTCATGATCGTCTGACCGCCCTCGGGGCTTGCCACGGCGAAAACAGCGGCTGGGAACGGCCCAACTGGTACGCACCTAAGGATGCTGAACCGGTCTACAAGTACAGTTACCGCCGCCAAAACTGGTTTCAGTACTCAGCTGCCGAACACAAAGCATGCCGTGAAGGTACGGCGCTGTTTGACCAGACCTCTCTGGCGAAACTACTCGTCCAAGGCTCTGACGCCTGCAGCGTGCTTAACCGGATCTCATCAGCTGACGTAAACGTTGAACCAGGCACGTCGGTCTACACCACGTGGCTGAACGACCGTGGCGGCATCGAGGCAGACCTGACTGTCAATCGCCTCGACGAGCACCGTTTCCTGGTCGTTACCGCCTTTTCTACCCAAGTAAAGGATGCCGACTGGATCGCCCGCCATACCCCCGATGGAGCCCGCATGACGGTCACCGACGTGACCTCAGGATGGGCAGTACTTGGAGTGTTTGGACCAGGGGCACGCGACATCGTGTCGCCGCTGACCGACGCCGACCTCTCCAACGAGGCGTTCCCCTTTGGCACCCTTCAGGAGATCGACTTCGGTTACGCCCGTTCGATTGCTGTCCGTCGAACCTATATGGGCGAGCTTGGATGGGAACTTTACGTACCAACCGAATTCGCGCTCGGGGCCTTTGACGCGCTATGGGAATCTGGTGGACCACAGGGCTTGACACCGGCTGGCTACCACGCCATGAACTCACTACGAATGGAAAAGGCGTACCGCCATTGGGGCGATGACATCGCCGAGGAAGACACCCCCCTCCAGGCTGGGCTCTCGTGGGGGGTGGCCTTCGATAAGCCTGGTGGCTTCATCGGCTGCGAAGCACTGTTAGCCCAGCGCGCTGCCGGGGTGAACCGTCGACTCGTGCAATTTTTCCTCAACGATCCTGAACCACTGCTATACCACGATGAACCCGTGTACCGCGATGGCTTGCTGGTATCTCGCATCACCTCGGGCATGTATGGCCACACCCTGGGTGGAGCTCTCGGAATGGGATACGTTCCGTGCGAGCCTGACACCCCTCGGGCTCAAGTCATCGAAGGAACCTTCGAGATCGACGTGAACGGCACCCGGGTCCCTGCGAGTGCATCATTCCGACCGTTCTACGACCCAGACAGCAAGCGCGTCCGTCTATAGCTGGCAACTCTGGAGTTTCAGCCCTCTAGCAGCCTGACCAACCCCAGACCTCAGCCGCTAGGCAAATAGCAAAAGTCGAAGTCCTTCCCCCGCATGACAACACGACCGGAACACTCACAGCGTGACCACACATCATCGAGCGCAGTGTCGTTGTCTACGACGCTGTGCTCGACATTGAACTTTGTTTACCCACAAGCGTCATACCCCCTGGCTGTACCTACCGGATCTCGCAACCTGTGGTCTCAGCAGTCTTTGTGGATTGCTCCTCAGCTTCCTGTCCAACGCCCAGTAAGCGGTAGTTCTGATCCTTTGGAAAGGCGCAGGATCTGAAATTAGAGATCTCTAACGATGCTGACACCACCCGAACGACTCGGGGCTAGGTTCAGCACGTGACCGGCCCAACGGACCGCTTAGCGGCGGACGACCTCATAGAAGACGAAGAACAGATACTGAGCGTCGGCGATCTAGCCACACTGGTAAAAGAAGGGTTGAATAATACTTTTCCAGAAGATCTGTGGGTTGAGGGCCAAGTCTCCGGCTTCCATGATGCGCAGTCTGGACACGCCTACTTCGACCTTGTTGAGCCCTCAGATATACCCGGCCGGGCAGTCGGAGCAAAATTCAGCGTGGCTCTCTTCAAAGGATCCCGGGCCAGCGTAGACCGCACGCTGGGCCGTGCCGGTGGGTTGAAACTGGCAAACGACCTCCTCCTACGTATTCGGGCCCGCCTTGAGTTCTACACCCCCAATGGCAGGCTCCAACTGATCATGAACGGTGCCGACCCGTCCTTCACGCTTGGCCAGCTTGCTGCCGAGCGTGACCGTTTACTTCGAACACTTTTAGACGAGGGGCTCCTCCGGGCCAATCGTGCACTCCCAGTTCCAGTCCCACCGCTATCTATCGGCCTGGTAACCAGCGTCGGCTCAGCCGCCCACGCCGACTTTACTGATGAACTAATGCGCAGTCAGATGCCTTTTGTGGTGCTGGAATGCGACTCACGCGTACAAGGCGACGGCGCTGCCATCGATCTCGCCGAGTCCATCCTGATGGTGGCCTCTCACCAACCCGACGTGGTAGCCGTCGTACGCGGCGGCGGATCAGCCGTTGACCTTGCCGCTTTCGATGCCGAAGTCCTGGCCCGAACCATCGCCACGCTAGGGACCCCCGTAGTAACTGGTATTGGACACGAGATTGACCGGTCCGTGGCCGACGAAGTGGCCCACACTTCCTTCAAAACGCCAACTGCTTGCGCCGCTTCTCTCGTCGGCCAAGTCCGTTTATATTCCGACAACGTCGACACCCTGGGGGTTGCAATAACCACCCGGGCCAGCACCGCCATGGAACGAGCCGATGACCTGCTTCAGGACCTCACCGCCCGAACTACCCGATCAGCTACCACTCGCTTTTCTCAACAAGACGACCGACTCGACGCCCTGACGGCTCGTCTTCGTGCCCTCGATCCGGCAGAGATTCTGGCTCGCGGCTGGTCAATTACCCGGCAAGAAGACGGCACCCTCATCCGGTCTACAGATGACGTGACAGTTGGTGTAAAACTCATTACGACGATTACCGGTGGTGAAGTGGCGAGTACCGTCGGATCTGTATCCGCCCATGACATGGTTGTCACCGAATCCGGTGAGGATGGAGGTCTTCCATGAGTAACAGCGCAACTTCGACAAAAGACGAGGACCTCCCCGGCTACGCTGCCGCCCTAGATGAGATCCAAGAAATCTTGGCTGCGTTGGAGTCTGACGCCACTGACGTGGACGCATTAGCTGAAAGAGTCCAACGGGCCAACGTGTTGATCCACCACTGCCGCTCGCGCCTAGACGACGCCCGCTTTCGCGTTACTCAGATAGTGGCCTCACTGGAAAACGGACCCAAGACTGACAAGAGTTGAACCGATGCATATACACAAGTTGAATTCCACCAACGCCTTCGTAGCCGTCGACCTAGCCGACGCTCCAGGCCACGGCGTGGTGCGATGTGCACCAAAAATTCTCCAAGGTGGAGCAAAGGAAATGGCTCGCTCGAATACCTACGCCTTAGCCCTTCTTGAGCGCCGTGAGACGGGCATCTCGGCTGGCATCAACGCCATCGTCGACGATTGTGAAACTGCAGTATCTGTATTCGCTTCTGAGGTCGCGGGTTGGGACGCTGGCTACCGACTAATCGCCGCCAAAGGAGTTGACGCCGGCTCGCTGGGCGCTATTGAGCAAATCAACAACCCAGAGCTGCTAGCCGCCGGAGCAGTCGCCGGCGGACTTGCTGCCTGCCCAGACGCCGAGACCGTGGTAGTTGACAACTCGGGTGGACCAGAACTACTTGCAGAGCTATCAGCACGAGGCCTAACAGTCACCGTTGCCGACCAGCCACTGACCACCGAGGCCGACCTATTATTCATAGGATTTAAGGTAGGTGCCATTGACCACCGAGCCGCTGACCTGCTCCGGGTGCGAGCCGTGGTGCCCATCGGCCCCCTACCGCTGACTACCAAGGCTGTCGCCCACTGCCACCGCAAAGGGGTGTTAGCCCTGCCCGACTTCGTGACAACCGCCGGCAGCCTGCTCGGCAACGCCGATGATGCACGCGACGCTATAGCAAATATTGTGACTGAAGTAGTGGGCCATGCTGACGGTCCAGTCCTTGGAGCCTGTGAACGAGCAGAAGCGTTTCTAGCCAGCTGGCAGTCCGAGCTTCCCTTTGGTCGCCCTATGGCAGCCTGACTGCGCCGTATAGACCGGTTATAACGCCACTAAGGAACCGTACGATTCGACCCTGAACGTGCGTCAGTACCCCATAGATCCGCCGTACCTGACCATAGGGACTGGAAATGGTCGCCTCAAATCTCACTACATCGCTGCGTTCGGCAAAGGTGCCACTCTCAACAAACCGGTTAGGTGCGACCAGGACCCCTGGGCTCTGCTCAACCAGCATCTCGCCTAGCCAGCGACCTACTTTGGTCTAGCCGCGACGCACCCGTCAAAATCCAAAATCTCAGCATCTTCGGCAAATAAATCAAGAAGCGATTCAAGGTCCCCATGTCCTAGACGAGCCATAAAGCGCTCAAAAAGCAATCGTCCAGATCCAGATGCTTGGACCAAAGATTGATCTAGAACTTCTGTTTCCATACAAAAACACTAACGAAGTCCGCCCAGCGACTCCCCAGATCGTGCCTATCTGATTTAAGTTGCCGGGGAGCATAGACACAGCAGAGCAACTCCACTTCCAGCAGGACTTATCGGAAAATGACTCTTTACCGAGAAACAATCTAAATCTTCGTGAGCGGCTAATCCGGTTAGCCCCTCCGACTACGACTTGTCTAGATATCCTCGGGCGTATGGATTGTCGGTCCGTGCATATTCTGCTGCGGTTCGTACCGTCTCCGGGGCTGTAGCTCAGTTGGCTAGAGCACCTGCTTTGCAAGCAGGGGGTCGTGGGTTCGATTCCCATCAGCTCCACCATGGATCGTATTTGTCGGCAACCCGATGACTATCAACCGCGAGGCACTGGACCAAGAACTGTTGGATGAGCTGCGGACCGCCTGTCTGGCCCTGCCCGGTGTCGAAGAGCGGATCAACCATGGCATGCCTACCTTCGCCGTGGTTAAGCGCACCGCCTTCTGCAACCTTCATCACCAAAACGACGATGACCGCCCCACCCTGTGGTTCAAAGCGGCGGCCGGGGCCCAGACCGAACTTGTCGGCCAAGAACCAGAGCGGTTCTTCATCCCGCCCTACGTAGGAGCCAAGGGATGGGTCGGCCTGTATCTCGACGTGGACCTCGACTGGGACGAGGTAGCAATAGTGGTCGAGACTGCATGGGCACTAGTCGCCACCAAGGGCCAACTCGCTGAACGAAACGGCCCTGAGGAAGCAACCTCGAGTTAACAGCACGACGTCTGACTAGACGTCAGGAACTATGCCCAGTCAGAACGTTGACGGTGTTGGTTCCGATTTCAGTTATTGCGTATCCACCCTCCATCACGTACACCGTCGGAATCTCGAGGGCCCCGATACGGCGCCCGACATTCGTGAAGTCATCACTAGTCAGACCAAAGAAACTGATGGGATCGTTCTCGAATGCGTCCACGCCAAGCGACACCACCAACGCATCAGGTCCATGGGCGGCGACCTGCCTGCAGGCATCATCGAGTGCTAGATACCACTCGTCGAACGCCGTACCGGGACCCATTGGGTAGTTGTAGGTAAAGCCCTCACCCGGGCCGACTCCTACCTCATCGGCGTAGCCGAGGAAATAAGGAAAGGCATTCTTGGGATGCCCATGGAGTGAAGCAAATAGCACATCTGACCGTTCCCAGAAGATCGACTGGGTTCCATTGCCGTGGTGGAAGTCCACGTCCAGCACGGCTACTCGTTCAGCACCGTCGGCCAAGAAACCCTCAGCCGCAATGGCTGCGTTATTCAAAAAGCAATAACCACCGAATTGGTCGATCGAGGCGTGATGGCCGGGCGGTCGGCACAAGCCGAAGGCCACTGGTTCGCCACCAGCCACCAGGCGCTGGGAGGTCTGCGCGATGGCAGCTGAGACCGACGCCGCCTGCCAGGTCCCAGCGGTGATAGCCGTCTCAGCTGCTAGGGCGAAGTATCCGAGCCTTCCCTTAAGATCGGCAGGGATCCGGCCCTGTTGCAACCCGCGTGCTGGGAACATGCTCGCAATGGCGTCGCCAGTTCGGCCACTTGCCGTCCACTCCTCCCAGAACTCAGCCAAAAACTCCACATAGTTCGGATTGTGGACCCGCAGGACTCGGTCGAGATCGACAAGGTCGGGCGCCGTCCGGTCATCCAAACCGACAGCATCCAACGCAGCGACCACGTAGTCCCAACGCTCCGGGCATTCGAAGGGTCGCACGAGTGCCCCCTCGAACAACTCCCCGTCAGGGAACTGGGCCAGATGGTCCTCACTCAACACCACCCGCACGACGGCGCCGCCTCAGTCGCCCGACGCCACCGAAGACGGGCGGTAGAAAGTCACCATCTGAACGATGCCTCCGCCCACACCTCCCAGTAGGGCAATCCAGAAGCCGACCATCCCATCAAAGTCGTTGGCAATACCCAGTCCCTCGTCTACCGACCATTCACCGGGACCAAGAGTGGCCGACACCAGGGCGAACGCGGACAGGACGAAGACATACTCCCAGCCCTCCTTGATGATGAAGAACCCGTTGGTGCGATGGGACGTCCAAGCGGCCACCGTCATCACACCAATTACCCCAGCTGAGGCCAGCGAATGGAGCAGGCCGACAGCCATCAACACCCCCGCCCCCAACTCGGTCGACGCTGCTAGATAGGCATTGGCTCGGCCCGAACGCATCCCGATGCTGTCAAACCACCGCCCAGTACCCGGAATTTTTCCGCCACCACTGAACTTGTTCCAGCCGTGCGCGGCAAGAGTCAGGCCAAGCACCACCCGCAAGATCAGCAGAGCCAAGTTGACGTCTGTACTTATCTCCATGGAATTTCTCCAGTCCAGTAATCGCTTCTCGATCGGCGCCGACACTACCGGGGAAGAACACCCGACTCAGTTTCCTGACCTCTCCTAGGCTGGCTGGATGCTCTTGTTCAAGATCCTCGTGGCCGTAGCAATAGCCATGACGATGCTCCGCCTGGGTCTCGCCATACTCCGGATGCTGGCCACCCCGATCCCCGAGCCGCCACCAGCCGGTGAGTTGCGAAAAGTAAAACTCCAATATCGATGCAGCCTCTGTGGCACCGAAGTTCGGATGACAGCGGCTACCACAGAGGCCCCTGAACCCCCCCGTCACTGCATGGACGAAATGGAACTACAGATTGTCGAGGAATGACGCTGCCATTTCTCTAATTTGCGCGTCTTACCTGCTCACAAATGGTTTTCCACAACATGGGGAAATAACTGTGGGTAAATTACACATACGTAATTCAAATTGCCGCCTGAACCAGGCGGATGAAGATCGTTAGTGATATTGGGTGGCAGTAACGATCCCGCCAAGAATCGAGCCGAGACCTAGAAGCAGAAACCCATTGCTGGTTCCGCCAGGCATCCAACCTACGTAATTGAAAAAGATAATCAGGATACCCAGACCCAGCAGTCCGAACAGCAGCACTGTCATCCACATTGGCGATGGCCCGTGCCCAGCCGACATAGATCGGTCTATTGGTGCACCACTCCGTGTGCCTTTTGGCGTAACCCGTCCACCCTGAACACGCTTCTTGACGGGACGAGGACGAGACGGGGCGGGATCACCGTCGATGGAGTCATCTAGTGGATCATCGACATTCTCACTTCTCGACATGTCTGAGAGGATACGACTTACAGCGGTGGTGTAGCACCAAGGGGGCTTGAGAATCGTTCAGCTAGCGTTATAACAGTGAATGCACGCGTGCTAGTTATCGACAATTACGACTCCTTCGTCTACAACCTCGTCCAATATTTAGGAGAACTCGGGGCCAACCCCATGGTCTACCGACACGACGCTCTATCAATTGCTGAGGTCGAGGCCCTTGCTCCTGACGCCGTGCTAATCAGCCCTGGCCCTGGGCGACCCGAGGACGCTGGCATATCTACTGCGGTCATCCGCTGGGCGGCTGGTCGAATTCCCCTGCTCGGAGTTTGCCTAGGACACCAAACGATCGGTGCCGCCTGGGGTGGATCAGTAGTCCGGGCACCGGAGGTCATGCATGGTAAAACGTCACTTGTGCACCATGAAGGAACCGGTGTATTTGCCGGGCTACCCAATCCATTTCAGGCCGCCCGCTACCACTCCCTTATCGTCGACCGAGACTCAATACCTGACGAACTAGAGATCACTGCCACCAGTGAAGACGGTCTCATCATGGGCCTACGCCATCGGGATTTTGATGTAGAAGGCGTGCAGTTCCACCCCGAATCAATTCTCACAACCAATGGCCACGACCTAATGGCTAACTTCCTTCGCCGGGTTGCCCAACCCAACGATTAGCCGCTCGGATCCTCGGCTTGACCTATCACAATCGTCACTTGAGTTCCTAGGTCAACCTCACCTTCGGGTGGTGGGCTCTGGCTGATCACCCGACCGTCGTTTGGGCTGTAGGCGGGTAAAGACTCGCTAAGTACATTGACTACTAGGTCTACGTCAGTGAGTGCGGTGACTGCATCAGCCTCCCGCATACCTTCGACGGCCGGGACAGGCACTAACGGGAGACCTGAGGAAACCACTATGACCACCGTGCCCCCCGGCGCCATTTCACTACGGGCAGGCGGCTCGGTGCGTACTACCTGTCCTTCAGGCACCGTGCGGCTCTTCTCCTCAAACGTGCTGGTTTGCCAACCGAGGCGGGACACAATGTTCATGGCGTCCAGTACCGGTCGGTTCGATAGGTCAGGTACCTCCTCAAGCGCTGGACCGGTCGAAACAAATAGGATCACCCGAGCACTTGATGTGATTTCTGTACCCGGATCGGGTGACTGGTCAACCACCTGCCCGGCCGGTACTACTGGGTGTTCCTGGCCCACTGTCTCCACCTTGAGACCCATTGACTCAAGGTCACGCACAGCATCAACTATCTGGTCGCCTTTGACGTCAAGGAGCTTCATCGGTCCGGTGCCCCTACTCACCCATAGGCGCACGGTCTCCGCCGGTTCAACTTTGGTTCCAGCCGACGGTTCCTGGTTGAAAACCGTGTTCTCCAGAAAATCCGAGTTGGCTTCAAATTCTGTCTGGACACTGAGACGGGCCTCGCGGAGAGTGGACCGAGCCTCGTCCAAAGGCCGGTTGATCAACTCGGGGACCTCCACCATCTCGATGCCTACTTGGGTTGGCTCGTCGCCACCACCCATCCCAAGGGTGTCGGCAAACTCCAACACCAAATAGCCGAAAGCCACCAATAAACCAACCAGCACCACGGTGAACATCGCGGTCCGCCGTATTCCGTCGTCGCGTCGGTGCCGGGTAGCTGACCCAAAGCCTCCCAACGGCGGCGACACCGGCGCAACTGGGCTAGCAGGTGACGGTACGGCATTTGACGAGGTGGCTCGTAGGTCGTGAGCCCCGTCTCTGTACCGCTTGAGGTCACTGCGTAGATCCTCGGCAGTGGGGTAACGGTTTACAGGGTTCTTGGCCAGCAGCTTCAGCGTGATGGCCTCCAGTGACTCTGCTACCGCAGCACCAGCTGACCGCAACGAGCGTGGGCTGTCTTCAATGTGCCGGTAGGCAATTGCCATAGGCGTTTCGCCAGTGAATGGCGGCCTCCCAAGGATCATCTCGTAGAGCACGACACCAAGCGAATAAAGGTCGCTCCGAGGATCAACCGGCCGACCCTGGGCCTGCTCCGGTGAAAAGTAGGTGGCCGTGCCCATGACCGAACCGGACTGAGTCAGATCATTTCGAGCCCCCACTAACGCCGTAGCGATGCCAAAGTCGGCCACCTTTACGTGACCGGTGGGGCTTACCAGCACGTTGCCGGGCTTTACGTCACGATGTACCAAGCCATTGCGATGGGCGAAAGCCAACGCTGCAGCGATGTCAGCGGCCACCTCAGCAGCCCGATCGGCAGGCATCGGTCCGTCAGCCCGGAGAATCTCAGCAAGGCTGCGTCCATCGACGTACTCCATGATTATGAAGTACGTGCCCTGCTCTTCTCCCCAGTCAAAGACACTCACCACGTTGGGGTGGTTCAGGTTGGCCGCTGCCTGAGCCTCCCGGCGAAACCGCTCAACGAAGTCAGGATCCCGTGAAAACTCATCAAACAAGACCTTGACAGCCACTGGCCGATCCAAGAGCAGATCACGCGCCAAATAGACGTCGGCCATGCCTCCTCGGGCTATCTGCCGGTGGAGTTCGTACCGCCCATTAAAGACAGTGGGTCCCTGTGCTGACACGACGCTTGATTCTACAGGAGGTCGGTTTGCGCGGGCTGTCGCCAGTAAATAGTCATCGGTCTACCAAGTGAGCCCGGAATCCTTCGATCAGACGCCGAGCCTCATCGAGGGTGCCTACCGGAATCGTCTCCACGACAGCCGCCCGGGTTGAATCATCAAGAAGTGCAACTCGGAGGTCGCCACCTTCCACAAACACTGGATCAAACCAAAGAACCCCCGATGGGTGGCCGCGAAACACAGCCACATCGCCCTGGTCATAGCCGATGAACAATCCCTGGCGGGCATACAAAGAAAACACGAGCACAGCAGCAAAAATAATCGCCACGACTAAACCAACAGAGGTACGCAAAGTAGTTCTTGCATCAACATCTGCCACGTGGGACCTCACTAGCCCCGAAACGCGCTCCGCTCGGGCCACTGGGATCGCTGGTCGTCCTCCAAACGGCAACTCAGGGCCACTGACCACCTCAACAACCACAACACTGACGTTGTCGTGTCCTCCTTCGTCCAGTGCTTCGGCCACCAGCCGGCTCGTTACGTCGTGAACCGAACCCTCACCCAACACCTCGGCTATCCGAGCGTCTCCTAATTCGTTGAACAGTCCGTCGCTGCAAAGGAGGAAACGATCTCCCCGAGCCGGAGAGAACTCCCAACTATCGATGGTTGGATCAATCTCAATACCAAGGGCCCGGGTGAGGATATTTCGTTGCGGATGAACGGCAGCCTCCTCAGCAGACAATTCGCCGGCCCGCACAAGATCCGCCACCAGACTGTGGTCGTCACTGACTCGAAGCAGACCCCCCGCATCAAGTCGGTACACCCGGCTATCACCAATATTGACCACCGCTAAAGCGTCAGGCCCGCCTTGACCCCCAGAGCCGTCGACAACAGCCAGAGCACAGAGGGTGGTACCCATCCCCGACAGATCCGTATCAGCGGCTGCTCTTTCAAGAATCGCTCGGTTCGCCTGGCGAACCGCATGAACCAACGCCGCCCGGTCGGTGCCATCAAAGTCCTCAACCACCACCGAGGTGGCCACCATCGAAGCCACCTCACCACCACGGTGACCACCCATTCCATCGGCCACCACGAACAAGTAATCAGTAAGAGCTAAATTGTCTTGGTTGACATCACGAAGGTGGCCAACGTGCGTGGCCGAACTGGCCTCCAGCTCGATCAAGCGTCGTCGGGAGCGGCGGGCCATCATTACCTATCAGTCACCACTAGCGAGACTCCTTACACCTAAGACATGCAATGGTACTGATGGTTGACGCTTCGATTGAGCACGGCAAGGTCATCATTGATCCCGTTAGCCTTCCAGACACGACTCGCGCGAGTGGCGGAATTGGTAGACGCGCAGGATTCAGGTTCCTGTGTCCGAAAGGATGTGAGGGTTCAAGTCCCTCCTCGCGCACCACCCGAACGCGGGGGCACGTTGACATCAAGCCGTGGTTCACAACCCGCCAGCCGAGCAATCAAAATCATCTCGG
>CAWVUB010000057.1:0-14503 GCA_963933065.1 uncultured Acidimicrobiaceae bacterium | reverse complement strand
CATCAGAGCAGCGACCGTCACCCCCTGATCGGCAGCGATGCCGGACAGACTGTCTCCCAACTGCACTACCACCACGGTTGGGCCCTTGGGCCGCGCTGTTGACGACACACCAGGAACGACTAGTTCCTGACCTGGATGAACCCGATCCGGATCATCGATAGCGTTTGCCGAAATCAGTGCTGCCAGGGTGATCTCGTACTTAGCCGCTATCCCGGAGAGGCTGTCTCCCGGCTGCACTACCACGACCAACAGCGGAAGCGTGGTTGGTGTCGCCCCTACCCCAGGGACCACTAGTTCTTGGCCCATAAAGAGTCGATCGGGATCGGTAATGCCATTGGCTGCCATGAGGGCCGAAACTGACATTCCATATTCCGCAGCGATCTCCGATAACGAGTCCCCGGCCTCGACAACGACAACGACATCGGCAGCCGCGGGGGCCACAACAGCGAGAGATGCTCCAGCGAGCGCGACTATGACAACGAGGGGCCACATAGACGATGGGAAGCGCCTCACACTTCCTGTCACAAAATCACCCACCGGTCGGTTGAAAGAAGGCGCTCGATTAAAAGAGCGGCCATAGCCGAAGCAACCACCGAGACTGTGACAAGCAACGCCATTTCAACACGCAGGAACAAGTCGTTACCCAGAGCCACCACAACCGGGAAGGTGGCTAATCCAAGCACCCAGGCTCCGGCCATCCTCCCCTGCGCTTGGCAGGCTATAAGAACCTGACCGAGCGAGAGCGCCACCATCAGCACGGCACTTGAAGCCGCCAGCATCACCATGTCGCGACGCTCAACAGCAAAGTCTGCACCAAACGCGATCTCCACAATCCATGTTCCAACTAGTGCGTATCCAACAACAGCCGCCGCACCAATCGCTACCACCAGCCCCAGCAGCCGACGAAACACTTGGATCAACTCGTCAAAACGACCGGCACCAACAAGTGCTGACAGGCGAGGGAGCAATGAAGCCTGTACGGCTTGGAAGAAAAAGAGCGGAATCCGGGCGATAAGCAAGGCGTTGAGGAAGCGTCCAGGATCATCTGTCTGGCCAGGTCCTGCCAGTACCTCAACCACCAGAGGACTTACATTCAGCACAAGGGCGGTCGCAACCGATGCAACCAGCAGAGCCCCGAGGGCCCGCGATAGCGCTCCTGCCGGCTCAGCGGGGCCCTCTAGGGACAACCCCCGCTGACCAGTCAGTGCAAGTATCACACCAACAAATGGCGCCAGTCCTATGGCTAGCCCATAAGCGCCGACTCCACCAAGAGTCGTACTAAGAATCAAGACCAGCAGGAGACGGCCGACGCCATCGCCGATGAAGTAACGGGCATAGCCCCCGAATCGGCCAAGACCAGCTAGCACTCCTCGGACCAAATGCCCAATGCCTAGACCGATCAGAACAAATAGGAGACCGACGACCAACAACCCATGACCATCGAACAGCTCATTTCGGATGCGACTCCCGAATACCATGGTGGAGACAATCAACAGGCCCACCATTACGCCGCCAATGGCCACTGCAGTGCGAACAACCGGTCCGACTCGACCATCAGACCGAGCGGCGACGACACGGGCTACTTCCTGCTCTAGGGGCTGAAAGAATCCTGGCCCCAGCAGAAAACTCAAAGCCCACAGCAACCCAATCGGGGTGTAGGCCTCGGGTCCGAGATCACGTGATGCAAAAGTGATGAAGGCATACGCAGTCACCCCATTGACAAGCAAACCGCCGCTCACCGCGACGGTTCCCTCGGGAAGTCGGTCAGCTATTGAAAGTCTTCGCCGGTTCATCGACCAATTGACCCAACATCGAATCCGAGGGTTTCCCAGTGTGCCCGATCCAAGATTCCTCGAGTATCCACCACGTTAGGTTTGGCCAGCGCTTGGAAAACTGCCCTTGGCTCAACGGTGGTGAACTCGGACCACTCGGTCAGGATTACCAAAGCGTCAGCGCCCTGACAGACCGAGATCGGATCGACACCGAGCCCCAAACCGACCGGGAGTAGATCCGTGTGCTGCGTGACCGTTGGGTCATAGGCCACCACACGCGCTCCTGCTGCCATCATCCGCTCAATAACAGCCACTGAAGGTGAATCACGATGGTCGTCAGTGCCAGCCTTAAAGGTCAGGCCCCAAACGGCGATACATCGACCATCGAGGGCGCCACCAACTGCTCTCTCTACCTTGGCCACAACGCGGTCGAACTGTTCCTCGTTCACTGCAATGGCCGTCTCCAAGAACCGAAACTCATATCCACCACGGCGCGCCATGTCCACGAGTGATCGGGTGTCCTTCGGGAAGCAACTTCCACCCCACCCAGGTCCGGGCCGGAGGTAGGCAGACCCAATCCGATGATCTAGGCCGAGCCCTGTTACTACCGCGTCAACATCAGCATTGAGCCCCTCACATACGGCGGCTATCGAGTTGATAAACGAAAGTCGTGTCACCAAGTAGGCGTTTGAGGCGTACTTGATCATCTCGGCCGCCGAAGGGTCGGTCACCACCTTTGGCACATCAAGTGCCTCGTAGAGGCTGGCAACCAGGGCCGCAGCCTGGGGGTTGTCGGACCCGACGACTATTCGGTCCGGATTGAGAAAATCCGATACAGCGGTGCCCTCTCGAAGAAACTCTGGGTTAGTGACCACAGGAAGGTCTGATCGCCCCAGAATCTCTGGCATACGCCTCGCCGTTCCTACAGGAACCGTGGATCGGATCACAACGACTGTCTCTTTTTCCAGATGCACCCCGAGTTCCCGACATACCTCCTCAAGGGCTGAGAGGTCCGTGGAACCGTCCGGTTCAACTGGAGTCGGCAGACTCAATAGAACAGCATCTACGCCTAAAACACCATCGATTAATTCCGTGGTGAACGACAGCCGTCCACTCCTGATCCCACCGACTACGTAATCCTCAAGCCCCGCTTCAACGATAGGAACGTCACCGACTGCGAGCCGGGCAATCTTGTCAGGGTCACTATCGATGCAAACAACTTGGTGGCCAAGTTCGGCTAAGCAGGCGCCGGCCGTGAGGCCGACATAACCAGTACCTACGACCGCTAGACGGGACATCTAAGGAGTCTCGCAGTCGCCGGAGCCGACGCGACGGAGGGGTAAACCACCACCGCTAATTTGAAGCAATAACGCTAGGCACTCAGCCCTCGGGTGGCGCAGATATATGCGGCATGCAAAGCCCGTCGAGATCTGCGATCTCAATCCGCTCCCGATTTTCCCAGGTCACCTCCAGCGACGGATCCCGCTGCAGTCGGTACTCTCGGAACGACATTTCCAGAGCATCGAAGGCCACCAGCCTCCCAGAAAGCCCCTCACCTAAACCGAGAATCAACTTGATGGCTTCTAAAGCCTGGATTGTTCCAACGATGCCAGGCAACACGCCCAGGACACCGGCTTCTGCGCAACTTGGTGCAAACTCAGGAGGAGGCGGTTCAGGCAACATGTCCCTGTAGGTAACCCCATCTCGGGGATCAAACACCGTCACTTGACCCTCGAAACGGAAAATAGAACCGTGCACTACCGGCACACCAAGTTTTACTGAGGCGTCGTTAAGCAGGTAACGGCTGGGAAAGTTGTCCGCTCCATCGACCACGACGTCGTACCCGACCAAGATCTCCATGATGTTGCTGGCATCAAGCCGCACATCGTAGGTCCTGATGTCGACATCAGGATTGATTGCAGTCAAAGTCTTTTTTGCCGAATCAACCTTGCGCTCACCGATACGGTCCACATTGTGGAGGATCTGGCGCTGAAGATTTGAGTCGTCTACCACGTCCATATCGACGATACCGATGTGTCCAACGCCCGCAGCCGCCAGATACAGGGCAGCCGGAGATCCCAATCCACCAGCCCCCAGCATCAAGACGCTGGCTTCTAGAAGTTTCAGCTGGCCCTCCTCACCCACCTCAGGAAGGAGTAAGTGACGCTGATAACGACTGCGCTGTTCTGCACTGAGGGTGCGCGGAGTACTCCAGTCGCGGCCCTCGTCTTTCCACCTGTTGAAGCCACCATCCATGGAGATAGCAACGTTGTAACCAAGCTGCTGGAGGGTTTGGGCGGCGAATGCCGAACGAACCCCACCGGCACACATGACCACTAAGGGTTGGTCACGGTCAGGGATCCGGCTCTCCACGCTTGCCTCAAGATTGCCTCGAGGGATGTGGACAGACCCAGGAATGGCGCCTTGCTTAAATTCATCAGGTTCACGGACATCGAGCAGGAGGTATCCCTGGGACAGGAGTGCCTCTGCGCCCTCTGGGTCGGTCTCTTCGATGCGGGACTTAGTATCTCGCAACAGGTCTCGGAAGGTAACCATTAGTAAATCGTAGTGATCTAGTCGGGATTAGACCACGATGAGTCCTGTTGATCGGTGTAACGGAGAATCCCCGGCAACACGCTGCTGATCGACCCTCGAACCACTACGTCAGCCAAATTGTCCATATCGGTCGCTGAACCGTTCACGATCACAACCGCCCGAGCGGCCTGCAAGGCTGCGTGAACCATCAGGTTGATCGGTCCAACCGTCAAGGTTGTGCCTACGACAAGCAGTAAATCTGCCTCTTCTGCCGCCGCTAAGGCCCGGTCAAGATCACCGTCAAAGAGTGCTTGTCCGAAGCTTACCGTGGCCCGTTTTAATAGGCCCCCACATGACTCAAGGGGGCAATGCGGATCTTCGTCTCCGGCGCGTACCCGTTCGAGCACAACCTCAATATCGTCACGCACTCCACATCGCAGGCACATTGACTGCCAGACCGTGCCGTGGACCTCCACAACGCGCTCAGAATCGGTTCCGGCCAGCACATGAAGACCATCAACATTTTGGGTCACCAAGGTGTGAAGGTAACCCCGACGGTCCAAATCGGCCAGCGCATAGTGGCCAACGTTGGGTTTAATCCCATTCCAAAGCCCACTCGCCATAACGCGCCAGTTGGCTCGCCGAACCTCAGGCTCAGTCAAGTACACGTCGATGTTGGACGCCCGTTCGGCTTCCGGATTCAGTGTCCAGACTCCCGCTGGCCCCCGGAAGTCTGGAATGCCGCTCTCAGTCGAGATTCCTGCTCCTGTCAGAACAGCCACAGTCTCCGCAGCGGCGATAAGTGCTGTCGCTGCTAAAACCTGCTTCACTGTTTCTCTTCTTTGGCTGTTCCCATCATCTATTGATTTACCCAAATTTGACAGTTGCTATAACCGAGAACTTAACGGTCCGAAAACTCCAACAAAATTTCACGATCTACCCCACTTGTTGTGTACTTCAGCAAGCATCCATCTGTCTGCGAACTACCTAGCAGGTAAGTTCTACCTTCTAGGCCGACGGTCAAACAGTGAATGACACCGCGAGGTCGACCAGTAGACGAACGCCAAAGCCGGTACCGCCCCGAACCACCTCAGCTTCGTCAGAGTCAGTGAAAGCTGGACCAGCAATATCCAGATGAGCCCAGTCGATGCCTTCAGCCACGAACTCACCGAGGAGCAACCCAGCAGTAATCGCCCCACCGTATGGGCCTCCAATATTCTTCATGTCAGCCACCGGAGATTCGATCATGCGTCGATAGTCATCGGGGAGCGGCAGGCGCCACACGCGCTCACCGGTCCTCGATGATGACGCTTCTACTTGCTCAAGAAACTCGTCACCGCGACCCATGAGTCCAGCTATACCGGGTCCGAGAGCCACCATGCAGGCGCCAGTAAGGGTTGCTAGATCAACCACCGCGTCGGGCTTCGCCTCTGAAGCCAACGACAACGCGTCCGCTAAAATCAGACGACCCTCAGCGTCGGTGTTAAGGACTTCGATGGTCTTGCCATTTCGAATTGTCAGAACATCACCGGGCCGGGTGGCGTCACCTCCCAGCATGTTGTCGGTCATGGGGAGGTACGCCCGGACCTTGCACTGAGGTGCAACAGACGGCAGCACCGACATCGCTCCGACCACAGCGGCTGCACCTCCCATGTCCATCTTCATGTCCATCATTCCCTGGCCGGACTTGATGGACAATCCACCGGCATCGAAAGTCACGCCCTTACCTACGAGGGCCAAGGTGCCCTTTGGGCGTCCTTCAGGCGTGTACGTCAGCTCCACAAAACGGGGCGGCTTAGTGGAACCACGGTTTACCCCTAGAAGGCCCCCCATGCGGGCACGCCGGATGGCCGCCTCATCCATTACTTTGACTGTCAGACCTCGGTCCCGAGCTATACGTCGGATCCGGTTAGCAAATTTTGGTGCCGTCAGGCTGCCCCCTGGTTCGTTGACTAGATCTCTCGCCAGAGCGACGCCGCCCGATACCACTACAGCCCGCTCGACTGCGGCACGCGTACTGGCCGACGTGCTCCCAACAAGAACAATCCGAGTCAGTTTGTCTCTTTCACCAGGCCTCTCAGCCGACTGATAGCCAAACCGGTACAGGGCCAGAGATAGGCCCTCAACGATCGCCGCCACACCTTCCACCTCAACTGGTCCACCGGCAGCCGCGGCAACCGATGCCAGGTCGGTAGCCAGCGATCGGTGTCCCCGAACGGCGCGGCTCAGTGCAGCAGCAGTCCGTCGAAGACCATCGTTGGACAGGCTCTCGACATCCCCCAGACCAACCGCGGCTAATAACCGATTATCAACTGGAACGATCTGGATCTGCCCAGCTTTGGCGGTAAACCCAAGACGGAGCAAGTCCGCCCGATCAAGGCCTGCCGGCAGGGTGCTTTCTCCAGCCAAACATGTAGTGGTGATTCCATGCGCTACAACCTCAGATCGAACCGGAGCTCGACGTGCTGTAGAGAACTGTGGTACCGAAAACGTGGTGGTCATGGTGCTCCCTAGGAAATCAGGTCGAAGCGACTCAGGTCAGTCCGAGACAATGCTTTGCGGTACCGAACGGGTGACAAGCGATCCGCCCTCCTGCCAACGAGCCAGCGTCCAAAGCAGATCGGATAAGCGGTTCAGGTAAGGCAGAACTGAGGACCCTTCAACAACCGCCGAAAGGGCGGAACGCTCAGCTCGACGGCAAACTGTGCGAGCCACATCAAGACGGGCTGAGACCTCGTCCTCGCCGGGAACGACAAACTCTGTCGGAGATTCAAACTGAGCTGAGACATCATCAATAAGAGCCTCCAACGCTGTAACCATTTCTGGTGTAGGTCGTGACCCGGTCTCATGTAACTGGTCAACCTTTGCAGGATTACATGCCAACTCGGCCATCACCATCCAAAGATCACGCTCAAGTCCAACGAGGATGGCGCCCAACTCGGGTCCAGCAGCCGCTCTGGCCAGGCCAATAGCAGCCTGAGTTTCATCAACGTCCCCATAGGCCTTGGGTTGGGCCGCGTCCTTGGCGACTCTGCTTCCGTAAAGCAGTCCGGTCGTTCCGTCGTCACCACGACGGGTATAAACACGTACCTCGGTCATCAGGGAGTAAATCCTATCGACAATCGAGACGTGACAGCTAGGACTTCAACTCTCTTAGGAAAGGATCGCACGAGCCACTAAGTCCATACTGAAGGCCGTGAGAATCGCTAGGTAGAGCAGCCCGGTAGCCGCCATCACCGCCGCGTACTGGCGCTCACGTAGCGCTGCTCTGGCAGTCAATACAAGGATCAGTGTTCCTAGGGTCGAGGCAACCCAGAACCACCCCAGCAAGCCGTTGTACCCATCATCGATGGAACCGTTCAATACCGAAATCATGCCGGTTGGCCAGAGGAGGACGGCCAACTCGAGCGGCCATATAAGGCCGGTCCACCAAACCAACTCGATAAGTGGGCCACGGGCCAGTCCAGGCTGTACCAGATACCAGTGGCCAAGCAGCATGGCATCACTGACTGCGCCGAGAAACGCTGCGCCCACGAGCAGTCGAGCCACCGACAAAACGACCGGCTCGCCGGCAGTAAGTCCCGCTGCCACCAAGCCCACCAGCCCCAAAAGCGGTGCCACCGCGTCAAGGTGCGGCGGGAATTCTGGGCCAATGTTAAAAGATTGGGCACTGCGGTCAATGCCAGTCATGGCAGCCACTCGAGCGGTCCGTCGCTCGTCGACACCGCGCTGACCGGACACACCAGCACGACGACGCAACACAGAAACAACCATGGCCACTGTTGTGGCTGCTACTACGCCAACACCGGCCCCCTCTCGCACCGGATTTGGGTCGACCAACAGACCCACGACCACCGCCCCGGCTGCCATCAGTCCAAAGGTGATCCGCATTGTCCAGCCGTAACCAATGCCCACCTCGCGCCAGCGACCGGTAACCCATAAGAAGAACAAGCCCCCTGAGGCCCATTGCAACAGCACGCTGGCTGCGCTCAGTTCGATCACCAGAGGGTCCTAGCGCCTCAACTATCGACCACGGCTAATCCACGGTCGATCCGGTTGAGAGGTTCTGGGCCATCAGTTGTTGCCACCACGATGTCTTCGAGACGGGCACCCCACACCCCTGGCACATAGATACCCGGTTCGACAGAAAACGTGTGACCAGCAGCCAACGGGAGCTCATTGCCTGCGACCATGTTGGGATGCTCGTGAGCCTCTATCCCAATACCGTGACCTGTGCGGTGAATAAAAAACTCTCCGTATCCCGCATCGTTGATGACTTGGCGGGCCGCCTGGTCGACCTCAGCACATGGTGTACCAACCGTGGCCGCCGCTACCCCAGCGGCCTGCGAGGCATACAACACCTCGTAAAGTTCAGCGAACCCATCGGGTGGCGGTCCGATGTGAACACAACGCGTTATGTCAGAGCAGTAGCCCACCCCATCGACTCCAGCCATCGTGCCACCAATGTCAAACAGCACCGACTCGCCCTCCCGGATGATCCGCTCCCCGGCGTCATGATGCGGACTCGCAGCGTTAGGGCCGGATGCCACGATTGTGAAGTTCACCCGCTGGTGGCCCTCCTCGATAATTCGTCGGGCAATTTGGGCGGCTACGTCAGCCTCGGTACGCCCGATCAGGGGCATCTCACCGATCTGAACATCGGCCAAGATTCGGTCTACCGCTGAAGCAGCCTGTTGGAGCGCCCCAATCTCAGCGGCATCTTTCACCATGCGAATCGGTGCCGTCACCTCTGATGCTCTACTTAACTTCAGGTTGGGGCAAGCAAATAGTAAATCTACGGCGAATCCGGCCCAAGTCTGGTCACCCAGTGCAGCCGTTGCGGCACCAGACAGGCATTTAGCCACTAGGTCAATGGGGTCCTGACCGTCGCGCCAAGTCACTACATCGAATACGTCAGGCCGCTCGACGACTCGTGGAGCCTCTAACTGGGGAACCACGAGGGTGGCATCGCCGTCACGAGGCACGACCAGCATCGTGAGCCGCTCTAGCGGCATGGCCTCGTACCCGCAGAAGTAGGGCAGGTCAGCACCCACCGAGAGGAGGAGAAAGTCGACTTCGCGGTCGACCATTGAGGCCCGAGCTTGGGCGAGGCGGTGTTCGAACACAGTCACAGGTTACGGGGAGTACTTCCTGCCACAGTTCACGGGCACTCAATGGCTCGTAGAACAACTTCACAGGAACCCTGGGATCTAACACCACCCCGCTGACCTACCGATTCGGCAGTCTGCTGAGACTGCCAGCTGGACCACCTCAGGTTGTACGGACACGTACGCGCCCAATACCCCTGAGGCCTCCCATTAGACAATCACCAGCGGATTAGTGGTTGGTCACGATGCCTAGCCAATAGTCACGATGTCACTCCTCACCATTGCGAGATCGACTAGGCGTTCATTCGCCTCTTTGTTCGTCTCACCGAGGCCAACCACGACCAACGACTTGATAGGACAATCCGGCTGCCTAAGCGCTAACTGGCACTCAAAGGGCTTCAGGGGCATGACACCAACGGCTGGGGGCCGCCGCGTAGCCGGTGGGGGCACCACCGATGACGACAAGGGCGTGCTGCACTAGCGACGAACCACCGAGGCCCAGTATTTAGGGATCAGATTACGGGGCCACCACTATCTGCAGGGTGAAGGCCACCAAAAGGGCCATGCCGCACACGAGTGCAGAAATAATCAACATCCTCGTGCTCACCCGACCGACGGTACCCCGCCTAGGGTCAATACGTGAATCCATCCACCATGGTTGTCAAAGTCCCAACGCTGTCTCTTGCCCTTGCCCTTCTAATCACAGCCTGCTCGTCAGGGGTCCCTGAATCTTCGATAACCAAACCTGTTGGCACAACGGTTACCCCAGCACTCCTGGCGCCCGGTGGCACTTCGTCCGACCAACCAGACCAACCTGTAGTCAGGTCCTTTTCTGACGAAACCTCTATTGAACTGGCCGATTCAACACCATACGAACTGCCAGAAGAGTTGAAATTCACTGCCACGTTGATCGGTGGTCAGCAGTTCGATGGAACGTCCTTGGCCAGCAGAGACGTTCTGTTCTGGTTCTGGACACCTACTTGAGCGACGTGCCGCAAGGAAAGTTCGGCGGTCGCCGAATTAAGCACCCTTCCAGACCTCACAGTAATTGGAGTCTCAACGATTGCTTACGATCAAATGGACTACGCCGTGACGATTGCCGAGGAATGGGGTATCAGTGGGTTCCCCAACATTGTCGACGACGGTCCAGTACACATCCGGTTTGGCGTATTTGATCACCCAACTGCTGTCGCCGTCAGTGCTGGCGGCTCACTGGCAATGACTACTGGTGAGATCGACGCTGAAGGCGTCTTCGACCTAATAGATGAAGCCGAGACTCAGAACAGATGATCACGGGGATTAATCAGGCCGATAGCGAAGCTGCGCCGTATCCTGACTGAGTCCGATCTTGTCCGACCAATCCCAGCCGGGCACCTCGTCCAGGAGTGACCATGACCGGTTCCGATAGCCCCAGAACCCTCAGCCAGAAGGTCTGGGACCGCCACATCGTTCGCCATGCCGATGGTGAACCCGACCTTCTTTTTATTGATCTGCATTTGATCCATGAAGTCACCTCTCCACAGGCCTTCGATGGACTCCGGATAGCCGGCCGCAAGATACGCCACCCCGAGTTGACAGTTGCCACAGAGGACCACAACGTTCCCACTACCGAAATTGAGTTGCCTATTGCAGATCCGACTAGCCGTATCCAAATAGAAACCCTCAGAGCCAACTGCGAAGAGTTTGGTGTTACCAACTATCCCATGGGTGATCCCGGCCAGGGCATCGTCCACGTGATCGGCCCCGAAAAGGGACTGACGCTTCCCGGAATGACCATTGTTTGTGGAGATAGCCATACCAGCACCCACGGGGCGTTTGGTGCCTTGGCCTTTGGTATCGGCACCAGCGAGGTTGAACACGTTCTGGCCACCCAAACCCTTCCTCAGCAACGCCCTGGCACGCTGGCAGTCACCGTGAACGGCACTCTTGCTGAGGGCTCAACTGCCAAGGATGTGATTTTGGCCATCATTGGTCGTCTTGGCACTGGCGGTGGCATTGGCTCAATTATCGAGTACCGAGGCGAGGTGATTCGCCGACTCTCAATGGAGGGCCGGATGACCGTGTGCAACATGTCCATCGAGGCGGGCGCCAAGGCCGGACTGATCGCCCCCGACCAAACGACCTTCGAGTACCTAGCCGGTCGGCCGCACGCTCCTCGGGGAGCCGACTGGGACGCAGCCGTGGCGGACTGGCAGACGCTTGTCACCGACCAGGGCGCCACCTTCGACCACGAGATCGTTCTCGACGGAGCGGAGATCACCCCACAAGTCTCGTGGGGAACCAACCCAGGCCAAGTCATGCGAATGGACGGAGACATCCCGGAACCGGCCTCGTTCGACGAACCGAGCCAGCAGGAATCCGCAGCCCGGGCCCTCGAGTACATGGGCTTGAAGGCTGGCACCCCGATGCGTGACGTGGCAGTCGACACCGTATTCATCGGCTCATGCACCAACAGCCGCATCGAGGACCTCCGGGCGGCCGCAGCGGTGGCCCGGGGTCGGAAGGTGAAGGAGGGCATGCGCACCCTGGTGGTGCCCGGTTCGTGGGTCGTCAAGGCCCAGGCCGAGGCCGAAGGCCTGCCCGAGGTGTTCCGAGAGGCCGGCTTTGACTGGCGAGAACCGGGATGTTCGATGTGCCTGGCCATGAACCCCGACAAGCTCACCGCAGGCGAACGCTGCGCCAGCACAAGTAACCGTAACTTTGAGGGCCGACAGGGACGGGGCGGGCGCACGCACCTGGTCTCACCAGCCGTCGCTGCGGCCACCGCCATCGTCGGCACGTTCGCCACGCCGGCCGACCTGGCCTAATTCACCACCAAACTGGAAACGAGAGAGGAACTACCATGGACGCCGTCCAGATCGTGTCGGGCACCGCTGTGCCACTACGTCGCTCCGATGTCGATACCGACCAGATCATTCCGAGTGACTGGCTCAAACGGGTGGAACGCACCGGTTTCGACAAGGGTCTGTTCTCCGAGTGGCGCGACGACCGTGACTTCGTTCTAAATGACGAGCGCTACTCCGAGGCTGTCGTACTGGTAGCTGGACCCAACTTTGGAACGGGCTCGTCACGTGAGCACGCCGTGTGGGCTATCCAGCAGTACGGGTTTGGCGCCGTAGTTTCCCCCCAGTTCGCTGACATCTTCCGCAACAACTGCACCAAAAACGGCTTGGTGCCAGTTCAGGTATCAGATGAGGTAGGGGCCGCCCTGCTGGATGCCGTGGAGGCCAATCCTGACTTGGTTGTCACCGTCGACGTGGCCGCCCTGACCCTCGAAGCACCCGAGGCCGGCATCTCGTGTTCCTTCCCGCTGGAGTCCTCCACCCGGGAACGGTTCCTCGAGGGGCTGGACGACATCGGTATCTCGTTGCGTCACACAGCCGAGATCGACGACTATGAGGCAACCCGCCCGGCCTGGTTGCCCACCTCGGCATGAACCGTTGGCGGATATGCCGGCGGATCCTGTCCGACATGTTGGTCCTCTTCCTGATGGTGGCGTTAGTAGCCAGTGCGTGCGCCAAGGATCCTAAGGAAGCCGGCCTTTCCGGTGGAGGCGCCACAACCACCGGGGCTGTCGACGTCTCGGACACCGAGTTAACGGCCGGCCTTGTCGCCTTCACGGCGTGCGAAGAACTTCTGCGCCACCTCAAGATGGAGGCCGTCGAACGGGTCGGGCCCTACGGACTGAGCGGCAGTTGGTACGGCGGTCCGCTAATGCTCGAGGCCGCCGCCCTGGGCGAGGACTCAATGGCGACGGCTGGATCCGTCGCTCGAACATCGGACCAAGGGCTCGTCGAGGGGCAGGACTATTCGGGCACCAACGTTCAGGAACTGGGTATCGACGAGCCTGACCTGCTCAAAACCGATGGCCGACGGATCCTGATCATCGAGGACGACCAGCTCCATCACGTGTCTCTGACGGGAGGAGAAGCGACGCTGACCGACACCCTCAGCATCGATGGCCACTGGAGCAGAGAAATGTTGTTAGCCGGTGACCGGGTACTGCTTATTGCAGACACGCATCTCGATAGAAATTCCCCATTCCGGCCAGCCTTCTCAAGTCTCATACCCGAGGGAGGCTGGCGACAGTTGACCAGCCTCATCGAGGTCGACCTGTCAGATCCGGGAGACCTGCGGATCGCTAATGTCCTCACCATCGAAGGACACCACGTGTCCACCCGTGTGGTCGGTGGCTCGGCCCGCGTGGTAATCACCACGCCGCCCAACGAAATCCCCTTCGTGTACCCGCAGAACAGTAACGGTGAGGAGCAAGCCAAGAGGTTTAATCGTGACGTGGTGAGCGAGACCATTCTGGCTGACTGGATGCCCGGGTTCGTCCTAGAGTCGGCCGACGGCTCGGTGGTTGATGGACCGCTGCACGCATGTACTGATGTGTCCCACCCCACCACGTTCGCCGGCTTCTCGACCCTGTCAGTGCTCACGATCCCGCTCACCGAATCGCTGGCCCAGCCCTCCACAACCGCCGTCTTGGCCGAGGGCTCGACCGTCTATGCCGGCAACGAGCACCTCTATGTGTCAACCAACACCTGGGTGGATCCCGACGTGCTGGCCGACGACCAACGGCGATCTTGGTGGGACCGCAACTGGGACACGGCTATCCACCAATTCGACGTGACCGATCCCACCCAGACTGCCTACACCGCTTCAGGCCAGGTGCCCGGCCACCTCCTGAACCAGTTCTCCATGTCCGAACACAACGGTTACCTGCGTGTGGCGTCTACCACCGGTGGGCCATGGCGCTTCGACGAAGATGCTGAATCCATGGTCTCGGTGCTTACTCGCCGAGATGCTGGGTTGGAGGTAGTTGGCCAGGTGGGCGACATGGGTCGCGGTGAGCGCATCTTCGCCGTCCGGTACGTTGGCGACGTGGCCTACGTGGTCACTTTCCGTCAGACAGATCCCTTCTATACCGTGGATCTATCCAACCCGACCGCTCCACGGGTACGCGGCGAACTGAAAATCACTGGCTACTCCGGCTACCTCCACCCTGTGAGTTCGGATCGGATCCTCGGCATCGGCCAGGAGGCCACTGGCGAAGGTCGCACCACCGGCACCAAGGTCACCCTG
>CAWVUB010000056.1:0-14586 GCA_963933065.1 uncultured Acidimicrobiaceae bacterium | reverse complement strand
CGAGCGTGCTGGACTCCGTCGGAGCTTAGGAACTGCGCTCTCCATGGTCGTGCTAGTGGCCAGCATGGGTGGATTTGGCGTCCAAGTGGGCAATCTCCTAGCCGAGCAGGTGACGGAGTTCAGTGAAAACGTCCCTACCTACCTCACTGACGTGGACAAATGGTTAGAAGACTCATTCGGCGTCGAAAACACCACAGCAGACCTCCGGGCCAACTATGACTCCGGTGCGCTAGCCAGTTGGCTGGGCAACGTGGCCGATGACCTAGCCCGCTTTGGAACCACCGTGGTAAACGTCTTGTTCCAGTTATTCACCGTTGGCCTGTTTACTTTCTACTTGGTGGCAGAAGGCCCCAAACTTCGCCGCCTGATCTGTTCTTTCTTAGCCGAACGTCACCAGAGACACGTACTAGAGGTCTGGGACTTGGCAATTGAGAAAACTGGTGGCTATATCTTGTCACGCAGTTTGCTGGCTTTGGGTTCGACACTGGTCCACTGGGCTGCCTTTGAGATCATCGGCCTGCCATCGGCTCTCGCTCTCGCCTTATGGGTGGGGATAATGTCCCAGTTTGTCCCCGTAGTCGGAACCTTCATTGCCGGAACGCTTCCACTTATTATTGCCCTTTTAGCCGACCCGATTGACGGCCTCTGGGTGGTTGTCGTAATCGCTATCTATCAGCAAATTGAGAACTATGTCTTAGGGCCCCGTATCACCGCCCACACCATGCAACTCCATGTGGCGGTGGCCTTTGGAGCCGTAATCGCCGGAGCAGCCATTTTGGGTGTAGTCGGCGCCCTGCTTGCCCTCCCCGCAGCAGCCACCATCCAGGCCGTCATAGCTGCCGAAGCAGAACGCCATGAGGTTGCCGAGCACCTTCAAGAAGCCAGTAGCCAGCGTCGTGGCCACAGCGAAAGGGTTGGTTCCCAACCAAATGAGCCGGTGGTTGACGAATTAACTACTGAAATTAACTAAAACAGGGAAGTTTCCCATCAGAGGAAATGACCCAGAACTCCCAAGTTCGATGCACCGACTCAGGATTTGACCTTGCCTATCCAGCTAAGTCAGACCTGCTGGATCTTGATCTCGATATCGACGCCAGCCGGAAGGTCTAGACGCTGCAGTGAGTCCACTGTCTTAGCGGAGGGATCCAAAATATCGATAAGACGCTTGTGTATCCGCATCTCAAAGTGTTCCCGGGAATCCTTGTCCTTGAAGGGCCCCCGAATGACCGTGTACCGGTGCTTTTCGGTTGGTAGTGGAACTGGACCACGCAGGTCGGCCTGAGTTCGCCGAACTGTCTCGACGATTTTCTTAGTCGATTGGTCTATGACCTCATGGTCGTAGGCCTTTAACCGGATTCGAATTTTCTGCCCTGCAGGCATCAGCGTCGCCCCGCCTACTTGTGGATCTTGGTGACGGCGCCTGCACCCACGGTGCGGCCACCCTCACGAATAGCAAAGCGCAGGCCCTCATCCATGGCGATTGGAGCAATTAGTTCAACAGACATGGTCGTATTGTCCCCCGGCATGCACATCTCGGTGCCCTCAGGCAACTCGATCATGCCAGTTACGTCGGTAGTCCGGAAGTAGAACTGCGGACGGTAGTTGGAGAAGAATGGCTTATGGCGACCACCTTCCTCCTTGGTCAACACATAACACTCTGCATCGAAGTGGGTGTGAGGGGTAATCGAGCCAGGCTTGGCAAGCACCTGTCCACGCTGGACGTCTTCTTTGTCGATACCCCGCAAGAGAGCACCGATATTGTCTCCGGCTTCACCCTGATCGAGTAACTTGCGAAACATCTCAACACCGGTACAGGTTGTTGTCTGGGTGTCTTTGAGACCGATAATTTCAATGTTGTCACCAGTGTTAACAATGCCCTGTTCAACACGACCGGTTACTACCGTTCCGCGGCCGGTAATCGAAAACACGTCCTCGATCGGCATAAGGAACGGCTTGTCGATGTCACGCTTGGGCTGCGGAATGAACTCGTCTACCTGATTCATCAGATCCACGACCTGATCTCCAGCGTCGCTATCACCCTCGAGAGCCTTGAGAGCGGAGACCCGCACAACAGGGGTGTCGTCACCCGGGAAGTCGTACTCGTCGAGCAACTCCCGAACTTCCATCTCAACCAGTTCAAGCAACTCCTCGTCATCGACCATGTCGCACTTATTTAGTGCCACGATGATCTTTGGCACACCAACTTGGCGAGCTAGGAGCACGTGCTCACGAGTCTGAGGCATCGGACCGTCAGCGGCTGACACCACAAGAATTGCGCCGTCGACCTGAGCGGCGCCAGTAATCATGTTCTTGATGTAGTCCGCGTGACCCGGCATGTCGACGTGGGCATAGTGCCTGTTCGGGGTCTCGTACTCGACGTGACTCACATTGATCGTAATGCCGCGCTCCCGCTCCTCGGGGGCCTTGTCGATGTTCTCAAACTCGGTGAAGGAGGTGGAGTTGGGATCTCGATCCGACAGGACCTTGGTGATCGCTGCAGTCAACGTGGTCTTTCCATGGTCAATATGACCCATGGTGCCTACGTTGACGTGGGGCTTGTTGCGTTCGAACTGGGCCTTGGCCATTGCGCTTCTTCTTCCTTGGTTTCTTTTTTCTTTGGACTGGATTCTAAATGAATGGTGCGCCTACTGGCGATCACTCACCGTGGATACGGCGGGTGATCTCCTCTTGCACCGAACTAGGCGTGGGCTGGTACGAATCAAACTGCATCGTGTATGTAGCACGCCCCTGGGTACGCGATCGCAGGTCAGTAGCGTATCCGAACATCTCTGACAGCGGCACCTGGGCGCTGACGACCTGGTTGGACCCACGCGCCTCCATTTGGCCTACCCGACCACGCCGGGAGTTCAGGTCACCCACTACATCACCCATATAGTCTTCGGGGGTTACTACCTCCACTGACATCACCGGCTCAAGCAATACCGGCTTGGCCATTCGTATTGCCTCGCGAAACCATGCCTGAGCAGCAATTTTGAAGGCCATCTCCGAGGAGTCCACATCGTGGGCCTTGCCATCGTTGAGAGTCACCTTTAAACCAAGCACCTGAAAACCGGCCAGCGGGCCGTTGGTACTCGCAAGTTGGACGCCAGCGTCTACCGATCCAATGTACTCCTTGGGTATACGCCCACCGGAGATCTTGTCTTCGAAGAGGTAGGTCGCCTCGTCATCCTCGTAGGGCTCAAGACTGGCAACAATCTCAGCAAATTGGCCTGAACCACCGGTCTGCTTCTTATGCGTGTAGCGATGGTCCATAACAGGTCTGCTGATTGTCTCGCGGTAGGCCACCTGGGGCTTACCAACGTTGGCATCCACCCGAAACTCCCGGAGCATGCGGTCGACCAATACCTCGAGATGCAGTTCACCCATACCCCCGATGATCGTTTGGCCCGTCTCCTCATCGCTTCGGACGGTGAAGGTTGGATCCTCTTCGGACAGGGAGAAGAGCGCCTTACTCATCTTGTCTTGATCGGCCTTGGAGCGGGGCTCGACGGCCACGTGGATCACCGGCAACGGGAACTCGAGTTGCTCCAGGACAATGGGATGGTCTGGGGCACACAGCGTGTCGCCGGTACGTGTGTTCTTGAGACCGATGCCGGCCACGATGTCGCCGGTTCGGACCTCGTCGCGGTCCTCGCGATCGTTGGCGTGCATCTCGAGCACGCGACCGATGCGCTCCTTGTTGCCGGTCCGGGTGTTGAGCACCGCTGAACCCTTCTCGAGCACGCCGCTGTAGGCCCGGAAGTAGATGAGCTTGCCTACATGAGGATCGGTCATGATTTTGAAAGCTAGGGCGGAGAACGGAGTGTCGTCCGATGCCACACGATCAAGCGTGTCGCCCGAACGCGGGTGCACGCCTTCGACCGGCGGAAGGTCGACCGGCGACGGAAGGAACTCAACAACGGCGTCCAGCAGCGGCTGCACGCCCTTGTTCTTGAAGGCCGAACCGGTGAGGATCGGCACGCAGTCGCCGGACAAGGTGCCGGAGCGGACCGCACTACGGACGTCATCGGAGGTGATCTCCTCCTCGCCGACGAACTTCTCGAGGATGTTCTCATCAAACTCGGACAGCGTGTCAAGCAGCTCGGCCCGGTACTGTTCGGCCAGCTCAGCCAGGTCCTCGGGGATGTCCACGACGTCCCAAGAGGCGCCGAGGTCCTCGCCCTGCCAGATGAGGGCGTTCATCTCGATCAGGTCGATAATGCCGGCAAAGTCACCCTCGGCCCCGATGGGTAGCTGGATGACCGCGGCGTTGCAACCCAAACGCTCGCGAATGGTGTCCAGCACGAAGTAGAAGTCCGCGCCCGTGCGGTCCATCTTGTTGATGAAACACATTCGAGGAACGTTGTACTTATCGGCTTGACGCCAAACAGTTTCGGTCTGGGGCTCCACACCGGCAACACCGTCGAATACGGCCACTGCACCATCCAACACTCGTAGAGAACGCTCTACTTCAACGGTGAAGTCGACGTGTCCCGGTGTATCAATGATGTTGATTCGGTGATCATTCCAAAAGCAACTCGTGGCTGCCGATGTAATGGTGATTCCCCGCTCCTGCTCCTGCTCCATCCAGTCCATAGTCGCCGCGCCGTCGTGGACCTCACCGATCTTGTAGTTGACCCCGGTGTAATAAAGAATCCGCTCAGTTGTCGTGGTCTTACCCGCGTCGATATGGGCCATGATCCCGATGTTGCGGGTTTTTTCGAGGGGATGTCGCGTCGCCATATCAGTGCTCAGTGTCTCGTCGGTATTGGTGGAAGGATTTGGTCGTAAATCCGGGACTGGGCCCGGGTGGTTTGCCGTGGAACGCCAGAAATCCTCGACGAAGGCCAGATAGCACGCAGCGAGTGAACGCTGGTAGCCGGTCTGGTTAAGCGAGGCCTGGTCTACTGACTACCAACGGTAATGGGCGAAGGCCTTGTTGGCTTCAGCCATCTTGTGTAGGTCTTCACGGCGCTTAACTGAGGACCCCAGTCCGTTAGATGCGTCCATAATCTCGTTAGCCAGACGCTCAGCCATGGTCCGTTCGCGACGATCTCGTGAATAGTTCACCAACCAACGAACCGCCAACGTATTAGCTCGCCGAGGGCGGACTTCGACTGGAACCTGGTAGGTGGCACCACCAACTCGCCGGCTACGCACCTCAAGCTGGGGGCGGACATTGTCAATTGCCCGCTTCAAAGTTCCAACTGGCTCGGAACCGGTCTTCGTTTCAACAGTAGAGAGTGCGCTGTAAACAATACGCTCGGCGGTGGAGCGCTTGCCGCGCTGAAGCACCTTATTTACGAGCTGGGTGACGACGGTAGACCGGTAGACCGGATCCGGAGTCAACTCACGGCGAATGGCGGGACCCTTGCGTGGCACGGTCAGCCTTCCTTTTTGGCGCCGTAGCGACTGCGAGCCTGGCGACGCTGGCTAACACCTGAGGTGTCTAACGTTCCGCGGACCACTTTGTAGCGGACTCCGGGAAGGTCCTTTACGCGACCACCGCGCACTAACACAATGGAGTGTTCTTGGAGGTTGTGACCTTCACCTGGAATGTAAGCCGTAACTTCGCTTCCGCTGGTAAGACGCACACGGGCCACCTTGCGGAGGGCAGAGTTCGGCTTCTTTGGCGTAGTTGTGTACACGCGCGTGCAAACACCACGCCGCTGGGGGGCGCCCTTCAGCGCTGGTGTGGTTTCCTTGCGGCGCTTGGACTGGCGGCCCTTGCGGACCAGCTGCTGAATGGTGGGCACTTGTGCTCCTCGTATCGACCCGGAAACGGGTCGCTTCTAATGTACATTTCGATGTCAAAATCAATTTGGTTTGTCTGACACACCCCGAACCGGGTGGCAGCAACGGCCAACGACCGAGTCTATGGGTGGGTATAGCCCGCTCCAAACGTCGCCCTTTTAACCACACCACAACACCACTGGTCCCGGCATAGATCGCCGCCGGGGTTCGGTCAGCTGTTCGACTACAAGTCAGTCAACTTCGGGGGTGGCCTCCGCAGTCGCTTCCATAGTCCCGGCTAGTTTGATTACATCGGCCTCGTAGGCGCCAGCGAAGGCATCACTATCACCTGGACCTACCTGAGTGGCTAACCACTCAGCCAAGTCCTGCTCTTCATCGGCCGATGAATAGAAGTCCATCGGCTTGTAGTCCGGCGCATGGGTAGCCACTCTCCGGTAAGCCTCCATCCCAGTCCCCGCTGGCACCAACTTCCCGATAATGATGTTCTCTTTTAGGCCAATGAGATTGTCACTTCGACATTCGATGGCTGCCTCAGTGAGCACCCGAGTGGTCTCCTGGAAGGAGGCCGCCGAGAGCCATGACTCAGTGGCCAGTGATGCTTTGGTGATGCCCATAAGTTCAGGGCGCCCCTCAGCTGGACGCTTACCCTCAGCCACCAGCAAACGATTTGTCTCAGCAAACTGACGTTGATCAACCTGTTCACCAGGTAGGAAGTCTGACTCGCCTGTGTCGTTTATCTTCACCCGGCGGGTCATCTGCCGCACAATCAACTCGATGTGCTTGTCGTGGATCGACACTCCCTGATCGCGATAGACACGCTGAACCTCTTCCACGAGGTACTGCTGGGTCTCTCGAACACCCTTTATTTCCAAGAGTTCTTTAGGGTCCCGCGGCCCCTCAACAATGGCGTCACCAGCCCGGACTTCATCACCGTCAGCAACCTCGATGCGAGCCGGCCCTAGAATCAAGTGGACATCCTCAGCACCGTCATCAGCCACTACGGTGACCTCACGACCGCGACCCTCATCCTCGGCAATACGTACAACGCCGGAGATTCGAGCAAGATTCGCCTTGCCCTTTGGCTCTCGTGCCTCAAACAGTTCCACAACCCGAGGAAGCCCACCAGCTAGGTCCTTTCCGGCAACACCGCCGGTGTGGAACGTCCGCATGGTCAACTGGGTTCCTGGTTCACCAATCGACTGAGCAGCGATTACACCAACCGCTTCGCCCACCTCGATGGCCTTGTTAGTAGCCAGTGACATTCCGTAACTGGCCGCCGAAACGCCAGTTGGCGACTCGTCGGTTAGCGGCGAGAGTACCCGCACACGGTCAATAGTCGTATCGTCCCGCAAGGCAATCATCTCAGGCTCACCCACAATGGATCCAGCCGCCAAGACCGTCCCGTCGGCCAGAGTTAAATCGTCAGCCAGGCATCGACTGAACAGGCGCGTCTCAAGGTGACTCCGCCGATTGGGTTCATCCGGGCACACATCATCAATCCAAATGCCGCGTACACCCATTTCTGAGTCGAATGGGTCGACGTCGTTAATAATCAGTTCCTGTGACACATCAACCAGTCGACGGGTCAGATAACCCGAATCGGCTGTCCTCAAAGCCGTGTCTACTAGACCCTTACGGGCACCCGGTGTGGCGATGAAGTACTCCAACATCGTCAGTCCTTCACGGAAGTTGGACTTAATGGGGCGTGGAATCATGTCACCGCGGGGATTGGCTACTAGGCCGCGCATGCCCGCAATCTGACGGACCTGCATCATGTTTCCACGGGCACCCGACTTGACCATCGTGTCAATTGGGTTGTCTTGATCGGCCTCGAGGGAATCCACCATCTTCGCGGTTACATCAGCAGTTGCCGAATTCCAGATCTCGACTTCCATTTGTCGACGCTCACCATCGGTGATAATGCCTTTCCGAAACTGAGCCTCGACTTTGTCCGCACGCTTCTCGTGCTCATCAAGGATGGCCGCCTTCTCGGGCGGGATCTTGACATCATCTATCGACACTGTCAGGCCAGAACGGCTTGCGAAAAGGAAGCAGACATCCTTCATGGCGTCGAGAGACTCCGCCACCACCTTCTTGGGATAACCACGTGCCAGGTCGTCCACAATGAGACCCAACCCGGTCTTGCCAATCTGCTCATTCACGAAGGTGATCATCTTGGCTCTATGGCCGCCAACTTCGAGGGGTTCAATCTCGTGCCCAGGTAAGGCTTCGTTAAAGAACACTCGGCCCGGTGTGGTCGTACGCCACGTTGCAGCCACGCCATTGGCTGGCGTCTCGATTAGTTCTGGATACTCCGCAGAGCGGAACTGGATACGGGCATGTAGATCCACCGTTCCGCTCTCCCAAGCCCACCTGAGGTCGTCGATATCGCGAAATACCTTGCCCTCACCGGTAAGACCCTCGCCCTCGGCGGTCAAATAGTAAGCGCCGATGACCATGTCTTGGGTCGGGGTTACGAGCGGGCGTCCGTGGGCCGGACTGAGCACGTTATTGGCTGACAGCATTAGAACGCGGGCCTCAGATTGAGCCTCGGACGACAACGGCAAGTGAACCGCCATCTGATCGCCATCGAAATCGGCGTTGAACGCTGCGCAAACCAGTGGGTGGATACGAATGGCCTTGCCCTCGACCAGCACCGGCTCAAAGGCCTGGATACCAAGACGGTGGAGAGTTGGAGCGCGATTTAGAAGAACTGGGTGCTCGCGAATGACTTCCTCAAGAACCGTCCACACCTGAGGCTTACGCCTCTCAACCATACGCTTGGCTGACTTAATGTTCTGAGCCAGCTGCTCGTCAACCAACTTCTTCATTACAAACGGCTTGAAAAGCTCGAGTGCCATGACCTTGGGTAAGCCACACTGGTGGAACTTGAGCGTTGGCCCAGCCACGATTACCGAACGTCCTGAGTAGTCAACACGCTTACCAAGCAGGTTCTGACGGAACCGGCCCTGCTTGCCCTTAAGCATGTCCGATAGAGACTTCAGCGGACGGTTACCTGGGCCAGTCACCGGACGGCCACGACGGCCGTTATCAAATAGCGCGTCGACGGCCTCCTGAAGCATGCGCTTCTCGTTATTGACGATGATTGCGGGAGCCCCAAGGTCAAGTAGTCGCTTAAGGCGGTTGTTTCGATTAATCACCCGGCGGTATAGGTCGTTGAGATCTGAGGTGGCGAAACGGCCACCGTCAAGTTGGACCATGGGGCGTAACTCCGGAGGGATAACCGGCACGGCATCGAGGATCATGGCCCGAGGTTCGTTGACCCTGCGGCCGTACTCATCGCGACGGTTAAAGGAAGCGACGATCTTGAGTCGCTTGATGGCCTTCTGCTTGCGTTGGGCCGACAGCGGCTTTTGACCCTCTGGCGGATCTATCTGGACACGAAGTTTGACCTCTTCATCGTCGAAGTCAATCTTGTCGATCATTTGGGCTAAGGCGTCGGCGCCCATACCACCCTCGAAGTATTCGCCCCAGCGGTCTTCGAGTTCACGCCAGAGCATGTCCTCTTCAATGATCTGGCGGGCAAACAGGCCAGTGAACTCGTCCCAGGCTCGGTTCAGTACATCGAGCTCCTGTTCATACTGATCCCGGATGAACTGGAGATCCTTCTCAGCGGCTTTGGCTCGGGCCTTCAGGTCCGAGTCCTTACCACCCTCAGCCTCCATATCAGCCAACTCTTTTTCAAGGTCCTCCTGTCGGCGATTCAGTTCGCGATCGCGCTCCTCCTCGATAGCCAAGCGTTCCTCGGCTAACTCCGACTCCAACTCTGGGAGGTCATCGTGACGCTTGTCTTCATCTACCCAAACCACCAGGTTCGCAGCAAAGTAAATAACTTTTTCCAACTGCTTAGCCTTAAGCTCCTCACGAGGCTCGGTGCCCATGAGTAGGTAGGCCAACCATGAGCGAGTGCCCCGCAAGTACCAAATGTGCACAGCTGGCGCAGCCAACTCGATATGACCCATGCGGTCGCGACGGACCTTGGACCGGGTCACCTCAACGCCACAGCGCTCACAGATAATGCCCTTGAACCGGACACGCTTGTACTTGCCGCAATAGCACTCCCAGTCCTTAGTTGGACCGAAGATCTTCTCGCAGAAGAGCCCGTCCTTCTCCGGCTTCAAAGTGCGATAGTTGATGGTCTCTGGCTTCTTAACCTCACCGTTGGACCACATACGGATGCCATCCGCTGTAGCTAGACCTATGCGAAGTTGATCGAATTCGTTGACGTCGAGCACTGTGTCTTCCTGCGTCTTGTTTGCGGTGCGAATTTAGTGTGTGGTTACTATCAGTTAATTAGGGGTGGGTTCAGCGGGCGAGCAGACCAGCGGCGCGGCGCTCGTCCTCCTCGTCTGACCCGCGTTCCGGGCGGGACAGGTCAATGCCGAGTTCCTCGGCGGCGCGGTAAACGTCTTCGTCGAAGTCCCGCATCTCGATCTCGTTGCCGTCCTCAGCGAGTACTTCCACGTTGAGGCATAGCGACTGCATCTCCTTGATGAGCACCTTGAAACTCTCAGGGATACCCGGCTCGGGGATGTTCTCGCCCTTGACAATGGCCTCGTAGACCTTTACCCGCCCTAGGACATCGTCGGATTTAATGGTCAAGAGCTCCTGAAGACAATAGGCGGCACCGTATGCCTCTAGTGCCCAAACCTCCATCTCACCGAACCTCTGGCCACCGAACTGGGCCTTACCGCCGAGCGGCTGCTGGGTAATCATGGAGTACGGACCAGTTGACCGGGCGTGGATCTTGTCATCCACGAGGTGAGCCAACTTCAGGATGTAGACATAACCGACCATGATTTCACTGTCATAGGCCTCGCCGGTTCGCCCGTTGTACAAAGTGGTCTTACCATCTAACTGGATCATCCGGTTTCCGTCGACCGACTCAGCTCTCAGATTGCCAAGAATCTTCTGAATGGTTGGATGCTTGCCGGCCAATTCCTCTTCGTCCCAGTGGGCGCCATCGAAGACGGGCGTAGCCACGTGGACTGCGGGTTCGGTAGACGGGCGGGTCTTCTTCTCGATGCCGCGTACCGGGTCGGTACCCACAACCTCACCGTCAATCTCCCAGCCCCAACGGGCGCAGTAGCCCAGATGGGCCTCCAGCACCTGACCTACGTTCATTCGAGACGGAACACCAAGTGGGTTAAGAAGGATGTCTACTGGAGTGCCATCGGCTAGATACGGCATGTCCTCAATAGGAAGAATCTTTGAGATGACACCCTTATTACCGTGACGGCCGGCCAACTTGTCTCCAACGCTGATCTTGCGCTTTTGAGCCACGTAAACACGGACAAGTTGATTGACGCCAGGCGGCAACTCATCGCCGTTGTCACGGTTGTACACCTTGACGTCGATGACCTTGCCGGTCTCACCGTGAGGAACTTTTAGCGATGTGTCACGAACTTCGCGAGACTTCTCACCAAAGATCGCTCTTAGAAGACGCTCCTCCGGTGTGAGCTCGGTTTCACCCTTCGGGGTGACCTTGCCAACCAATACGTCTCCTGGTGACACTTCAGCGCCCACGCGCACTATGCCCAGTTCGTCAAGGTCAGCAAGAATCTCGTCAGACAGATTTGGGATATCGCCAGTGATCTCTTCAGCGCCTAATTTGGTATCACGAGCGTCGATTTCATGTTCTTTAATATGGATAGATGTGAGGACGTCGTCCTTGACGAGGCGCTCCGAAAGGATGATGGCGTCCTCGAAGTTGTAACCCTCCCAGGACATGAAAGCCACCAGCAAGTTTTTGCCCAGCGCCAACTCGCCACCATCGGTCGATGAAGTGTCAGCCAGTAACTGGCCTGCCTTAACTTTCTGACCCGGTGTGACCCGGATCTTCTGGTTGATACAGGTGTCCTGATTGGAACGGACATACTTGAGAAGAAGGTGGGTGACCTTGCCCGCCTTGGCGTAGTCCATTGTCACGGACACTCCATCAATGGCCACCACGGTGCCGGCCTCACTGGCCAGCAGCATGTCAGCCGCATCATGGGCGGCACTGGCCTCTATGCCTGTGCCGATATACGGAGCCTCGGAACGAACCAGTGGCACCGCCTGACGTTGCATGTTTGCACCCATAAGCGCCCGATTAGCATCGTCGTGCTCTAGGAACGGGATGAGCGCAGTTGCCACCGAAACGATCTGCTTCGGCGAGACGTCCATGAGTTGGACCTCAGCACCTGGCACATAGGAGATCTCGGTAGTCGCACCAAAGAATACGTCTTGCTCGAGCTGCAGTCTGAGATCATTCAGCGATGCGGCCTGAGGTGACCGACGGACAAGAACGCGATCATTGCGGAAGGTTTTGTCATCGTTGAGGGGCGCGTTGGCCTGAGCGACGACGTACTCCTCCTCATCATCGGCCGCCATGTAGACAATGTCATCGGTGACTCGACCGTCGATCACCTTGCGATACGGCGACTCGATGAAACCGAAAGGGTTGACTCGACCGTAGGTGGCTAGACCACCAATAAGACCAATATTGGGTCCCTCTGGAGTCTCAATGGGACACATGCGTCCATAGTGCGAGAAGTGGACGTCACGGACTTCGAAGCCGGCCCGTTCACGGGACAGACCACCCGGACCCAGTGCTGAAAGACGACGACGGTGGGTGAGACCCGACAGGGGATTGACCTGGTCCATAAACTGCGACAACTGACTCGTGCCAAAGAACTCCTTGATAGCAGCAACCACCGGCCGAATATTGACCAGATTCTGCGGGGCGATTGCCTCTACGTCCATCGTCGTCATGCGCTCACGCACAACTCTCTCCATGCGTGAAAGGCCAATACGCAACTGGTTCTGTATTAACTCCCCTACCGAACGAATACGACGATTAGCAAAGTGGTCTTGGTCGTCTAGGCGATAACCGGGCTCACCCTTGGCAAGATGCAAGAGGTAGGTGCACGTGGCCAAGACTTCAGACCGGGTCAGCACTGGAGAGTCTGGGTCAGGACGCTCAAGGTCAAGGCCAAAGATTTTCTCAATTTTTTCTATCTCAGGACCGAGTTTCCGATTCAACTTATAACGGCCGACCCTAGACAGGTCATACCGACGCGACTCGAAAAAGGCGTTACGAAGATAGGCCCGAGCGGCCTCTACCGACTGTGGCTCACCGGGACGAACCCGCTTGTAGATCTCAAGTAGCGACTCTTCTTGAGTAGGAGCCAGATCTTTATCTTTTTCCCACTGGCCCTCAAGGTAGTCAAAATACCGAACGAAACGATCAAGGAAGCCCGGCTCGTTCTCCTCGTCGTAGCCCAAGGCTCGTAACAGAGTGAACATCGAGATACGACGCTTGCGAGCCACTCGGGTCCCAGCAGTTACATGCTTACCTGGTTTGTGCTCAACGTCGAACTCAATCCACTCGCCCCGGTAGGGATGAATGGTGCCAGTGACCAACTGGTGCTTGGACATGTTGCGGAGCCGGTAACGGTCACCAGGTTGGAAGATCACACCCGGGGAGCGGACGAGTTGGGACACGACGACCCGCTCAGTCCCATTAATAACGAAAGTGCCCTTCTCGGTCATCCTTGGGAAATCTCCCATGAAGACCGTCTGCTCCTTAATCTCCCCCGTGTTCTGGTTCTTGAACGCAGCACGAACGAAGATGGGGGCGGAGAAGGTCATGTCCTTCTCCTTGCACTCCTCTACCGTGAACTTCGGAGGTGGACACAGGTCCTCATCCGTCGGGTCGAACTCGAGTTCCAGAGAGAGAGTCTCACTAAAATCGGTGATGGGGCTGAGGTCCCGGAACGTGTCGGCAACACCTTCAGCACTGAACCACTCGAACGACTTCCGCTGGATGTCGATGAGATGGGGCAGCGGGAGGACTTCCTCCAGATTGCCGAATGAGTAACGGTCCCGGACGAGGGGGCGAGCAGACACCTAAAACTCCTGGCCAGGATAAATGGATGTGGGGGCTGCCACGGTTACGTCAACATTCAGTACAAACTGGCACGAATGAAAGGCACAACCGCGGCGACTGGTGATACTAACGGCCGCGCGCAGGAGAGCACAACCCCTGCGGGCTGCAAAGGCCAATCAAAATTCCAGCCCTCTCCAAACGGTAAAGCCTCGTAACTCACCGGTCAAGGACCTCTATCGGGTTCTTGGGCGAGAAGAAAACGACGAAACCCCGGAACGCCGTCTAAAACGGCGAACCGAGGTCCGTTCGAGTAACTCGAGAATATGGCTGGGTATAAGCGTCTAGCCAAACTCTCGAATTGGAACTACTTGAGTTCGATACTGGCTCCAGCGGCCTCGAGGGCCTCCTTGGCCTTTTCGGCATCCTCCTTCGAGGCGCCTTCCAACACGGTCTGCGGAACACCGTCGACCAGATCCTTGGCATCCTTCAAACCGAGGTTCGTAAGAGCACGAACCTCCTTGATGACCTGAATCTTCTTATCGCCAACACCGGTCAGGACGACATCGAAGGAGTCTTGCTCCTCATCGTCACTTGCTGCACCACCACCATCGGCCGGGGCCGCCGCAGCTACAGCCACTGGGGCAGCGGCAGTCACACCGAACTTCTCCTCGAAGTCCGATAGCAACTCACTTAGCTCCAGCACGGTCATCCCGGCGATCGCGTCCAGGACCTCTTCCTTCGTCGCCATGATCACTCCTCTTCTTCTTCGTTGTCGTCTTGGCTGACAGTTGCACCAACGGTGTCGGTGCCTTCGTCCGCTGCCTGCTCTTCAGTAGAAGAGTCGGCAACATCGGTTTCTTCGGCTACAGGCGCCGAATCGGTCTCATCCGCTGCCTGCTCTTCAGTAGAAGAGTCGGCAACATCGGTTTCTTCGGCTACAG
>CAWVUB010000055.1:0-14596 GCA_963933065.1 uncultured Acidimicrobiaceae bacterium | reverse complement strand
CGTGCTACGTGCCCAATGGGCGAGAGGTCGACCACGACCACTACCGCTACAAACTGGACTGGCTGGGCCGCCTGCATGACGACCTGGCGACCAACGCTGATCCCGCTGCGGCACCGGTGGTTGTGGTGGGAGATTTTAATGTGGCTCCAGACGACCGTGACGTCTGGAAGCCAGCGGCGTTTGAGGGCCTAACGCATGTGACGGCAGCTGAACGTGCCGCCCTTCGTCGGCTTGAGACCCTCGGTTTTGTGGATGTCTTCCGGGAGATGTTTGAAGACGCCGAACTTCACTCTTGGTGGGACTACCGAGGCGGGGCGTTCTACAAACGTATGGGGATGCGAATTGACCTCGTTTACGCCTCAGCGGCGGCCCTAGCCGCGCTGGAGTTCGTCATTGTTGACCGCAACGAGCGCAAGGGTGAGAAACCCAGCGATCATGCACCAGTCGTGGCCGATTTCAGCTTCTCCTAGGACCGTTTCAAGAGGCTTATTTAAGCAAAGGCGAGCATGGCCAGAAGGGCTGGTCCGTGGGCTTCTACGGTCTTGGGCCCGATGCCCGGCACGGCTAGCAGGCCGTTGGTGTCAATGGGGCGCAAGTCGACTAGGGCGTCCATGGCTGCATTGGTCAGAATTCGGTAGGCCGGTACGTTTCGTTCGTCGGCAGTTCTCCTTCGCCAGTCTCGCAATCGGTTGTGGAGAGGCTCGAGACCAGTCGGGACAGCGCCGGGTGGTGCAGTACGCGTGACCTCCGTAGGGGGCGACAGTGGTTCCCAACTATCGGGTTTGTCGTGGGCTGCTAGCACAGCAAGAATCCTGAGTCCATGTCGTTCAGCCTTGGTTGGGCCGATGTCGTGCACGGTAAGCAACTCGCTGATGGTGGTTGGCCAAATGGCTACGAGTTCGGTAATGGTGGCGTCTTTAAAAATAACGTAGGCAGGGACTGAGGCGGCCCGGGCCGCTGTCGACCGGTATTCCTTCAGCGCTATTACCACCGGACTGTCGGGAAGGGTTGGCTGACGGTTCCGTGCGTTGAGGTTTGCGGCTTGTCGTGCACTTTCGGCCCGACCCACTGGGCGTCCAAGGCCTGCGATCGCCGCTTCGAGATCGCCAAGCCATGGGGACGGGTGCCGCTTGGATGGCGGCTTTGTGCCGAAGGCTCGATGCTCAGCCCACGTCAGTGATAGGTGGTCCTTTGCCCGGGTGAGGGCTACATAGAGCAGGCGACGTTCCTCGGCGACTGCCACTGGTCCACGAGCGTGACTAATGGGAACTAGTCCTTGTTCGAGGCCAGCCACGTGGACCGAAGGCCACTCCAGACCCTTAGCGGCATGGAAGGTTGAGACCTCCACAGCATCGGTGGATTCGTCAGACAACGTTCGGGCTTGGTGCTTCGCCCAGGCAGCAAAGGAGCGACCGGTACCCTCTGACTCAAGGGCAAGGAACTCGTCGGCCATACGGCTGAGTTCAGCAAACGCTGCTACTCGTCCCGTCTCATCGCTGCCTCCATCGGATCCTGACTTGCTGAGGTCCTCTAGCCTTGTGGCCCCCTCCGTATCTCGTATGTCGTTGGCTATGACCCGCAAGTCACCAAGGTGATTAGCGAGTGGGCGGTCAAGGCGTCCGAGGGCGTTTAACTGGGCTTTCACGTCAGACCGGTCGAGTAGGCCGCTACCGCTTCGAGTGCGTACCGGGATTCCACCATCGCGCATGGCGGTCACCATCGGTCCAGTCTGGGCGTTGGTGCGTACCAGCACGGCTTGGTCACGCCAGCGGCCGTTAGGACCACATCGGTCGCGCACACTGCGAGCGATGGCTTGTGCCTCGGCTTGTTCATCGCGATAACCGGCCACGACTGGATCGGCACCACCGTCTCGGTTCGCGGATAGAGGCTGGCGACCGACTAGCGCCCGAGCAGCTACTTCCAGAATCTGCGGGGTGCTTCGGTAATTCTGGCGAAGTTCCAGCACTGTGGCCCCTGAGAAGTGCACGTCAAAGCGGTTGAGGTGGTCGGCGTCGGCGCCGTTCCATCCGTAGATGGCTTGGTCAGGGTCGCCGACTGCGCACAGTTCGGTTCGTCCGTTAAGCCAGGCGGCCAGCAGGTCGAACTGCAGGGGATTGACATCCTGAAACTCGTCGACGTAGAGATGACGGAAACGCCATCGCTGAGCGTTTGCAAATCGGTTATCGGTAGACAACGCGTGCCGACACAGGTCCAGCAGATCGTCGAAGTCGACCAAGTTTCGGTCTACTTTCTTTTTTTCGTACTCAGCATAGATTCGGGCCACGGTGGGGACTGGTAAGGGTGGGTTCCGTCCAGCCTCCTCGGCTGCCGTGGCGTAGGTGTTTGGCCGAATTCGTCGGGCTTTTGCCCACTCGATCTCGGCAACCACGTCGATTCCTGCGGTGGTCCGGTGATCGCGCGGGAGGCACTCCACCACCATTCCTAGTTTACGATCAAGTAGATCAGGCTCTCGACGGCCATTCTCGTGCCACCAGGAGCGGAGTTGGGCTAGGGCTACGGCATGGAACGTGCCGGCTGCAACCTGATCACGCATGCCTAAGAGGCGCAGCCGGCTTCGCAGTTCTGACGCAGCCTTGCGGGTAAAGGTGAGAGCCAGAACTCGCCGGGGGTCCTCTCGTCCGGTAAGGGACCGCCACGCAATACGGTGAGTGAGGACTCGGGTCTTGCCAGAGCCGGCGCCAGCGTGGATGGCTAGCGGCAGGGCGTCGGTGGTAACGGCTGTCAACTGTTCGTCGTTAAGACCTTCTAGGAGCGCGTTAGCGTCTTCGAACCCGCCGTTGTCTAGGTTGGCTTCGGCAGTATCTTGGGGGACTCGGCCGAGGCCAGGGAGATTCTCCGAAACGTCCATTGGCCGCACCCTAGCGAGGCGTTGCGTCAGCCTCGAAAGCCTGATGCCGTACTCTCGGGATGTGGACCCCATCGGCTCTGATGCCTTCGACCGTCTTGTTGCTGAGGCTCTGGATGGGCTTCCACCAGAATTGGCTGGATTCATGGACAATCTGGTGGTCTTGACAGCCGACCAAGGTGATGAACCAGATCTCTTAGGCCTATACGAGGGTCTCCCACTGACTGAGCGGGACAACTACGGTGGAGCGTCAGGCGACGGGCTGACGATGCCTGATCGGGTACATATTTATAGATTGGCTCTCTGTGAAGCCTGCGCCAATATCGACGAACTGCGCCACCAGGTTGCTCTCACCGTCATCCACGAGGTCGCCCACCACTTTGGGATTGACGATGAGTTTCTTGATGGCACCGACTACGCCTGACGACCAGTCCCGGAGCGGGTTTGTTAGTTACGAGACAAAGGAACGTGTGCGATGCCGTCTTCTATGAACTCTTCGCCTGTCGGCTGGTAGCCGAGTTCGGTATACCAAGGGACTAGGTACGTCTGGGCGTCGAGCACTATGCGACCAGTTGTAGTGTCATGCACATGTGCAAGTAGTACGCCGGCTAGGCCGTTTCCTCTGGCGTCTAGACGCGTAGCGACTCGTCCCACTCGGTGGGTCCCATCCGGCTCAACGAGCACCCTGAGGGTTGCTACTGGTCGCCCGTCAGTGCCGTCCAGCCACACGTGGCGGGTCCCCAATTCGATATCTCGGCCGTCCAACTCGGGGTAGGCGCATGCCTGCTCAACCACGAACACGTCGACCCGGAGTCGGAGCAGTCCGTGCAGCGTGACTGCTTGGAGTTCGTTGAACAGGTAATCATGGACGGTTGGTCGGCCGCGGGGGATCCGTTTGTTTTCGCTCACCTAGAAGAAGGTAGTGCGGACTGCCCGGTTAGACCGGCGGTTGCGGAGATCCGACAATAGGGCCATGCCTGTCGCTGACCTTCCTTCTGGTATGCAGATCTTCCATGAGTCTTTCGGGGAATCCACCGATGCCAGTGTTCTGCTGATGCACGGGCTGGGCAGCCAGTTGTTGGTTTGGGAAGAAGGCCTATGTCGCCTTCTTGCTGAAGCCGGATTTCACGTCATTCGTTATGACCATCGCGACAGTGGCCTCTCGACAATCTTTAGTCCCACTGGCCCCCCGGGAGGCAGGCCTTATGACCTGTCTGACATGGCAGCTGATGCTGTTGACCTCTTGGACCACCTAGGAATTGCTGATACTCATGTGGTGGGATTCTCACTTGGCGGGATGGTTGCTCAGACATTCGCCGCTGAACATCCGAATCGTTGCCGGAGTCTCGTGTCGATGGGATCGTCGACAGGTAATCCTGGGTTTGGTCGGCCTGACGCAGCAGTAGTTGCCGCCATGCTTACTGCATCACCTGCGGATCCCATCGAAGCAGTTGAGAAAGAGCTGGCAGATCGACGGCTATGGGCAAGTGTTTGGCACGACGACGAGCATGCCAGAACCGTGTTTGCTGACTATCAGAAACGGTCAATCCAACCGAGGCATGCCTTTGAACGGCAATGGGGTGCTGCGACGGCCCTGGGTAACCGAGAGGTCTTGCTATCCACCATCGTCGTTCCTACCCGAGTGGTTCACGGCTCAGTCGATACCCTCATCACGGCTTCAGCAGGAGAGCGTACTGCAGCGGTTATCCCTGGCGCAGAGTTCGTGCTTCTAGAAGGGTGGGGTCATGACATGGCGCCGGGTGCCTGGTCGGTGCTCGTCCCGGCCATCGTTGGACACTGCCATGCTGTCGATTTGAACGGTGGGCCTGTTGTTGCAACGATCTGAAACAACGGTTTAAACAAACAGGAATACAGGAGGACAGCATGGGAGCACTAGATGGCGTCCGAGTTGTCGAACTAGCTGGCATCGGGCCAGGCCCGTTCTGCGGGATGATGTTGGCTGACATGGGAGCGGATGTCGTCCGCATTGATCGAGTTGAAGCGGTTCGCGGTGGTGATCCGTCTAAGCCGCCGCCCAACGTCAACGCCCGAGGGCGGCGCAGCATTGGGGTCGACCTTAAATCTGACGAGGGCCGCAAGCTGGTACTACAAATGGTGGCTGACGCCGATGTGGTATTTGAAGGTTTTCGTCCGGGGGTGGCTGAACGTCTCGGTCTTGGCCCTGATGCTTGTTTAGCCAGTAATCCTGCCATCGTCTACGGAAGGATGACCGGTTGGGGCCAGGACGGCCCTTACGCCCACGCCGCCGGACACGACATCAACTACGTCGCCCTGGCTGGTGCCTTGGCTCATATGGGGCGAAATGACTCAGGACCGGTGCCACCGCTCAACTTGGTGGGTGACTTCGGTGGTGGCGGCATGTATCTAGCCTTCGGCATCGTATGTGCCCTTTTTTCAGCCCGTTCGACTGGCCAGGGTCAGGTGGTGGATGCAGCCATGGTGGATGGAGCCGCCAGTTTGATGAGTTTCTTTTATGGAATGTTCCACTCGGGTTTCTCAACAGAAAATCGCGGGGAGAACATGCTTGATACTGGGGCCCACTTCTACGATGTCTATAAGTGCTCTGACGGCGAGTACATCTCCATCGGGTCAATCGAACCGCAGTTCTACGCAGAGTTGGTCGAAAAGTTGGAGCTTGATCCCGATGACTTCGCGGAGCAGCACAACCAGTCGCGTTGGCCCGAATTGAAAACGAAAGTGGCTGCTGTGGTGGCTACTAGGACTCGTGATGAGTGGAATGCCATTCTGGAAGGCAGCAATGTCTGCTACGCCCCAGTACTGAAGGTGTCTGAAGCCGTCGTTCACCCTCACCATGTGGCCCGAGGCACTTTTGTGGAATCAGGAGGCATCGTGCAACCTGGCCCGGCTCCGCGCCTCAGCGGAACGCCCGGTGCGATTCGACGGCCACCACCGCATGAGGGTCAGCACACCGAAGAACTGCTAGGCGAACTGGGTCTGGGTGCTGCCGAGGTGGCTGCCTTACGGGCCTCAGGCGCCGTTGCTTGACTAAAGAGAGGCCTTTGATCGTGTCGACCATCGTTTTCTTCCACGCACACCCTGATGACGAATCGTTGGCGTCAGCCGGGACAATGGCTCGGATGGCCGACGAGGGCCACCGGGTGGTCCTCGTGGTGGCGACCCGGGGCGAGGAGGGTGTACCAGTGCCTGGAGTTCTGGTTGATGGTGAGGCTCTGGGAGATCGCCGTACGGCTGAAGTTAAAGAGGCGGCTTCCATTCTGGGTGTTAGTCGGGTGGCGTTTTTGGACTATCGAGACAGCGGCATGGCCGATGACCCGGCTAACGACCACCCCGAATGCTTCTGGCAAGCCAAGGTGGACTCAGCGGCCACCCGATTGGAGGAGGTCCTGGTTGGTGAGGATGTCGATCTGCTTGTGATCTACGACCCTCACGGTGGATATGGGCACCCTGACCACATCCAAGTTCATCGGGTGGGGACCCGCTGGGCCATCCGTCGGGGAGAGATTGGGCACTCCCCGGTCCGTATCCGGTGGGTGACCATGAACCGTGACATCATCCGGGCATCGGTTGAAGTCGCAATGGCCGAGGTCGAAGAGGCGATAGCCGCTGGGGAGGAAACATGGTCTGACGAGGTGCTACTGGAAATGCGTCGCGAGCGAGCTGAGTCCGATTCGTTTGGCTTACCGGACTCAGAGATCACTCACGGCATTGACGTAATGACGGTCTTGGATCGAAAGCGGGCGGCAATTCGTGCCCATGCGAGTCAGATCGCCGAAGACTCTTTCTTCTTAGCCATGCCGGACGTGGCGTTTGCCATGGCCTTCGGGCGTGAATGGTTCGTCGACCCAGACTGTTCTAGCGAAGGACGGTCCCAGAGCCACAGCCTATTGCTGGACTGATGGTTGCCCTGATGCTGGACACAGGCAAGATGATTTGGTGAACGTTTTTACCGTGCTCGGTTCGCTCCGAAACTTTCACGAGGGGCTCGCTTGGGTCATGGTGGTCGGCAACGGCCTAGTCGGAGTATGGGCTCTTGCTGCTCATCGGGTAACCGTCCTTCGCGTGGGGGCCCTGTGGTGGTTCACTGCTCTGGCCCAGGTGACGGTGGCTCTTCAGGTGACAGTAGGTGTGGGTCTTGTAGTCAGCCAAGATATTGACCCTCCACAGTTCCACCTTTTCTACGGTTTCGTAGCCTTCGCGGTGGTGGGCATTGTCTATAGCTACCGCCCGTCTGTGTGGCTTCACCGACATGTGCTTTACGGCTGTACTGGCCTTTTCCTCATGGGTATGGGTATCCGAACGATGCTCGTTTCTGTCTGACCGCATTCCCAGCAATGGTCGTTACCGGGCAGCATCGAGCCTGTTTCGGAGGTCGTCTAACTCGGTTTGGAGGCGATCCGGAAGGCGGTCACCAATCATCGAGTAGTGCTTGTCAATGAGATCCACCTCGTGCTTCCACGAGGAGGGGTCAACCTCTAAGAGCCCAGCCATCGCAGAGTCGTCTAGATCCATACTGGTTCGGTCGATGGCGTCCAGTGTTGGGGTCAGACCTATCGGGGTATCTAGGACATCGCCCCGACCTGAAACTCGGCCCACAATCCATTCAAGCACTCTGCTGTTCTCGCCGAACCCCGGCCAAAGAAAACTTCCATCTTCCCCCTTTCGGAACCAGTTCACCCAGAACAGTTTCGGCAGGAGAGAAGGATTGACACGATCGCCGATCGACAACCAATGGGCAAGGTAGTCACCGATGTTGTAGCCCATAAATGGAAGCATTGCGAAAGGGTCAAACCGAACATGACCGATAGTTCCAGCAGCTGCAGCGGTCTTCTCTGAGCTCATAATCGACCCAAGAAACACTCCATGCTCCCAGTCCCGGGCCTCAGTAACTAGAGGCACATTGGTTGCCCGGCGACCGCCGAACAGGATGGCTGAGATTGGGACGCCTGCCGGATCGTCCCAATCCGGGGAGATCGATGGGCACTGTGAGGCGGGGGCGGTGAAACGCGCATTGGGGTGGGCTGCCAGTCGACCGGAGTCAGGTGTCCAAGGCTGGCCCCGCCAGTCGGTTAGTTCCTTGGGTGGCTCGTCAGTCAAATCTTCCCACCAGACGTCGCCGTCGGGGGTCAAAGCCACGTTGGTGAAAACTGAGTTACCCCAAAGCGTTTCCATGGCATTGGCGTTGGTGGTATTTGATGTTCCTGGGGCGACGCCGAAAAAGCCAGCTTCTGGGTTGATGGCGTAGAGCCGACCATCGTCACCAAATTTCATCCATGCGATGTCATCTCCGATGGTTTCAACAGTCCAGCCCGGAATAGTGGGCACCAGCATGGCCATATTGGTTTTACCGCACGCCGATGGGAAGGCCGCAGCTATGTACGTCTTATCTCCATCAGGCGATGTCAGCCCCAGAATCAGCATGTGTTCGGCTAGCCAGCCGTCGTCACGGGCCATGGTTGAGGCGATGCGGAGGGCGAAACATTTCTTGCCGAGGAGGGCATTGCCACCGTATCCCGATCCGTACGACCAGATTTCCCTGGTCTCAGGGAAGTGTGAGATGTACTTGTTGTTGGCGTCGCAGGGCCATGCCACGTCGGCCGCGCCGGCCTCGAGCGGGGCTCCAACTGAGTGAACGCATGGCACGAAGTCTCCGTCGCCCAGAGCATCGAGAGCCGCTGAACCCATGCGGGTCATAGTGCGCATTCCGATCACCACGTACGGCGAGTCAGTAAGTTGCACACCGATATGGGCTATGGGTGAACCAAGAGGCCCCATGGAGAACGGGACCACGTACATGGTCCGGCCTCTCATGCAGCCTCGGTAGAGCTCCCTCATCTCGGTCTTCAACGTTGACGGGTCCCGCCAGTTGTTTGTTGGTCCGGCGTCGTCTGGGTTGGTCGTGGAGATATAGGTCCGGTCTTCAACTCTGGCAACGTCATCGGGGTCCGAAAGAGCTAGGTATGAGTTCGGTCGTAGATTGTCGTTCAGTCGACGGAAGGTTCCTGCTTCGACGAGGTAGCCGCAAAGGCGATCGGCCTCGTTAGGTGAACCGTCACACCAGTGAACGGCATCGGGGGTAAGCAACTGGACCCAGTGTTCCACCCATGTGATGAGGGTCTGGTTGTCTGTGGGGGGCAGGTCGTTCTCTGTCGGCATGTGTTCCTGTTGTTTACTGGCCAAGCATGAACATGCCACATGGGCGGAACAATTTCGCGTTTCAGCGGGTGTGACTCTGGTCAACACGCCTAATTTCTTGTAGCCGCCAGAGATTGGCCGTTCTGGAGAGTCTTAACCGATGTCGGGAGTTCTCATATCAACCTCGGAACCAAGGGAAAGCGAAGTGGCTCTTTGGTCGCCATCAAGGACGAACAGGACTCGTTGCCCCTGTCTGAGCATCCGGAAGACGGAGCCGTCTAGGGCACCGTCGGCGAGTTGGAACTCGGCTAAGTCGGTCTCGCGGATGAGTACGCCATCCCCCGTACCAGGGTCGTACGACTTGATTACTCCTTGCACGTATGACTCCTTAAGAATTTTTGGTCCGGCTTAGTTGACAGCCTTGACGACCTTGCCGGCCTTGATGCAACCAGTGCAGACGTTCATACGTTTGGTGGACTTACCAACCACAGCGCGCACTCTCTGGATATTCGGATTCCAGCGACGGTTGGTCCGCCGGTGGGAGTGGCTTAGGGATTTACCGAACCAGGGCTTCTTGCCACAGATCTCACAGACGGACGCCATAACAACACCTCGATAGGGGACTGATCGGTTTGGGACCGGTCTCGACAACGTCGCAAGGCTACGGCGATTGATAGGGGGTCTACAACCGTGGAGGCGTATCAGTGCCGATGGGGTAGGCGAGGTGCACTTTTTCTCTCTGTGCTCCCGGAGGAGTCGGGCCCCGCTGGCTACGCTCATTTATCGTGATCACCTCCTCTCTGGACGCCGCTGGTCTACGGGACGTCATGGGGATCTTCCGTGATGCCCTCGTTGCCCACCGACCCAACCTGAACCTATTGAACGTTTACCCAGTTCCGGACGGTGATACCGGCTCCAACATGACAATGACCCTCGATTCGGTTTGCGTGGACCTCGAGGCCCTAGGCGCCACGGCTGATATGGCCGCTGTAGCCGGTGCCATCGCCCACGGTTCGTTGATGGGCGCTCGAGGCAACTCAGGGGTAATTCTCTCCCAGGTGCTCCGGGGGCTTTCGGCCACGTTCTCCAATGAAGGCATGTCTGGCGATGAGGAGATGGTTATCGATGGACGACTTCTGGCGGACGGCCTGAGCGCCGCAGCGTCTGCGGCCTATGGGGCGGTCATGACGCCCGTGGAGGGCACGATCCTGACCGTGGTGCGCGAAGCGGCTGAGGCCGCTGTGTTGGCTGCCGATAAGGGAGGGGACCTGCTGAGCGTTGCTGAAGTAGCCCGAGCAGTTGGCGGTGAGAGCCTTGCCCGGACCCCCGAGCTCCTCCCCGTCCTAGCAGATGCCGGAGTAGTCGACGCCGGGGGTAGCGGGTTCTTGCTGCTCTTGGATGCCGTTTTGACCGCTGTTGACGGGCGCCCCCTTCCGGAGCCGACCGAGGTCCATTCCCCAGTTTCGTCTGGTATCGATCACCATGGCCACAAAGATGGCGGAGACCAAGGGAGCCGATACGAGGTGATGTACCTCCTGGATGCCCCCGATGGCTCTGTAGAAGGCTTCAAGGAGGTGTGGGCTTCCCTCGGGGACTCAGTTGTCGTGGTAGGGGGCGATGGCGTCTGGAATTGCCATGTCCATACAAGTGACATCGGTGCAGCCATCGAGGCTGGGATCGCCGTTGGGCGCCCCCACCGGATTCGAGTCACCGACCTATTCGAAGAGGTTGAAGAGCAAGCTTGGGTCCGCGATCACATGGTCGACAATGGGGATGTGGGTGAGCCAGTTGCGTGTGCCGTGGTGGCCGTGGCTACCGGCCCTGGTATCCGTGACATCTTCCGGTCGCTGGGGGTGCGTCGGATCGTGCTCGGTGGACAGTCGATGAACCCCTCTACCGCAGATTTACTCGCTGCAGTCGAGGCGGTGCCAGCTGATGACGTCGTGTTGCTACCCAACAATGGCAACGTCATTGCTGTGGCCGAACAGGTTGACTCCCAAACCACCAAGACGGTTCGAGTGGTGCCTACTCGGGGCATAACCGAGGGCTTTGCCTCTCTGTTGGAGTATGACCCGCATGGGACAGCAGATGAGAATCTCTTGTCTATGGTTGCAGCAGCTGACGCCGTAGCGGCGGGTGAGGTCACCGTGGCGGTGCGTGATTCGTCTAGTGATGTAGGTGACATAGTCGAGGGAGACCACCTTGGGTTGACTGGTGGAAAAGTTCGGGTGGTAGCCGACTCAGCGATTGCCGCGACCACCAAGTTGTTGTCTGTGTTGGTTGGCGAGGAGGACGAGATCGTGACGATTATCACAGGCGAGGATGCTGACGAGCCAACGACAGCCGCTGTCGTTGCTTGGCTGGGAACCAACCATCCAGATGTTGAGGTCGAAATTCACGATGGTGGCCAACCGCTTTACCCCTATTACCTAGGTGTTGAATAGCACCCGTTGCCCGTGGACGATTCTCCTGGTGTAACCGACCGAGGTATCACCCTTCGTGAGTTGGCTGGTCGTCCCGTCACCGATCTGAACGGTGTGGGCGAAGTTAAGGCGAAATCCCTAGCGGCTGTAGGTGTTGAGTCCATCTTGGATCTGGTCGGTTTCTATCCGCGTCGTTACCTAGACCGCACTCGCGAGGCCACTATCGCGCAACTGGAACCTGGTACAGAGGGAATGGTTCTTGTTCGGGTTGACAGGGTTGTCGGACGGCGGACCCGTAAGGGGCGGTCACTCGTTGAGGCCCACGTATCCGATCAGACGGGCAAGCTGCGCCTCTCGTTCTTTAACCAACCGTGGCGAGAACGCCAACTGGTGGAAGGGATGCAGGCCGTGGTATTTGGAAAGGCCGATGAATATCAGGGTTCGCTGCAGATGGTTGGCCCGGTCGTCGATTTGATTGGTGACCGGACTGGTCGGATTGTCGCCGTTTACCCGCAGTCCGACACGGCCGGCCTCCAGAGTTGGGATGTCGATGCCGCTGTAGGTGAGGCTCTCCGCCGGACCATGGCTGTGCGGGGTTTGTCCGACCCAATACCCGCCGAGGTTCGCCATCGCTTCCGGCTGGTTGATCGCTCTGATGCCTACCGGGCCATTCACCGGCCTGAGTCGATGGCTGAAATGGTTGAAGCTCGGCGCCGTCTGGTATTCGACGAGTTGCTCCGCATCCAGTTGGCTCTGGTGCGCCGCAAAGTGGACTTGGAACGGACCTTGGTGGGCATCACCCACCCCCTAGGCCCCACCGGTGGGGCCGCTGATTTGGTGGTCGAGTTCCACGACCGGTTGGATTTTGATTTGACTGGGGCCCAGCGCCGCGTCATCGACGAGATCTCAGTGGATCTGAGTCGATCTTGCCCGATGCATCGCCTACTCCAGGGAGATGTGGGGTCGGGTAAGACAGTGGTGGCAGTTACTGCTTTACTTACTGCAGTACGCGGTGGTCATCAAGGCGCTTTTATGGCACCCACCGAAGTGCTGGCTGAACAGCATTATCTTGGTGTCTCCGGCCTGCTTGAGGGGATGACTGTTCCCGATCCTGCAACGCTTCTTGGTTATCGCCCGCTCAAAGTGGATCTCTTGACCAGTCGGACCACAGCACCTGAACGACGAAGGATGGCTGCCGAACTAGTTGCTGGTGGAGTTGATGTTGTGATTGGAACCCACGCCTTAATTCAGGAAGGAGTCGAGTTTGGTTCTCTTGGTGTCGTGGTCATTGATGAGCAGCATCGGTTTGGCGTTGAACAACGGGCAGCTCTACGGGAAAAAAACCGAGACGGCAGGGCCCCAGATGTATTGGTGATGACAGCCACGCCCATTCCGCGTACTGCGGCAATGACCGTGTACGGCGATCTAGACGTGTCGGTGTTGGATGAGATGCCGCCAGGCAGAACTCCCATTGTCACAATGTGGTTGACCGAAGAAGACGAAGTGTGGCCAGTGGTTCTCGACGAGGTCGCCGCTGGTCGCCAAGCTTACGTGGTGTGCCCGTTAATTGACGAGTCTGATGCACTTCAAGTTCGATCTGCTGAGGAGGTGTTTGCCGAGCTATCTGACGGCGTGCTTTCGGACCTAAAAGTTGGACTTTTGCACGGGCGGATTGGTCGAATCGAAAAAGAAGAAACTATGCAACTATTCCGATCAGGGGCACTTGACGTGTTGGTTGCTACCACAGTCATTGAGGTAGGTGTGGACGTTCCAAACGCAACGGTGATGGTGGTACTTGATGCTGCACGGTTTGGTATCGCTCAACTCCACCAACTCCGTGGACGGGTAGGGCGTGGAGCGCATGCCAGCCAGTGCTTTTTAGTCGGAGAGGCACCGACCCCAGATTCGGAGGAACGACTCAAGGCTCTGGTTCGCACCACTGATGGATTCGAGCTAGCAGAGGTTGATCTGGATCTGCGAGGGGAGGGCACGATCATGGGTGAGCGTCAGAAGGGTCGTAATGACCTACGGCTGGCTTCGTTGCGTCGAGACCGTGAGTGGGTAGAGGCGGCCCGCGAGGTTGCCATTGGTCTGGTCAGTGATGGCTCCGGATTGGATGCCCACGCTGAACTGGCTGATGAGGTTGGGTTATTTCTGGGAGCCGACGAGTCGGCATTCCTTTTGAAGTCGTAGCTGGAGTCATCGGAAATCTCGCCAACAGGAGGAGAGTCGGAAATGACTGCGAATCTTGAACTGCCAATTACTACCCGAGTCGGCGATGACGCCGACATCCCCGCAGTGGTAGCCACTCTTGCTGAGGCCTTTGCGGACGATCCGGTGGTGGCCTTCTTGCTTGACGATGGGCCTGCGCCTAATCCTGTCCGACATCAGGCTTTGATAACCGCACTATTCGCTAACCGTTTGCTCGGCGGTCGGGCGATCGACGAGATCGTGGTTCCCGGCGATGCGGTTGACGTCCGTGAGGCTGCTGCGGTTTGGGTGCCGCCCTGTGGTCCCGACGATTCAGGTCCCGACTTCGCAATGGTTGGTCTCGTTAACCGACTGGTCCTTGGTGCAGGGACGATGGACCGAAGGCTGAAGTCTCTGCTGCCCATGCTGGAGGCTGCGCCGGTAACACCACATTGGTACTTGGCTTTCGTGGGCACCCGGGCGAGTGCTCGAGGTCGGGGGCTGGCCTCGGCGTTGATCTCGACGGTCACTAAGAAGTGTGATGCCGACGGGGTGGGAGCTTATCTTGAGTCGTCCGATCCAGCGAACGTGCCGTTTTACGAGCACCATGGATTTCTTGTGACTGGCGAGGCAGTAATTGTGGGTGGACCGAGAGTTCCTCTTATGTGGCGGGACCCACGGCGGTGAGATGCGGCTGAACTAATGGATCAGATCGAGGGGGGTTCGTCGCCACGGTTGTCTTGTTCATGGTCGGGCGTTACGAGGTCCCATCGGTCCATGCAGTCAGCGCACCGGTAGGCGACGGGATCGCCTGGCTCGAATTCGGTCTCTGGATGGGGGAGTAGGTGGCAGGTTCCCCCGCAGTCCACGCAGATGATGTTTATGGGGGCTCGCATGGGTCGGAACCTAGCCCGGCGAGATGTTAAGTCCAGTTGCAGCCAGTCTCTGCCATGATTAGGTGGTGCGCGTTGTAGCTGGGACT
>CAWVUB010000054.1:0-15077 GCA_963933065.1 uncultured Acidimicrobiaceae bacterium | reverse complement strand
TTATCGGGTTCAGTCCCCAAGTCAGCATCCATCAGAATCCGGCAAGAACAGTTTCGGGCTCCAGGTGAACCTCGTGCACCTCGTGCACTAGTCGCACAATCTCCGCCATCAACAGGGCAACGTCCAGAGCCGAACCACCCTCATCAACTTGGATGAAGTTGGCGTGCTTTTTAGATACCTCAGCTGTACCAACGCGAAGGCCCCGGCCATCAGCAGTATCTATAAGTCGTCCAGCCGAGTCACCCAACGGATTCGTGAACACTGAGCCTGCGTTGCGTCCACCAGGCTGATTAGCCCGCCGCCACCGCACCAGGTCTTCGATGCGCTTCTCGCAGCTGGCGCGACCACCCAGAGCAAGACGTAAGTTCGCACTCGTAACAACTTCGGTGGGCAGCAAAATCGAGGACCGGTAACCAAACGCCAGCTCGCCGGCCGGCCGAGTCCGCTCTATCCCGGTGGCCATATCCAAAGTGGAAACCTCCATAAGGGTGGCGGACATGTCGGAACCATGCCCTCCAGCATTCATACGGATCGCACCCCCCACCGAGCCAGGCACGCCAACTGCCCACTCGAAGCCGGTCAAACCTGCCGCCGCCGACTGCCGGGCGACGACCGGGAGACTCGCCGCTCCACCGACTCGCACCTCAATGCCATCAATATCTACCGAGTCGAATCCAGGCCCCAACTGAAGAGCGAGGCCGCCAAAGCCACTGTCGGCCACCAAGAGGTTCGAACCTCGACCGACTACCAATACCGGTATATCGTTTCCGTTTGTGCGGGCAACTGCCACAGCAGTGGCTACCTGTCTCATTTCATCGGAATTTATTGCCCGAACGAATCTAGCGGCTGACCCACCCACTCGATAAGTGGTTAGTACACCAATCGGATGATCGACTCGGGCGCCCTCCACCAGGTTGATCAACGCCAACTCTTGGTCGAGTGGATCAAGCAGAAACTCAACCACCACGATCTCCTGAAGTGGCAAGCTGCTCCCAGAGTTCCGTGGGTACCGAGGTCAGATCACCAGCACCCATCGTTAGGCAGAGGTCACCTGAACGAAGTTCACCAACCAGGGCTTCGATTAAGTCGGCTCGACGAGCGGCATACCTCACGTCAAGGCCTGGCAGGTCCCTCCGCACGGCGTCTACTACAAGGTGTCCGGTCACGCCGCGCCTTGGCAATTCTCCAGAAGGGTAAACGTCCGTCACAAAGAGTAAGTCAACTCCATCGAAAGCCCGCCCGAACGACGACCAGAGCGCCTCAGTCCGACTAAACCTGTGAGGTTGAAAAACGGCTACTAGACGATCAAAGCCGCCAGTCCGGCCTGCACGAACAGCAGCCACAACTTCGGCAGGCAGGTGGGCATAGTCATCGACTAGCGTCACCCCGCCAACTAACCCCCGATGTTCGAAGCGCCTAGCAACACCACCGAAGCGCGACAGCGCCTCAACTATCGCGTTCGAATCGGCTCCAGCCATAAGAGCCAACACCATGGCTGCAGCAGCGTTACGGGCATTGTGGAGACCCGGGACAGGCAGAGTTACCGACAGACATTCTTGTGGCCCATCCAGCACAAACCCCACACCCTCCCAGGACTCTCGAAGCTCCCGAATCATCCAGTCGGCGCCTTCTGTGGTTCCTATCGTATGAATGTCGACGCCTGTCTGACGAGATCGGGCAGCCAGTGCTGCTCCCTCTCGGTCATCAACTCCGATGACCACTGGACCTTTCACGCCACAAACGAAGTCGTCGAATGCCGACCGTAAGGCATCAAACCCCCCGTGATGCTCAAGGTGATCCGGATCCACGTTGGTCACCACAGCCAATTGAGGTTCAAGTCGAAGAAATGATCCATCACTTTCGTCTGCCTCAACGACGAATAGGTCACCAGTATCCCAGGAGGCCCCAGTACCGATCTCGTTTACGTCACCGCCGATGATAAACGAGGGATGCAGACCAGCTCTCCGGAGAATTAGAGCGAGCATCGAGGAGGTGGTCGTCTTGCCGTGCGTTCCCGCTACGGCCACCGTACGACGGAGACGGGTAATGGAGCCGAGCATTTCGGCTCTGCTTAGTAGGGGAATCCCCTGTTCCACAGCCTTCAAACACTCAGGGTTTGCATCAGGTATAGCGGTAGATCGAGTGACGATATCGACACCGGCAACATGGCTCGCATCATGACCGATACTCACCTCCACACCCAACGCAATAAGGCGCCCAAGTCCCGCCGAAGCCTTCAGGTCCGACCCTGAAACCCGGTGGCCCATAGTCGCCAGCACTTCAGCAATGGCGCTCATCCCAGCGCCTCCGACACCAACTACATGTACGCGCATCGGGACCGCCAGATTTAATCTTGTCACCATCTCCTCTTCTGGTATCCGACGACTCACCGACTCAATCCATTCAAAACTTCAACTAGCAAGTCCACTACTCGGTCCGCAGCATCGGGTCGCCCCAACGAGCGCGCACTCTCGCTCATCTTCAATAGAACCTCAGGGTCTTCCAGCAACAGTGCCATCTCCACACCCAGCCGTTCGCCATCGAGATCCTCATCAACTACTAGACGCGCACCACCTGCCTCTTCGAGTTGGCGCGCGTTGGCCGTCTGGTGATCATCCGGAGCCCCCGGTAGCGGTACCAGAATCGCCGGCACACCAAGGGCAGTGAGCTCAGCCACGCTCGTCGCCCCAGCTCGACATATTGCTAGATCTACCGCACTAAGTACGGTTGCCATTTCCGTTTCATACTCGACTGGGCGGTATGACACGCCAGAGGCTGGATTTGTCGCCCTCTCAGGTGCCCTAGTTTCGGACCAGCCTCGACGGCCAACCACATGTGCAACAACAACCGGTTCACCCGTCCATTCTTCCACTGCATGGACCACTGCCTGGTTTATCCGCCGTGCCCCTAGCGATCCACCGAATGCAACCACAAAGAGACGTCCGTCAATCCCTAAGGCCGCTCGGGCTTCAGCACGCATGTCAGCACGATCGTGAGCCTCTGCAGTCCGCCTAATCAGATTGCGAACCGGGTTTCCTGTCACTGTTGAGCGGGGTAAGTCCGTCTCAGGAAAGGAAACGGCGCAGGCACGAGCGAATCGACCTACCAAGCGATTCGCCGCTCCGGGTACAGCGTTCTGTTCAACTACTACTAGGGGAACTCTCAGGACGGTCGCAGCCAGGGAACATGGGACGCTGGCGTATCCTCCCACGGACACCACTAGGGCAGGCCGATGCCGGGCAACTAGGCCCAACGCCCGAAAGAACGCGACCAACAGCCCAAAGGCTGACATGAGATTTACCGGGGTGAGGCGCCGTTGAATCCCCCGGCCCGGGAGAACAGTGAAATTGAATCCGGTAGGGGGAACGAGATCCACCTCGATCCCCCGTCGACTGCCAACCAAATGCACAGAGGAGCGATCGACCACTAATCCTCGGTTTAGAAGAGCTTCAGCAATGGCCAACGCTGGGAGTACATGTCCAGCCGTACCCCCACCTGCGATCATGACCCCCCGGGTCGCTAACTGGCTCACGGGGTCTGCCTAGCAATATTCAATAGAACTCCGTAAGCAGTAAGGGTTAGGAGCATCGAACTTCCACCGTAGGAAACGAGAGGTAGTGGTACTCCAGTGATGGGGAGTACACCAAGTACAGCGCCGATGTTGATGTAGGCCTGAATCATGATCCAGGTGGTGATCCCGGCAGCAAGGAGTTGGCCAAAACGATCAGGTGCCCTCAGAGCGGTGTTCAATCCAGAAATACCTATCACTAAATAAACAACTACTACCCCAATGGCGGCTACGAATCCGAGTTCCTCTGCGACAATGGCGAATATGAAATCAGTTTGAGCAAACGGAAGAAAGCCCCATTTGGCTCGACTAGCTCCCAACCCCAGTCCCCAGACTCCCCCATTGGACATCGCTACACCAGCCTGAATGGATTGCCAGCCCGTTACCAACGGGTCGCTCCACGGATCGAGCATCGATAGCAATCGCTCTCGTCGATAACCGGCGGTCAGAGTTAGCGCTCCAAGAATTCCCACGCCAAGAGTTGCAGCAGCTCCCATAATGGCGAGGCGTAGGCCAGCAAAGAAGAGCAGTGAAGCAGCGATCGCCGCCAGTATCACAGTCGTCCCGAGGTCAGGCTCGGAGTACACGAGTGCGCCAACCACGCCCAACACCGCCGCCAGCGGTAGCACAGCGAGGCGGGCACTTTCTACCGGTCGAGCTGAAAGAAGTACAGACCCATAGAGAATTATGGCCAACTTCGCCAACTCTGAAGGTTGGAATGTCGCAGCACCGATACCTATCCAACGGGAGGAACCGTTAGCTCGGATTCCAATACCCGGGATGAAGACCATCACCAGAAGAACTACCGAACCGCCGAGCACCCAGATTGCCAACGGCTTCAGTCTCCGATAGTCAAGTCGGGAGGTGCCAACCAACGCTGCCAAGCCCATGGCCACCCAGATCAACTGTCGCCGCTGGTGGTACCAGGCGTTGTCATGAACCCTTAGATCTTGGACAGACGATGCCGAAAGGACCATCACTATGCCCAAGAGAAGCATCAGCATGGCCATTACAGCAAGCACAACGTAACGAGCCGGTCGGCTAGTGGTACGAGCAGCACCAGTCGATCTTCGAGCAATCTGATTCTTGGGGGTCAAGGCGTCAGGTCTTTTTCTCGATTAGACCATGAACGATTCGACTGAAGTCTTCGCCACGCTCCACGTAGGACTCATACCAGTCAAACGATGAACAACCAGGTGACAGCAGAACCGTTCCTGCACCTGCAGCCGCCTTATGGGCCAGAGCCACAGCCTCAGCCATTGACGAGGCAGTTTTCACGATGCAACGGCCGGCAAAGACACCAACGAGTTCATGAGCGGCTTCACCGATTGCCACCACAGTTCTGGGCTCCGCTTCTCCAAGCACTCCAAGGTCAACACCCTTGCTCCGGCCCCCGGCAATCAGTACTGCTCCAGAAACCCCAGTTAAGGCCGCCAACGTGGCGTGGGGAGTGGTGGCCTTACTGTCGTTCACGAATCGGACTCCAGCAACCTCGGCGACGAACGCCATCCGATGGGCTAGGCCGGTAAACGCTGAGAGGGCCTCAGCGCAGGCCACTCGGGTAGCACCGGCCCGTATAGCCAGGGCAGCAGCAGCTTGCGCATTAAGGAGATCGTGTGGGAGCACCCTGGGTAGTGAGCTGATGTGCATCAATGGCTCATTGTCCACGATCAACCGAGCTGAGTCAGTTGGGCCCTCAACGCGACATGCCGTTGCAGAACCACCGAACAGGAGGGCATCCAGGGGGGCGTGGGTCATAACTACTGGATCTGCTGCGTTGGCTATCGCATCCTGTGGTTCTTTCACACATTCAAATATTCGAGCCTTAGCCGTCTCGTAGGCAGTCAGATCGGCGTGTACATCAAGGTGATCTGGAGCAAAGTTCAACCAACAAGCCGGTGAGGCAGTAACCGAGCCAGCATGACCTAAGCGAAAGGACGATGCCTCCACCACGAATGTAGCCACCTCAATATCATTGATCGCCGCAACTAGCGGAGTGTCAGTATTTCCAGCTGCCATTGCCCGGATGCCTGAACGCTCCAGCATGTCAACAACCAGGGTCACCACGGTCGTCTTGCCGTTAGTCCCAGTTACTGCGCAGCGCGGCCGGTGATCCCATCTTGCGGCCAAATCAGATTCGTCAATAATCGACACATTCGCTGATGCTGCCGCTGCATGGCAGGGGTGAGCGTCAGGTATTCCGGGCCCCATAACTACCTCAGCGACTCCGTTTAGCAGCTGTGGCCAGTCTGCAGAATTTGGGCAATCGACTAGAGGCACATTTAGTCGGGCTGCTTGACTCAGGGCTTCAATACTTGGAAAATCGTCTACCCCAACTACTGCCATACCTCGGCTTGTCAGCGCGTCGACTACAGCACGCCCAGTTATCCCGAGTCCTAGAACCAGCGTGGTTGAGCCGGTCATCTTCCGATCCCGTCAGCCACTCCCGTCGAGAGCGAATCAGCATAGAAAATTCCCAGTCCAACGGCCGTACAGAGCCCAGCCATAATCCAGAACCGAATTATCACCGTGGTCTCAGGCCAGCCACTCAACTCGAAGTGGTGGTGAATAGGAGCCATCCGAAAGACCCGGCGACCACCGAACAAGCGGAAACTGGTGATCTGCACGATCACCGAAATCGTTTCCGCCACAAATAATCCAGCCACTATGGGTAGCAGTAACTGCGTGCCAGTGGCCAACGCAAGGGTCGCTAGACCCGTTCCAATAGCCAGCGAACCAGTGTCTCCCATAAAGATGCGAGCCGGAGCGGCATTCCACCATAGGAATCCAAGGCAGCCACCCGCCATGGCGGCGGCAACCACAGCCAAGTCCAAAGCATGCGCAATGTCATAGGTGTCGGGATACCGGAACTGCCAGAAGGCAATAACTGTGTATGCCGAAAAGCAGAAGGTTCCAGCCCCAGCAGCCAAACCATCTACGCCATCTGTCAGATTAACGGCGTTAGCCGACCCGATAATGAGCAGCACCGCCCAGACTGACCACAGAACCGTGCCCAGCTCGATCCCCGGTTGGTCAAATCGGGTAAATGAGAGTGTTGTGTGAGTAGGAGCATGCTCAATCATTAGTACCGCGAAGGTCAACGCCACTGCTAAAAGCCCGAGCATCTTGGCTCGCTTGCTAAGACCCAAGTTCCGTTCACGAACGACCTTTATCCAGTCGTCCATCAGGCCGACCACACCCCCACTAAGGATGGCCAGCATCACGAAGATTCCTGTACGCGTGTAAATCCCACGATAAAGATCGCTCAGGGCGTAACCCAGGAACGCTCCACCAATGATGGCCAAGCCACCCATGGTTGGGGTGCCGGCCTTAGTTACGTGACCTTCCGGACCGTCGTCTCGAATGGGCTGTCCAAGTTGCAGGCGGGTCAACCACAAAATAAGAAGTCGGGTACCGACAAGTGCCGCCAACATTGCAATGCCGGCGGCCAGCAGAATTCGAATCACCGGCCACCCTCCGAACAGGTGTACGAATCACCACTCCTCAAGCGGCGCCACTCCTCGACTATCACCAGTCGGTCATCAAAGGGAAGTAGCGCACCGGCTATTTCCTGAGTCGACTCGTGTCCACGGCCTGCCACTACGACTAGATCCGACGGTCCAGCACTAGCCAGCGCTGCGGCAATAGCGCAACGGCGGTCAACCTCTACAGACACATCAGTTCGTTCCATTCCTGTAAGGATGTCCGCTATCACCCGCTCAGGTGGTTCACCCCTCGGATTATCCGAGGTGACGAACACTAAATCAGCAGCCCTGTCGACAACCTGACCCATCAGAGGCCGCTTGCCGCTGTCGCGTTCGCCACCACAACCAAAGACAACCAGTAATCGTCCCTTTGCCGATTTTGCAAACTCGCCCGATGCCTCGTTTCCCGTTGCCTGACTATCGAGAATCTCCCGGGCAGCAGAAAGTGCAGCCACAAGAGCGTCTGGCGTGTGGGCGTAATCCACGATAACTGTAGGTCCTCCGTCTAGTGGCACCGACTGGAAGCGGCCAGGAATAGGCGCTGCTGTCGCTAGACCAGCAGCAACATCGTCTTCACTGCAGTCCAATACCAAAGCCAATTCTGCGGCCACCAGTGCGTTGGCAACGGCAAATCTTCCCCCAGTGGATAACTCCACCCGCCTCCCTCGCCAGACCAAGCTGCAACCGTCAGGAAATACGCTGGCATCGGCCGTAGTGGGGTCAACTCGCACAACCGATACGCCACAAGCCTCTGCCAGAGTTGCCATGCGTTCTCCAGAGGGACTAGCGACCGACACCACAGCACGGTCACTGAACTCACCGTCAAATAAAAGAGCCTTAGCGGACTCGTAGGCCTCCATAGATCCATGGAAGTCCAGATGATCTCTACCCAAAGTGGTAAATCCCACAGCAGCAAACTTTGTTCCGCCAACCCGATTCTGGGCTAAAGCATGAGACGAGACCTCCATGGCCGCAACCTCCACCCCATCTGCAACCCACCCAGCGATGATGTTCTGCAGTTCCGGACCCTCGGGCGTAGTACGAGAGCCTGACAACGTGCCCCACGACTCCGATCTATGTCCAGATGATTGGAGAACGGACCGCAGCAGGTGTACAACGCTTGTCTTCCCGTTGGTTCCCGTGACTCCAACCAAATCAATAAGACGCGACGGCCAACCGTGGGACGTAGCCGCCAACACCGGCATCGCAGCGCGAACCGACGGAACTTGCACCACCGGCATTCCATCTATTTCGTTCGCTTCGACTCCGAATCCTTCGGCGATTGGTCGCTGGACCAGTAACGCCACCGCTCCAGCGGCCACTGCATCCGAGGCGAATCGATGTCCATCGTGGGTGTCGCCGGGTACACAACAAAAAAGATCACCCGGGACCACGGTTCGCGAATCATGGGACACACGGAGTACTTCTGGGTTGTGAAGAAACGACACCTCAACTGTCTCCACCTCCGACGTGGCCAGTAGAGCGGCGAGCCGCATCTCAGCCTCCGGTCGACGAGGCAGCCGTCTCTAGCGTGACCTCATCTAAGAGCCGCTGATGACTTGGAGTCTTGGCCCGTACTCGGCCGCTCTCCTCTAGATTCACTCGTTCGGTTTCTGACGGAATTCTGAGGAGACGAACCGCAAACTGTGAGAATGCTGAAAAAATTGGTGCTGCCGCCCTCCCGCCTGAGTATCTGGCATCTGATGGTTCGTCGACCACAACAAGAACTACTAGTTGGGGGTCGTCAGCGGGCAGGAATCCAGCGAAGCTCGCCACGTAATCCCGATCACCCTTAGAGCCATATCCACCCTCTGGACGGGCTTTCCATGCCGTGCCTGTCTTGCCGGCTACCCGGTAACCGGGCACTGCTGCCCGAGTTCCAGTACCGGACTCAACGACACCTTCCATCATGGCCACGATTTCAGCAGCCACCGTGGATGTAATAACCGTGGTGGAGGGACCCGGTCGTTGAAACTGAAACACACCCTTATTGTCGCTCGTGCCGAGCACCAATGAAGGTGCAGGTCGGACACCACCATTAGCAAGAGCCGCATAAGCGGTCACCATCTGAATAGGCGTAACCGACACCCCCTGACCAATGGCAATAGTTGGCAATGACGTACCCGACCAGTTCGAAGTCTTGGGTAAGTGGCCACTCGATTCACCGGGAAATTCCAACATCGACAAACGCCCGAGGCCAAACTCACATAATTTCGAATACAGGGCTTCGGGGCCCAAGTCCGTTGCCCACATAATGGTGCCCACATTTGAGGAGCGACGGAGTATGTCAGCAATCGAGAGGTCGATTGGGTCGTGAAGTGGAGCATCCGCAAACTCGGCATCATGAATTTTAATACGACCCGAAACCTCGCGTATGGTGCTCGGTGATGCTACGGAGGCGTCTAAGACGGCTGCGATCGTGAGTGGCTTGATAATTGACCCTGGCTCGTAAGTCCAGGTCGCAGCACGATGCTCACCCGACTGACGGACTTCACCATCGTCGTCGCGAACTGCTGTCGCTGATACAAGCATTTCACCGTTCTTTGGGTCCATGGCTATCAAGATTCCACCCTGACCACCAGCCTCGTTAACACCTTCAACTAAGAGTCGTTCGGCCTCAAACTGGAGTGCCCGATCAAGAGTGAGAGCCAAGTCCCGGCCATGAGTAGGTGGTTCCACCAAACGTTGTCCGCCCGGAAAAGATGCACCCTGCAGATCTCGCTCAACATTCTCGTAGCCATCAACACCCGAGAGAAGACTGTTATAAACTTTTTCCAGCCCGCTGATGCCCGTGGAATCAATATCGGTCCGGCCTAGTACCCCTAGGGCTGAGCGTCCGCCTGGACGCACCCGGGCACGTTCTTGTGTAATTCTGATTCCTCTGAGATTAAGCGCCGCTACGTTGCTAGCGGTTGCGGGAGTTATATGCCTTTCAAGCCAAGCAAACTGTCCATTCCCGGAGAGACGACTCTCTAGAAATGTTGTGTCTGCATCTAAAGCAACAGCCAACTGCTGAGCTGCCATGACCGGGTCTTCCACATTTCTGGGATTGGCTTCCACCGATGGCAAGCGGATTGATAGGGCTAGGTCCACGCCGTTTCGGTCAACGATCGCACCCCGAGCGGCAGCAAGTGGCTCAGTATGCATACGTTGAGCTTCACCTCGAGCCAAGTACCGGTCTGGCTCGACTATCTGGACCACCGCCAGTCGCCAACCAAGGAAGGACGCAGCGAGAACCAGAAACGTTCCAGCGAACAACAAGCGTCGTCGGAAACCAATAGGGGCAGCCCGGAGTTCATCTTGGCGGTGAGTATTACGACCTCTAACTCCCGGGCTTTCTGGGTGACGACTCACCGGCTCCCACCGGAGAATGGGTCACCAGACGGTGGAGATAGTGATCCTCTACTGTCTCCATCGAGCACAAGAGCCAACTGCAGGCGCTCCGGTGGAGGCTCCATTCCCAAGCGGCCTTCTGCTGCTGAGAGAATCCGATCCGGACTTTCGAGGCGTGCCACTTCGTTGCGAAGCGTCTGGGCCTCTTCTAACCCGGATTCGAGGCGATTCTCGAGGCGGTCAAATTCAAGCTGATCACCGATTACTACGACATGAAAGTTGGCAAGCAGTAGCAGACAGGCGAAGAACGCAACTACCGCAAGTATTCCGGCTACGCCGACTCCTGCTCCAAACTTCGTTTGGCCTGCTGTTCCAACTGTTACCTGACCAGAGATGCCAGGCGCCTGGAGTGGGCGTAAGACTGCAGTCATCTTTGTCCCCCTCGGCGCTCAATCCGTTCTACAACTCTTAGGCGGGCGCTTGCTGCTCTGGGATTTCTCTCAGTCTCATAGCTGCTCGGAGTCCAGCCCGATCTCCGGGGCAGCACTGCACGAGGCTCAGCACCACACCCACATGGCAAGCGAGGTGGACAGGTACAGCCGCCTGTTGCTGCTTGATCAAAGCGGTCTTTTACTATTCGATCTTCACCCGAGTGGTAGGAGAGGACCACACCTCTACCACCGGGAACAAGGTGGTTAATCGCGGAGTCCAGCGCACCTGCCAACTGATCTAGTTCACCATTAACTTCAATGCGAATGGCCTGAAAGGTTCTCTTGGCTGGGTGGCCACCGCGGCGACGGGCCGGGGCTGGAATCGCCTGGCGAACCAATTCAGCAAGCACGCTCGTGTCGGTTACCGGACGAGCAGCCACCAAGGAACGCGCTATCCGTCGGGCATACCGCTCATCGGCATGCCGCCAGAGAACCCCTGCTAGATCCGCTTCCGGATAGCCGTTAACCACGTCGTCTGCTGTCAGTTGCTGGCGTTGATCCATTCGCATGTCCAATGGCCCAGCATCGCGATAACTAAATCCACGATGGACTTGATCCAGTTGGGCAGAGGAGACACCGAGGTCAAAGAGGAAGCCCGAGATTTGTGCCCCTTCTAAGGCCGCTAAGGCCGATGAGAAGTCGCCAAAGGCAGACCTATGTAGTGCAACGCGTTCACCAAATGGAGCAAGATGTGCGACCGCCGCGACTAGGGCCGATTCGTCCCTATCGATGCCCAGAATACGGAGATCGGGTCGTGCTGCCAGAATTGCTGCGGCGTGGCCCCCACCACCGACGGTGGCATCCACAATTAGGCCTGCTGGGACCATGCCGATGACATCGACTACCTCAGTGCACATAACTGGGACATGATGGAAGGCCAGCTTCTCCTTGAAATCTCCAGTCGAGCCATCGTCTTGTTGCCGTTCCATGATCTGATTCGCATTCATATTGATCCGATCCCCATTTCGCTTAAATTCCGGAGTTCGTCTCTCGACCGTCCCCCGATAAGCGGGCGCCCGTCGGGATGTCTCCCCGAGTCGGACTGGATAGCAAGCGGGCGGAGTAGGGGCCTCCCATCCTGCCAATCGGGGGACGGTCCAGAGACGAACTGGCCGAAAGCCAGTCGTCATGGTCTTCGGATGTAGCGAGTGCTGGTCTCCTGTCTTGGAAGTGGTCCGGCGAGAAGTGCATGTATAGATCCTGATCAGATCCCACCTCCGCGTAGGAAGACCTCGGCGACCGAACGATCAAGGTCGGCGGACATGGAGGCCCAAGTGGCGCTGTCCCAGATCTCGATGGAATCGACTGCTCCACAAACAACAACTTCATGTCCTAGCGAAGCAAAAGAACGCAGCCGTTCAGGAATCACAATCCGACCCTGTGCATCTGGTCGAACTTCGCTGGAGGCATGGGCTACCAGATTCCGAGTGAGCGGTTCGATTTCACCAGAACGGACCTGCTCTGAGAGGCGGTCGATCATCCGTTCAAATCGCTCCGGTCCCCATAGAGAGATGCAACCGGCTCCCGGAGACAGATAGGCCGAACTGGTGAAGTGACTGCGAAACCGTGCCGGAAGCACGAGACGGCCCTTGTCGTCCAAAGTGTGGTCGTGAGTTCCTACGAAGACCACGACATCGCCTCCCCCCTGCTCGTTCGGTGGCCACTATTGCGATAGGAGGAAGTTCTGACGGTATCGACGAACCGTTCTACCCTTTTCCCCCACATTCACCCACTTTACCCCCCTATCAACCCCTCTATGCAAGTAGCCCCCACAATGAGCCAATAAGTTCGCGTGCAATCTCAACAAATTCTTTGGAGTTGGCACTACTTGACATGCCGACCTGTGGTCGACCTAAACCTCATTACTTCAGGGCAGAGACTTGAAGAAAGCCTCGAAGAGTTGATCGGCTTCTACCGCCAATCCGGCAACCGTTATGCCTCCGACTAACGCTTCGATAGCCGCTAATGTCTTCACTCGAGGTTCCACCTCAAGAAGGTCGACTAGAGGGGCTACCAAGCGGGCTCCGGCATCAGGCCCCAGCAACGCTGCGCACTGGAACCTTGCACCACTCCGGTCGCGTCGCTGACTGATTCCAATTACCTTGCGGTCGGCGCAAACCACCTCTCCAGTCGTTCGGCCAGCGAAACACACCTTTCGACCCATGGACCCAGCAGTCTTGGCGAAAGCCGTATCTGTCTGACACACATCAGCCTCGACTCCTATCCACGCGAGCGCATCAACCCACGCGCGCCCAAGCCAAGCTGAAGATCGTCCGATGTCGTCCTCCCAGAGAGGATCAGTCCTAGGGAGCAGCACATCGACCCACAGCACTCCCTCCGGTCGAAGCAGGACCGCCCCCCCTCCAGAGCGGCGACGTACCACATCAAACTCCGAAGCCGCTGCCCGTTTGGTCAGGCCCGAAAAGTCTCGCTGGCCACTTCCCACCACCACTGTTGGGCGGGGCACCTGGTGGAGAAGCACCATTCGGCGCGAAATCGAACCCACTGGCCCATGCCGATCAGCTACAGAGCCTTTAGTACGTTCGACAGACCAAGAATCCGTCACATATCACCACCGAAACTCTTAGGCATTAATTTGGGAAACGCCTACTCCACCGCAGCCACAACAATACGTCGTCAATTGACGGAACAGCCATGGGGTCGCCGTACTGCGTAGTAGTACGGAAGGCTGCGTAAGCTTGAGAAGGCAAAGGTAGAAACGGCGGCCGACGCCACCAGCCTCGGCGGGCCAGCCGCCAAACAAGCCGAAACGTGACCCACCACAAACCAGGGCGAAGAAGCACCGCAATCAGCATGCGAACGACCCACCTAACGTCCATCAGTCTCCATGGCCCCTTCTGAGTCGCCCACCCGAAAGTACCCCGTCACCGGCATGATGGTGCCAAACGGCCGCTGCCCCGACCAGTGGTCCGTGAGCCCCTAGGCCTGCTGGAACAATCTGCGCCCCGCGCGTAAACGTCAAACCGCAGCGGGCACTAAGCGACTCTCCTGCTGCATCAAAGAATGGTTTACCAAATCCCAAAGCAACCGAACCGGCTACTACGGCAAGCGGTAGATCTAGAAGGTTGACCACAGCGGCCACCCCTCGGCCGACCATCATTCCGACGTGGCGGCGAACTGCAACAGGAGCGTGGACTGCCAGTGCACCGGTCATCTCAGCAATGGCTGTCCCTGATGCCACCGCCTCTAGACAACCTTGGGATCCACACGTACATACTGCACCGTCCGGGTCGACTACCACATGACCGATATGGCCAGCATTGTCAGTGGCGCCGTCCAGCAGGCGGCCATTAAGCACAATCCCACCACCAATACCTGTGGAAACGACTAGCGCCAAGAAGTTCTCATGACCGGCCGCCGCCCCACACCAACCTTCACCCAAGGCCAGGGCTTTCGCATCGTTATCGACCATTACATCAAGACCAGATCGCTTCGCCAGACGCTCAGCCAACTCGAGTCCCTCCCACTGCGGGATGTGCAACGGTGAAACCCGCCGATCACCGGGGCCTCCATCCATTGGACCACCACACCCCACGCCCATAGCGTCTGCTTGGTCGACCAACGGCGCCACGATCGACCAGAGGTTGTCAAATGTTTCATCTGGGCCATTACCGCCACCGCTGGTGGTCGTTTGCCGCCGAGCCAAGATACGGCCATCTCCATCAACTAGACCGGCAGCAACCTTGGTCCCGCCCACGTCCACGGCTAGCACAGTCGGCCGTCGGTGAACTTCTCCGGTCAGATCCGGCCATCCTCACCGCGTCGGAAACGTTCCCGCATGCGGTTACGAATACTTCCCCCGGCACCACCTACAGCTTCACGTAAGGAAGCAGTCCGTCCCGAGTCAGCGACTTGGCGTAAACCGGTGCGCCCCACCTGCCGGGCGTTGCGCTCCAAACGGAGCGCAGACCCCAGCATCACCAGGAAGCCAACAAAGGCCAACAGAGGAGAAGTCGAAAGAGTGGTCACCATCAATAGCAAACCAGCGACGAAACCACCGACCGCCCATTTGATGCTGCGTAGTGGCCCCGTGTAAACGGTGGTTTCACTTACCTCGCGAACTAGTCGAGGATCCGTCTCGATGAGACGCTCTTCCATCTCGCTGAGGATCCGTTCCTCTTCTTCCGATAGTGGCACCCACTAAGCATCGCACAGGCACGCGCGAGCGACAACGCGTTA
>CAWVUB010000053.1:0-15134 GCA_963933065.1 uncultured Acidimicrobiaceae bacterium | reverse complement strand
GCCCGCCGCCAGCGTTCGTCCTGAGCCAGGATCAAACTCTCCGTCGAAATCTCAGGCAGGGGTCGCCGAAGCGTTCCTGCCGTCGAATCATTGGTGCGACAACTCCCGAAGGTGTTGCCGACGCGAGTTTGAGGCCGAGCGGGACACCAATCCCGTCCGACCTGGCACAGGGCAATAGTGGTCGACCGAAGTCGGCCACAGTTGTCCATATTCAGTGCTATTAAAATTGTTCAGGGTCTGTCCAGCGACGACTCGCGATCGTCTAGTGGACAGCCCGCACTGGCTTTTTCGTCCTCTATCCCGTTTTCAAGGAGCACTTGGAGACCATAAGGTCTCCCGGCACACGCCCAACACGCGAGCGTAAACTCGAGAGAGGCGGTGGTGCCCTTAACTCGTCGCAGCGATTCGATCCGATTGGACCTGCCGCTAGGCGAGCGCTCGCCACTCGGTATCAGTTCCGCACTGTGATAGCGCGAACCAGATACCTGCGAGCAGAAGAACACTATCTACGCTATCTGTGGGCCCCAACTCGCGATCGACGTTTTTCGCAGTTTCGCTCCAAATCAAAAGCAGGGGCGATGGAACTAACGAAAGCCGTCAAGACACTAGATGTACTAGGCGATAACAAGCAGATGACGTTGACGCTTGCCTTTCTGGAGAAGGATGAACTGCCCATCGACTATCGCGTCGTCCGGAAGAGCGGTCGTTGCCGGGTCTAGCCGTTTCCCATTCACCCGAACGCCACCACCAGATACGGTACGTCGTGCATCGCTCTTCGAGGAGCAAAGCCCGGTCGCCACAAGCACGTCCACCAGTGACTCCTCTCCAGCAGGCAGATCGTTATCCAGTGTCGTCTCCGGGACAACACCCCGAAGTGCCTGCAGCATTGCACCCGTGAGTAACTCAGATCCAAATAAGCCCTGCGCTGCTAGGAGGGCCTGCTCTGTGGCGTCGGGACCGTGGACCAACGTGCACACCTCATCAGCCAAACGGTGTTGCGCCAACCGCTTTTCCGGTGTTGTGTCGTGGTTCGCCATCACAGCCGCTACTTCGTCAACCGGCACCAGAGTAAGTTGCAACAGTAAGCGCTCCACGTCCCGGTCGTCCACGTTCACAAAATATTGATGCAATTCGTAAGGCAGAGTCCGGACAGGGTCTAGCCATACAGCCCCATCGGCTGTCTTCCCGAACTTGGCCCCATCGGCGCGAGTCACTAGTGGGACAGTTAGTCCGTAGGCAGGAACTTCGGCGCGGCGTCGGATCAGGTCAATCCCCGCAGTGATATTGCCCCACTGGTCCGACCCTCCAACCTGCATCTCGCAACCGTGACGAGAATGCAGTTCGTAAAAGTCATTGGCCTGGAGGAGCATGTAACTGAACTCAGTAAATGAAATACCTTGATCACCAGCCAGACGGGCCCTCACCGATTCTTTACCCAGCATCGTCCCTACGGTGACGTGCTTACCCACGTCCCGAAGAAACTCCAGCACACTCATTCCCTCAGTCCACTCCCGATTGTCAACTAATTGGGCTGGCTGATCTCCGGGCCGCAGATCACCCTCAAAACGAAGGAACGAACGCAGTTGAGAAGCAACTGCATCAACATTTCGACTCAAAGTGGAGCCCTCGAGAAGGTTGCGTTCTGCAGACCGGCCGCTGGGATCACCCACCATGCCGGTAGCCCCGCCTGCTAAAGCGATAGCCCGGTGACCCGCATCTTGAAACCGTCTCAGCAGCAACAGCGGCACCAGATGGCCAATGTGGAGACTGTCTGCGGTCGGATCGAACCCGCAGTAGATCCCGACCGGACCCTCATCCATACGACGGCGCAGATCATCAAGGTCGGTACTGTCCTGCACTAGACCACGTGCCGTCAGGTCATCAAGGATCGCGGAACTCATAGCCACCAGTATGGAGCCTCAAGCCCACCAACTGCAGGTCTATTTGGTTCTACTTGATCTGGGCACTCTCCAGTCGGCCTGACTGATGTGACCTCTGGCGACCTGCCGCCCCACCGACCGCCCGCCGGGCCAGACTGGACCTATGTCGTCGCCCACCGGACTCCGCCTACTTGGCGTCGCTCTGGCACTAACCACGACCGCCACTTCGTGCTACCGCTACGAAACCCGAGAGTTTGAGATCTCCATCCCGGAACAGGCTGAATCTTCAATAGTGGTGGCTCGCGATGGTCGCCACATCACTACCCTCGTGGCGCCAGAGAATCGAACTAGCGCTCGTACTCTGTTTGAGATTCCCAAAATGGTCCGAGATGCCGTCATCGCAATCGAGGACGAACGATTTTATGTTCACGACGGCATTGATCTCAAGGCCATCATCCGCGCTGCTCGAACCAACCTGGAAGCTGGTGGCATCAGCCAAGGTGGGTCGACTATCACCCAGCAATATGTGAAGTTGGCCATCATCCGCAACGCCGAGAAGACAGCCAGCAGGAAACTTGAAGAGGTCTGGTACGCAACTCGACTGGAAGACGAGTACAGCAAGAACTTCATTCTCCTGCAGTACCTAAACACTGTGTACCTCGGGCATGGGGCCTACGGCGTTAAGGCTGCGGCTCAGAGCTACTTCAATAAGGACATCGATCAGGTGAACTTGGCTGAAGCGGCAATGATCGCCGGAATTATCCAACTCCCAGGGCGTTACAACCCATACCTCAACTATTCCAAGAGTCTGCGACGCAGTCATCTGGTTCTTGATCGAATGCTGGACAACGATTTCATAAACAGTGAGCAACATGGCGCAGCGTTGGCTAGCCCACCTCGTCTTGAGGAGTACTCCGCGCGTCTCGAGACCCGCTACCCCGCAGGACATTTTGTTGAGGAGGTTCGGAGATGGTTCCTCGACAACCCCGCTTTTGGGCCAAGCCGTGGTGTCCGCGAGCGTCTATTGTTCGAGGGAGGCCTCCGTATCGAGACCACGGTCGACCTTGACCTCCAGCGGGCGGCCGAAGACGCTGTCGAGTCGCACATACCTGCTGGTCAGGGACATCCTGATGCCGCAGTGGTGGTCCTAGAGACCGGAACCGGACAAGTACTGGCCATGGTCGGTGGCCGTGATTTCTTCGCCAGCGACACCGATGCCAAGGTGAATCTGGCCGTCGGATCTGGCCGTCAGGTCGGTTCTTCGATGAAACCCATCGCTCTAGCAGCGGCGTTGGAGGCCGGGTGGCAGGCCACGGCTACCTACCCAGCGCCCAACGTTCTGGAGTTTGAAATCCCCGGTGCCGATGAAAAAAATAAAGTCTGGCGGGTTACTGGCGGTGTCAGCGGGCACGATGCCACCGAAGCCCGCTTCGAACACGGCCTCCAAGCTCTCCTTCAGTTTTGGATGCGTGAAGACCATACCGATGTGCCGGTCGATCACTCAGAGACAATCCGGGTTGAAAAAGAGCGCAACGAGGAGACCGAGGTTACGTACCAAGCAGTTGACCTCACTCAATGGGTGGCTAACCGTCGCTGGGACTTTGATCGCGAGCGACTTTTCGCTGACCGAGTTGACCTACTCGAAGCAATCCCTACATGGTCCTGGAATCCGCCAGATGACCAACCGCTCGTTCCCCCACCTGACGCCGAGGAGGTAACCCTTATCCGAGCCACCCGGAGTTCCCTTAACACGGTATTCGCCCAACTAAGTATGGAAATGGGCTCCCAACGGACGGTAAACATGGCCCGTCGTCTTGGCATCCGGTCCCCTATCCAAAATGTGAACTCCAACGTGCTCGGCACCTCCAACACGACCATGCTTGACATGGCCACCGCCTACCACACCATCGCTAATAGAGGGGTCTCCATCACCCCCAGTTACGTCACCCGAGTGACAAGATCAGATGGCACCACACTCTGGTCTTGGAACCGCACTCAGGACCGGGTTATCGATGCCCGTCTGGCCGACCAGTTGACGTGGATACTCGAGGGCACAATCGACCAGGGAACCGGCTGGCGGGCCCAACTGGAAGAACGCCCTGCCGCCGGTAAGACTGGCACCACTCAGAACTACGCAGATGCCGTCTTCGCCGGGTACACACCCCAGCACACCGCAACAGTTTGGGTGGGTTTTCCTGAGGCCCAGATCCCCATGATTCCGCCGACTACCGATCGCAAGGTCTACGGAGGCACCTACCCAGCCATGATCTGGAAAGACGTCATGGAAGCCGCTCACTTAGGCCTGTCTCCGGAGGCATTTCCCGGACTTCCCCCAGCGAATACCACTTTCATTGCCCCTAGTCCGTTGGTGCCCGAAGAACCAGTAGACGACGTCATTCCGACGACCACCATCCCCTTAGGCCACGTAGCAACACCCGAAGTGACAGGACTGACCCTGAACAACGCCCGTTCAATTCTGGCCGAAGCCAACCACGGTGTGTGGATTGCCGAAGTTCGCCAAGTTGAGGTCTCAGGCACTGAAGCGGGGACAATCATCAGCCAAGAACCAGCAATTGGGTCAACTATCAAAGAGGGTGGGACAATGCTCGTCGAGGTGGCCGTTGAACCACCGGTGATCGGGGGTGTAGACGTCCCGGACGTGACATACAAGCTGCTACTCGAAGCCCGACCAGTACTCGAAGCGTTGGGTCTCGGCTTCGCTGTCGTTCTAGTGGCCGACCCAGACCAACCCGAGTGGGAGTCTGGTCTGATTTGGTCCCAGGGTCCCAAACCCGGCGAAATAGTAAATCCTGGTGCAGTACTCACTCTTCGGGTGACACCATGACCGAGCAAGCGAAGTCGGATCGGAAGGCCGAAAAGTTGAGCTACGGCGCCATGGCTCTCCGAGTTTTTCTGACTCTTCTCGTAGTGGCCATGGGTGTGCTGTGGATCTACGCCTTCTTTCTTGCCCCCGCGGGTAATCCAGACCGCATGGAAGATCGATCGTGGCCAGAAGCCGCTCAAGTTCGTTGCCTAGCCGCCCGAGCCGACATAGCACTGCTCCCTACTGCTCGACAGGCCGAGTCTCCTGCTGAGAGGGCCACAGATCTGGACGAGGCCACAGTGATAATCCGCGACCTCGTAAACGATCTGGCCATGATCCCCGGCGGAACTGACCACGATCGATCACTGGTCGCATTTTGGATAGCAGACTGGGAGATCTACTTGGCAGACCGCCTCACCCATGCCAACCGTCTCCGCTCTGACGGCGACGTAAAACCGCTGCTTACCGCTCTACCGAGCGGTTCAGGCAGTTTCCTCGAGCGCATGAACGGCTTTGCACGAGTGAACGACTTCGAGGCCTGCCTCGATCCTGGTGACATGTAAGTCCAGGCCTCCAAAACAGACCGGCATTCAACCAGTCAACTCTTCTAGGCGAGTCAAAGCACGCTCAGCAAGGCGGATTAGACCAACATCAGCTCCCATCGAAGGGAGGTCAGTCTTGCCGACCCAAAGGAGTTCCTCCGATTCGTGATTTCCAAAAGGTACTGATTCTGGCGGCGCCACCACCAGATACCGAACATCGTGGTGCTCGTGGACGTCCTCGGCTGGCGGATTGACAACGTGAACGTCAAGGTCGACAGGCGGTTCGACTACCCGCAATCCAGCGATACCTGTTTCCTCGGTGGCTTCCCTCAGGGCAACCCGGGCTAGGTCAGCGTCACCATCAGCGTGTCCGCCCGGCTGAAGCCAGCGCTGTAACTTCGAATGGAACAACAGTAAAATCTGAAAGTTTGAGGGGTCGACGACTAAGGCCGAAGCAGTTAAATGCCCTGGACGGCACGTTCGCTCAAGCAACCCCGGGTTCTCACCCCTGTAAGTGTCTATGAGAGCCAGAATCTGTTTCTGCTCAGGGCCCGGGGGTCCGGACACGACATAAGGCCGCGGGTCATGTACCACTCGGTTAGCCAGATCTGATGCACTCAATCCGATTTGCTGGATCACCGCGTGAGATGGGCCCGAACGGCCGACGGGGGTGGAGTTGGGGCATGGTCGACGGCAGAGACTCCCACGTAGAAAACAGTGGCCGTCAATACCAGCCGGTTATCGACTCGTGCCTCGAAGGCCACATCAAACGACGTTGTCCCCCAGCGCACTACCTCGGCATCCACTCTCAGGACATCGTGGACCCCAGCCGAACCGTGCCAGGTCAGATCAGCCCTCCGCAACATGACCTCCCACCCGGTCTCTTTGAATGCACTACCAAGCTTCCGCAGCCACGTATCAGTCACATCATCCAGATAAGCCAAGTAGTGGGCGTTAAACACCACCCCCTGGGCATCGACCTCGCCGTAGCGGATCCGGATGTCCTGCGCGTAAGACATGGTGCTTCCAGTCAGTTTCCGACTCGGGCTCTTTGGGCTTCTAATGAATTCCAAAAACGAGACTTCTGAATGGCTACCGGTTCTGGTCCGGCTCCACCTGGGGTTGTCCGTCGATGCACCGCCACTCCTGGTAATAGTAATGCGGCGGCCTCCGGTCCTAGCCGTCCATCAGCAGTGACCAGATTCGCCAAAGAGTCCTCGCCAGCCAGCGCTTCCCGAACAAGTGCTCCTATCACTGCGTGAGCTTCCCGAAACGGCATTCCGCCTACCACCAGATACTCAGCCAGGTCTACCGCTGCAACGTACGGGCCGTCTGCGGCCTCTGCCATCCGATCAACATTCACCCCCATTGAATCGACCAAACCATCAAGAGCGACCAAAGTGAGTCGGACCGTGTCACATGCGTCAAACAAAGGCTCCTTATCCTCTTGAAGATCTTTGTTGTAGGCCAACGGTAAGCCTTTGAGGGTAGTCAGCAGCCCGGTTAGGTGGCCAATAAGCCTTCCAGCCTTACCTCGGGCCAGTTCAGCGATATCGGGATTTTTCTTCTGGGGCAGCATCGATGAACCAGTCGAGAAACGGTCATCTAGGTTGATGAATCCGAATTCCTCTGTTGACCACAGGATCAATTCCTCCCCGATTCGCGACAGATGGACACCTAGCAGGGCTAGAGCGAACAGTGCCTCGGCTACAAAATCTCGATCTGAAACAGCATCTAGCGAGTTCTCGAATCGACTGCTGAATCCAAGATCGGAAGCGGTTCCGTCTGGATCCAGCGGAAGCGAAGACCCTGCGAGCGCCCCAGCCCCAAGAGGTGAGACATCAGTACGGCTCCGCGCGTCTAGCAGTCGGTCCACGTCTCGCGACAGCGCCCAGCCGTGGGCCAACAAGTGGTGAGCCAGCAACACCGGCTGGGCCTGCTGAAGGTGGGTGTAGCCGGGGAGGTATGCGTCGTCGGCTTCATCGGCCCGTGTTGCCAGTGTGTTTTGGAAATCCAAAACTAGAGACGCCAACTCGGTCAACTCCCTGATAGTCCAAAGTCGCAAGTCAGTAGCCACTTGGTCATTGCGGCTCCGTCCGGTGTGCAATCTGGCTCCAGCGTCGCCAGTCAACTCAGTCACCCGACGTTCGATGGCCGTGTGGATGTCCTCATCGCCTTCGGCGAACGAGAAAGTTCCATCAATAAATTCACCCTCAGCGACGTCTAGGGCGTTGAGTACCGCCCCTGCGTCGTCGTCAGATACCAATCCCACCCGGGCAAGCATCCGTAGGTGGGCTCGTGAGCCTGCCAGATCCTCCCGGAACATTCTCCGATCAAAGGGCAAACTGTCGTTCAGAGCCTGTAAGGCCTCAGCGGGACCACCCTCGAAACGGCCATGCCAAAGTGTCACCATCTCCGTCAACTCCCCGACCGAGCGGCCCGCCGGGCCGCTGTCCGTAACCGGAGGGCGTTCAATTTAATGAAACCCTCGGCATCGGCCTGATCATATGCACCTTCATCTTCTTCGAAAGTGGCGATTGCTTCGTCGAACAAGGTGTCGGCCGATTCACGGCCCACCACGTCAACGTTGCCCTTGTAGAGCCGTAATCGGACACGGCCGTTCACGAAGGCTTGACTGTGATTCATAGCCACCTGCAGCATCTCCCGCTCAGGACTAAACCAGAAGCCGTTGTAGACCAATTCGGCGTATCGAGGCATTAGTTCGTCCTTGAGGTGCGCCATACCCCGATCCAGAGTGATCGACTCGATAGCCCGGTGGGCCTTAAGTAAGATTGTGCCACCCGGCGTCTCGTAAGCGCCCCGAGACTTCATTCCCACGAACCGATTCTCGACAATGTCAGTCCGGCCAATACCGTTAGCACCACCGATGAGGTTCAATTTAGCCAAAATCGTGGCTGGAGTCATTGGCTTTCCATCTAGGGCCACAACGTCACCCCGCTCATAGGTGAGCTCAAGATAAGTGGCTTCGTTGGGTGCCATCTCAGGACTGACCGTCCACCGCCACATCTCGCTGCTTGGTTCGTTCCAGGGGTCCTCGAGTGGACCACCCTCATAGGAAATATGCAACAGGTTCGCATCCATGGAGAACGGCGACTTGGTCCCTCTCTTCATCTCAACTGGAATGTCGTGCTTTTCCGCGTAGTTGAGCAAGCTCTGCCGTGATCCAAGTTCCCATTCCCGCCATGGGGCAATGATCTGAATATCAGGCCGCAGGGCATAGGCGCCCAACTCGAACCGCACCTGGTCGTTGCCCTTCCCGGTGGCACCGTGGCTGATGGCGTCAGCCCCGGTGGCATCTGCAATCTCAACTAAACGCTTGGCAATGAGTGGCCGAGCGATAGAGGTTCCGAGCAAGTACTCACCCTCATAAAGGGCGTTGGCCCTGAACATCGGATATACGAAGTCACGAACAAATTCCTCGCGGAGATCCTCAATGTAGATCTCAGACACTCCCATGGCTTCAGCTTTGATCCGGGCCGGTTCAAGCTCCTCCCCTTGACCCAAGTCGGCGGTGAAGGTCACGACCTCGCAGCCGTACTCCTCCTCCAGCCACCGGAGAATAATTGAGGTGTCTAAGCCCCCTGAATAGGCAAGAACGACCTTATTGACGCCGGTCCGTTTGCTTCCCACGTTCCTATCTCACTTCCATCTCTCGATTTGTGTGCATTCTTTTGACTGCTAGTTGACCGAATCCCGACCTATAAGCCGGCAAGCCCTCGTAGTCGATCGGCCAAGTCGGCCCCAGCGATTCCATCAGCGGCTACCACCATCAGCGTGTCATCACCAGCCACCGTGCCGATGGATCCTTCGAGTCCAGCTCTGTCTAGTGCCGAAGCGACCACATGGGCTGATCCTGGTGGGGTACGCAGCACCACAAGGTTGAGCGACGACGCTACATCGACCACCCATTCACCAAGCACTCGTCGAAGTTGGTCATCTGGAACCACTCGTTCGATCGGATACTCGGGGATGGCATAGACACTTTCTCCACCGGGTACACGAACCTTTATGGCACCGAGGTCATCAAGGTCACGTGAAACGGTGGCTTGAGTCGAGACAACGCCCTCCTCAGCCAGCAGCCCCACCAAGTGTTCTTGACTAATGACCGCGTGATCGGCAAGCAGCCTGATTATCCGATGCTGTCGTTGATGCTTACTCACAAGACCTCCTTGCAGTCACCAAGCAGATAAGCCAATAGCCCCCTAGCAGCGTGCATCCGGTTGACGGCCTGAGGCCAGACGCGACTCGCTGGGCCATCCATTACTCCGTCGGTGACTTCCTCACCCCGGTGGGCGGGTAGGCAGTGCAAGAAGAGCGCCTCTGGACCTGCAGCTTCCATAAGTACCTCGTCGACCCGAAAACCTTCAAAATCGATAAACCGTTGAGCTGACTCGTCCTCCTGACCCATCGAGGTCCACACATCTGTGTAGACGGCGTCAGCACCTGTCACCGCTTCGATAGCGCGGTCAGTCTCTGTGAAGTTGACCCCGGCGGCGGATAGGCGGTCGCTGTCTGTCTCGGGCAGCCGGTAACCAGGAGGACCGGCAAACCGAACCTCGACACCCAACATCCCGCAGGCCAGAGCTAATGACCGAAAAACGTTGTTCCCGTCACCCACATAAGCCACCGAGCGCCCTGCAAGCGCCTCAGGAGTCCCGTCAGCTAGCTCATTACTTAGGGTTAGGACGTCAGCTAGAGCCTGCATCGGGTGGGCGACGTCGGACAACATGTTGACCACCGGAACGAGATTCTGGGCGGCCATCCGTTCCACAGTCGTATGGGAAAATACACGGGCTCCGATACACGCGTGGTAGGACGCCAACGTCCGGGTGACGTCCTCAACCGACTCACGAGCATCCATGCCCACCTCAGCCGCCTGAATGTAAATGGGGTGGCCACCCAACTGGAAGACAGCCATCTCCATTGAGTTGCGGGTTCGGACTGACGGCTTCTCAAATACCAGCGCCATACCCCTCTTAGCCAGCACCTGGGGCGGAGCTGGATCGGTGGCCAAGGCCAGAACCCGGTGCAGTTCGTCCACGCTCAGGTCGTCGATCTCGAGCAGGTGTCTCATCAGCCAGTCTCTTCCGTGTTGCTGGCCAGCACACCGGCCAAGATCCCCACACCCTCGACCAGCTCTTCGGTCGAGATAGTCATCGGCGGCGCGAGTCGAAGAGCCGTCGGGGTCACCCCGTTGACGACCAGACCAGCGTCCAAACATGCTCGGGCTACCTCGCCGGCCGTCCGACCAGCGAGCGCCTTAGGTTCCAGTTCGGCCCCTAGCAACAGTCCGAGCCCCCTAACTGACGCCACACCGGGAAGCGCCTCTAATAACGTCTTCAACTCGGATCCCCGTTCCCGGGCCAACCGAGGGGCGTCGATCTCTTCCATGATCCGAAGGACCTCGCGCGCACCAGCAGTAGCTAAGGGCTGACCTCCGAACGTGGAGCCGTGGTCCCCTGGACCGAAGGCGGCCGCCACTTCGGCAACGGCCCATACAGCACCGATAGGCACCCCGTTGCCCAGGCCCTTGGCCATGGTGACCACGTCGGGAACAATGCCGGCGTGCTGGAAGCCGAACCATGCCCCTGTCCGACCTAGGCCCGTCTGGACCTCGTCGATGATCAACACCATCCCCCGTTCGTCGCACAACCGCCGAACACCCTGCAAGAAGGTCGCGTCGGCCGGGTTGACCCCACCCTCACCCTGTAGTGATTCCAGAAGGATGGCACCAACCTCCGGTGCCAGGGCAGCCTCTACCGCCGCTAGGTCATTCCAAGCGGCGTGCCGAAACCCCTCAGGGAGCGGCTGAAATGGCTCGTGCTTCTCGGGTTGGCCAGTAGCAGCCAGGGTGGCCATGGTCCGGCCGTGGAACGACCGGAAAGCGCTGACCACGACGTGGCGGCCCCGACCGTGGAATTTGCGAGCCAATTTTAAGGCAGCCTCGTTGGCTTCGGCGCCAGAGTTCTGGAAGAGAATCCTGCCTGGACCGATGCTTGGATCGGGACCCAAACCAGACCGGATCAACCGGTCAAGCCTTTCGGCCACCTCCAACTGGGGCTCGGTCACGAAGAGGTTCGACACGTGTAGCAGGGTTGACGCTTGTTCAGCCAGCGCTGTGGCCACCCGGGGATGGGCATGCCCCAGACCAGTCACTGCAAGCCCACACAGGAAGTCGAGATACCGGTTTCCGGCATCGTCGAATAGTTCGGTACCTGAACCACGCACGAAGGTGACTGGGGGGACCCCATAATTGCCCATAAGCCGGTTAGTCCATTGCTGGATCGACGAATTGTTCACGAGTCCACCATCTCCTGGCCATCGGCTAGCACCATGGTGCCGATGCCCATGTCAGTGAAGAGTTCGAGTAGCACCACATGTGGGATTCGCCCGTCGACCATGTGGGCTGAACCCACACCCGCCGCTAAGGCATCCAGGCAGGCTTGCGCCTTGGGGATCATGCCACCACTGACCGTGCCGTCAGCCAGCAGGACTGCCAGCTCTGACACATCAACTCTGGAGATTCTCGAGGAAGGATCGTCGACGTCGGCCAGCAGACCCTCAACGTCTGTTAGGTAGAGGATGCGTTCCGCACTCAGCGCGCCTGCCACCGCTGCAGCCACGGTGTCTGCGTTGATGTTGTAGGCCTGGCCATTGAGATCACTTCCGATGGTCGAGATCACCGGAATGAGATCCTCGACAAGAAGTCTTTCGATGATTGCCGGGTTAACTGACTCCACGTCGCCCACGAACCCCAGTTCGACATTGCGCGCCGTAGCCCGGATTAACCCAGCGTCCTCGCCCGACAGCCCCACGGCCATCGACCCGTGTCGATTGATGCTGGAGACAATCTCCCGGTTTACCTTGCCCACGAGAACCATCCGAGCCACCTCAAGGGTCTCAGCGTCAGTGACCCTCAGACCGTCCCGGAACTCCGACACGATGCCTAACCGGTCCATGAGCGCTCCAATCTGAGGGCCGCCTCCGTGAACCACAACTGGCCTGATGCCCACAGAGTGCATAAGGACAACGTCCTCGGCGAACTGGGCGGCCAGCGCCTCGTTGACCATGGCGCTTCCGCCAAACTTGACCACGATGACCGAGCCGGCAAACCGCTGTATGTACGGCAGGGTTTCAATCAGCACGGACGCACGCCGTTCGGGCGAGAACCCCGAGAGAGGTCCTGTATCGCGGGAATTGGACTGGTCCATGTCGTCCTCCACGGCCCTAAGAGGTCCGCATGTTCTCATCGATGTAAGCATGACTGAGATCCGTTGTGACTATCCACGCCGAGCCATCACCCTGTCCTAGATCCACCTCTAGGTCGATCCTCCGGCCCGCCATGTGGGCGGCCAGAGTCATCTCGTCGACCGGCTGGACCTGTTCGGCGGCGTAAACCACCTGACCGCCGTACGAAATAGTGATGGTGGCTGGATCGAAGGCAATACCGGCCGCCCCCATCTCGGCAGCTATCCGGCCCCAGTAGGGATCCTCGCCATACCAGGAGCATTTAACTAGTTGGCAATTGGCCGTATCCCTGGCCCCCTTGGCTGCCTCAGTATCGTCAGCGGCGCCAGTGACAGTCAGGAACACCGTCTTGGTGGAGCCCTCGGCGTCGTTGGCCATCTGGACGGTGAGGTCCCTGCAAGCATCCGACAACGCTGCACCTATCTCGTCGGTAGCGACGGGTCCGGCGGTTCCGGAGGCCAGGAGTAGAACGGTGTCATTCGTCGACTCGGCACCGTCCACAGTGAGACAGTTGAACGACACCCCCACCGCCGACTGCAGAAGGTCGGTGGCGGTCGTCGCATCCAGGAGAGCATCCGTGGTCAGCACAGCCAGCATCGTGGCCATGTTTGGCTCTAGCATCGCTGCACCCTTGGCAACCCCACCGATAGTGAACGTGCCACCATCCAGCGCCGTACCGGTTAACACTGTCATCCTCGGCACCGTGTCGGTGGTCATGATCGCTCGAGCGGCAGCTGGGCCACCGTCATCGGTGAGGGCAGCGGCGACCGTTGGGATGGCCGAGGTAATTCTGTCCATAGGTAGTTCGAAGCCGATGAGGCCTGTAGAGCAGACCAGCACCTCGTCCGGCTTGCAGCCCACGGCGTTGGCGGTGAGAGCACACATTGCCTCAGCATCGGCTCTTCCGACTGCACCGGTTGCGGCGTTGGCATTACCGCTGTTGAGGACAACTGCTGCGGCCTGGCCGCCCGTAGCCACTAAATGTTCCCGGGTTACGAGCACTGGGGGTGCTGTCATCCGGTTGGAGGTAAACACGCCAGCCGCTGTGACGGGCGAGCCGTCGGCCGTGGCGACCATGGCGATGTCGTCAGCGCCAGAGGCCTTGATTCCACAGGCCATGCCAGCGGCAACGAAGCCGGGTACCTTCGTGACACTCACGGGTAGATCCCCATAGTGCTGAGACCGGTGGTCTCGTCGAGACCTAGGACGGCGTTGGCACACTGAACTGCCTGTCCGGAGGCTCCCTTCACCAGGTTGTCGATGGCACAAATGACTATAAGCAGGCCGGTCCGTGGGTCTACCCGTGCTGTGAGGTGAGCGGCGTTGGAGCCCAGGGTCGCCTTCGTGGAAGGTGACCGTTCGTCAACCACGACGAACGGTTCGTCAGCATAGGAGTCCGCCAGGATCGCCATGGCACCTTCGGTTTCAAGATCACCACCTATTGGTCGGGCATAGCAGGTTGCCAGAATGCCCCTGTTCATCGGAGCTAGGTGGGGGGTGAATAAAACGCTCACACCCGACACCGTCGATCCGTCGGCCGACGTCGCTATCGACTGTTCGATCTCAGGCGTGTGTCGGTGATCAGTAAGCCCGTAGGCCGTGTAGTCCTCGTCCACGGCACAAAACGTGGTGTTCGGCTTCGGCGGCCGCCCGGCGCCGGACACACCGCTGGCCGCGTCCACGATAATCCCAGACGTCTCGATCGCGCCGGCCTGCACGAACGGTGCCAACGCCAACGATGCGGCCGTCGGGTAGCAACCAGCGACAGCTATTAGCCGAGCCCCTGGCAGTTCGGTTCGAAAAAGTTCAGGGAGTCCGTAGACGGCTTCGCGTAAGAGAGTAGGTATCTGGTGGTCCTCCCCGTACCAGGTTGGGTAGAGGGTGGCGTCCCGGAGCCGGAAGTCGGCGGCCAGATCTACCACATGGCCAACTCGGCTGAGGAGTGCGGGTACTAGGGCCTGTGATGCCCCGTGGGGTAGGCCTAGGAAGGCGATATCGCATCCGTCGACGGCTGCTTGGTCCACCAGTGAGTAAGTCAACTCCGGATAGTGGGCTGCAAGGCTCGGGTACAGGTCGGCCACTGCCGTGCCGGCCTGAGTCTCGCCGGTAGCGATCACCACCTCGAAGTCGGGATGACCGGCACACAGCCGGAGAAGTTCAGCACCCGTAAATCCAGAGGCCCCAACAATGGCGATCTTGTACATACGTCAATTATGCCTGATACTGCATACTAATGCCTCATGTTTATGCAAATTATTACATAAATTGAGATTAAAGTTAGGCCAACTCACCGTCGGAGGTGGTGCCCTTCGTAGTTGTCAACATTGACCCCACCAGTAAAACAATTCCGCCAGTTCAGGCCACCAGATCAGTCACTACCTTGCCCACCACCTGCCGGTCAGCTATGTCCTGGAGGGCCCGCGGCGCATCCCCAAAGGCGTACGGAGGATGCAGCAGCGGATCCACAGAACCCTCTGCCACCAAGGAGAATACCGATTCCATCTGGCGGGCCAGCGACCCCGGATCGCGGACCAGCGAGGCCCCCCAATGCACCCCGACCACCGAGTAGTTCTTGAGAAGCACGTGGTTGGTCTTCAACTCGGGGATGCCGGCTACGAA
>CAWVUB010000052.1:0-15396 GCA_963933065.1 uncultured Acidimicrobiaceae bacterium | reverse complement strand
TGACCTCGGTATCTCAATAGGACCGGAATTGGTGCTTCCACAAATTCTCAGGTGGCGTAAAAGTCTGATCTTCGTGCAACGATGGCCTAATGAACGGCAACGCACAATGACCAGCGTGGGACTCGTCCTAGGTTCCGGCGGCCTTCACGCAGCAGCCCAGCACGCGGGCGTACTCGCTGCACTGGCGGAAGTTACCGGATGGGACCCGCGTAGTGCAGACGTAGTGGTTGGAACCTCCGCAGGCGCCATCACGGCAGTCAGCCTGAGGGCAGGCCTCTCAGCGGCTGACCTGCACGCCTACTACGCCGGTACGCCACTGTCTGACAATGGCAAGGCCATTGTGGATCGGGCCACCACCCCCCTGAGTTTGAACGAACTCCCAGATAGCCAAGCATCCCGTCGACCGGCTAGCCCGCTGTTGGTGTTACGAGAAATGTGCTCGACGACACGACCTCGGCCTGTCGTGGTTCTTGCCGGACTATTACCGAGAGGCACCCGAGACGGTTCCTCGCTCGGCACCCGGAATGCTGAAATCCATCCCGGATCATGGCCGGAACTGCCGACCTGGCTTTGCACCGTGGACCTCAATTCCGGCAAACGGGTGGTGCTCGGCCGCGACGATGTGAACGCGACTATCGGGCCGGCGGTGCAAGCATCGACTGCTGTTCCGGGATGGTTTCGACCAGTTGATATCGACGGTCAAAGCCTGGTGGACGGTGGCGTGCACTCCACAACCAACGCCGACCTCGTAGCCGCTCTCGGACTAGACGTAGTCGTGATTTCATCATCCAAGACCGTAGGAGGATCAGTCGGCTCCACCGCCGACCTCGGCACACTGGCCCGTGCGTGGCACGGACGGACCCTTCGACGAGAAGTGCAGGCCATTCAACGAAAAGGGTCTGCTGTTCTCGTCTTGCAACCTACAACTGAAGAACTAGCCGAACGCATAGGTTCGGACCGCAACGATGCCGACCTGCCAGAGATATGCGAGGGAGCCCGTATCTCAGCGTTGGCCCGCTTGGCGTTACCTGAGGCCAGCCGGGCACGGCAACTCCTCAGCAGCACCTCTGAATCAGGCCGGTAGCGTCGTCTCGTGGCCGAATCCCCTCCAAACAAGGGCGCCTTTCTGGCTGCGTGTCGGGCTGAGCCCCATGACCGCACCCCCGTCTGGTTCATGCGTCAGGCAGGGAGATCTTTACCCGAGTATCGAGCTCTCCGAGGGTCGGGAAGCATCCTTGAAGCCATCTCCGACCCAGAACTGTCCGCCGATATCACTCTCCAACCCGTCCGCCGCTATGGCGTCGATGCGGCAATACTTTATTCCGACATAGTGGTTCCTGCCCACGCCGTGGGCTTCGGTGTAGATGTAAAGCCCGGGGTGGGCCCGGTGGTCGACCAACCTTTCGAGCGGGCCGCTGACCTGCAGCGTCTCCGTCCGCTAGAGCCTGAGATCGACACTCCGTACGTGATCGAAACCATCCAGAGAGTGACAACAGAGGCTGACGTTCCAGTTATCGGCTTTGCTGGAGCGCCGTTCACTGTCGCTTCCTACCTCATCGAAGGTGCCCCCTCCCGCACCTACGGAAAGACCAAGGCCCTCATGCTGGGTGACCCCATCCTGTGGAACGACCTTATGGATCGCCTAACCAATATGGCAATCACCTCTCTACGGTCCCAAATCGCTGCCGGAGTCTCAGCTGTCCAACTCTTCGATAGTTGGGCCGGAGCACTCAGTCCACCGACCTATGAACGCTACGTACTACCCCATAGCCGGCGGGTATTCGAGGAGGTGGCTGACACTGGCGTACCCCGGATCCACTTCGGCGTGGGCACCGGGGAAATCCTCCCCCTGATGGCCGTAGCAGGCGCCGATGTAGTTGGAGTTGACTGGCGAATACCCCTAGATGAAGCTCGTCGACGACTTGGACCCAACACCATCCTCCAGGGCAACCTTGACCCGGCGGTGTGCCTCGGTCCTAGCAAGGTCGTCGAGGCCGAGGTGGCTGACGTACTAGACCGCAACGGTGGACACCTGGGTCACGTGTTCAACTTGGGCCACGGAGTACTTCCCGAGACTGACCCAGCGGTCTTAGAGCAGATCGTCGCTCAGGTCCACGCCTACCCGATTGGGATCTGACCTTTGTCTCTGCCGGTCACTGCGGGCCGCAAGGTTGTCGTAGTCGGTGGTGGCGTCACTGGCCTGACTACTGGATACCGCATTGCCGCCGACCACCCTGGAATTGACGTCACAGTATTGGAGGCCGCAGTTCGGCCGGGTGGCTATCTACAAACCGGGTCTCTAAACGATCCGGCACTATCCGGGTTGGCCATTGACACCTCTGCCGATGCTTTCCTGGCACGAGTGCCGTGGGCCCGAGACCTTTGTGTGGAAATGGGCCTCGGTGACAAGTTGGTGTCACCATCGGCCCGTCAGGCCTCACTTTGGCTGAATGGGGCACTGTGGCCTATCCCATCACCCAACGTTCTAGGCATTCCATTGGATCCCAACTCAGTGCCGCCTGGGCTCCTCTCACCAGAAGATCAAGTTCGGCTATCTGGAAACGGTGTTGCTGACCGGCCGCTGGATCCCAATGCCGATGCCAGTGTGGGTGCCGTGGTGCGTGCATGCGTGGGTGACAAAGTGTTTGAAAGTTTCGTTGACCCACTACTGGGTGGGATCAACGCTGGGCGAGCCGACGACCTGAGTTGTGCCACTATGGCGCCCCAGTTGCTGGCCCCGGCCCGCTCCACTGATGGTCTACTCGCGGGACTGCGACAGACACTGGCTGCGACAGATCCGACAGCACCAGTCTTTCAAACTCCAGTTGGTGGTATGGAACAGCTGGTGCAAGCGCTGGCAGCTGCTCTCGGTGACCGACTCCAAACCAACCGACCCGTAACCGGCCTGACCCGAAGCCACCGAAGCAACAACCTTCCTTGCTGGCTAGTCCATACCCCTACCGGGGTCGAACGCGCCGATGTTGTGATCCTGACCGTTCCAGCCCATGTGGGCGCCCCTCTGGTGCAACCCCATTGCAGGAAGGCCAGCGACCTGATGGCAAGTTGGCGCCACGCCTCAGTGGTTCTTACCACGATGGCCTACAACCGTTCCGATCTGGAAGTGGCCACCGACCAGAGTGGCTTCCTCGTCGGGCGAGCTGAGGGACTGTTAATAACCGCTTGTTCATTCACTAGTTCCAAGTGGGCCCACCTCTACCATCCAGATCGAACTCTGCTACGAGTGTCGTGTGGCCGGATCGATGACGAGCGAGCTATCAACCTGTCTGACAAACGGCTGGTAACCCAAATTCGAGCTGATCTAGCCGCCACTATTGGGGTTGAAGCACCTCCTACCGCTATTCGAGTAGGCAGGTTCCCTGACTCTCTGATGCAGTTCCCGGTAGGTCACGCCGATCAGATAACAGACCTCGACAATCTGCTGGCTGTGGAGGCCCCAGGCCTACTGGCTACCGGCACTTTCCGTTCCGGAGTCGGGATTCCAGCGTGTGTCCGATCTGGCACCGAGGCTGCAGCAGTGGTTGCCGGCTAACGCCTATCTGGTCATACCGTTCAGACTTTTTTCAATCTCTTCCAATTTTCCTGTAATCCGCCACCCAACACGGTGCTTAGCGTGGTTCGATGGAGATATGGCACCAGAGACCACCCCTGCCCGAGAATGGGCCGAAGCGCGTCCCGGCAGCGGCACCGAACATCCCGACGAACTTCCTGATACCGCTCACCTTTCAGTTGAGCGGACCTTCTGCTTCGCTGATCTATCAGGTTTCACCCGCTACACCAGGGAGAATGGGCCACACGCTGCGGTGACGTTGCTGGACGAGTTCCGAGCGGTCTCCAGAGATGTGGCAGCCAAGCGGGGTGTACGGGTAGCCAAGTGGCTAGGGGACGGCGTGATGCTGGTCGGTACCGAACCCACTCCCACCATTGCCTGGGGCGGGCACATGATCGACCACTTCGCTAACGAGCCAGAAATCAACCTAAGGGTGGGGCTGGCTACAGGCGCTGCATTGCTGTTCGAGGGCGACGACTACATCGGTGAGCCAGTGAACCTTGCGGCCAAACTCTGCGCAGTAGCAGAACCCGGGCAGATCCTTGCCAACTGCGACGTGGCTGACCTACCACCATGGATCAGAATTCACGAAGTCGATTCGTTGGAAATTCGAGGTGTTGGTCTCGTCTCGGACATCCAGCGTCTGGCCGTGGTGGCCCACTGAATCCAAGAAGTTCGGCCCCAGCGGCCCGGGCGGTAGCCGCTGGCCTACTGATTGCTGCCGCAGTACCCCCGTGGGGCTGGTGGCCAGCCGCCTTCTTCGGTCTAGCGCTGCTCGACCGTCTGATCGCCAATCGCCCCACAGCTTCACGATTTCGCCGCGGTCTTTTAGTCGGTGCAGCCTGGGCCTTCCCGTCCACGATCTGGATGCTCGACCTGACCCCACCAGGGTGGGTGGCTGCAGGGTTACTTCACGCCCTTTGGATTGGATTAGCCGCCGCGGCCGTCCCACCCGGACGATGGCGCCGACTCGGCCTAGTCGGCACAATTACTCTCGCCGAATTCGGTAGGTGGAGTGTGCCATTCGGTGGAGCTCCACTAGCAACCATTGCCCTCGGACAGGCTGGCGGCCCACTAGCCCCCGTAGTCAGAGTCGCTGGGCCACTTCTACTGGTAGCGATGACCGTGGCCATCGGTATAGGAATTTCAGCAATATGTGACGGACGTCAAGATGGCAGGGCTTCAGCCATCACCACTATTCTGATCGTCACTGCATTGGCCTTAGCCTCCACCTTGGCTGCGGTGGCACCCACCGGTCAACCGGTAGGCACACTGGAGGTAGCCATTGTGCAGGGCGGTGGCCCTCAACGAACTCGGGCAACCCCCACAGGTGCCGCAAAGGTCTTTGCTAATCAACTAGAGGCAAACCAACAGGTGACTATGCCGGTCGACTTGGTGCTCTGGCCCGAAAATGTGGTCAACCCAGTACCAACCCCGATCTCCGGCTGGCGTCTTAAGGACCGCCTCTATGAAGGCGATGCGACCAAAGCCCTCGCCGCCGAAGCAGCCCGCTTGAATGCCGTTCTAGTGCCTGGCTGGTTCCACCAAGATGCGGATAATCCAACGGCCAACCGTAACTACCAGACGGCCATCGAACCCGACGGCACGGTCGCTGACCAGTACGACAAGGTCCGGACGGTGCCATTCGGAGAGTTTGTTCCACTTCGAAATGTGGTCGAGCTAATCGCTGCCGACATGCTCCCTTCTCGGGACTTACTGCCGGGAACCGGACCTGCGGTACTGGAAACCTCGCTAGGCACCATGGGGGTGACTATCTCATGGGAGGTTTTCTTTGACCACCGGTCGCGGGACGCCGTACTCAACGGTGGAGAGCTCATTTTGAACCCCACCAACGGCGCCAGTTACTGGCTCACTCAAGTGCAGACCCAGCAGATTGCGTCTAGCCAGTTGCGGGCGCTAGAGAACGGGAGATGGGTGCTCCAGGCGGCTCCAACCGGATTTAGCGCAGTTGTCGATCCGCAGGGACGGGTACTGCAACGCACAGCAATTAGCGAGCAGGCCGTGCTTCACCAACGGGTTGAACGACGAACAGGTCTGACTTGGGCTACGAGAATCGGCACGCTGCCCATGGTTGTAATCGCACTATTTCTTTGGGCTACTTGCTGGATCACCAGTAAATCCCCAAGAACACTCTCACGCTCAATTAGAGGCAACTAACCCCCAGACCCTATGCGGTGCCACCAGGCAGTCGCCCGGAAAGCGCTCAGCCAGCACTTCTCCCAGTTCGAGGTCGAAGGCTGCTGCCGATTCGGCGCTGAGGTCCAATATTCCCGCGCTGGCACCAATCCGTCGCCGCCAGGAATCCACTGCGTAGGGGACGTCCACATCGAAGCTGAAGGTCTCGAACACCTCGAGACCTGCGCCGCCCAGTTGACGTTCGGCCTCGGGGCTCGGATCCCTAATACCTCCCAGAGTCCATGACGGGTTGTGGGCTTGGATAAGTACATCCGTGATCCCAGAGACCGTGTCCGGCAGAGGCAGCCAATCGAAACCACAAACTGCCACGCGTCCACCAGTCACCAGAAGACGTCGAACTTCGGAGGCCGCCACTTCGCCGTCGAACCAGTGCCAGCACTGGGCGGCGGTGACAACGTTGTACGAGGCCGATACGAGTTCTGTTTGCTCTGCGGGGCACTCCAGCCACTCGATCTGCAAGTCCTCAGCAGCAGCTAGGCCACGGGCCGCTGTGAGCATCCGGCTGTCCACGTCAACGCCGGTGACTGTGCAACCACGCGCAGCGAACTGCCTGGCAAGGGTTCCGGTACCGCAACCCAGGTCCAAGAGTCTCTGCCCGGGAGTTCCGACGCCCAAGGTCACCAACCGGTCGATCCCGGCTGCTGGAAAGTCGGCCCGGTGGAGTGCGTAATCGTCGGCCGCCGACCCGAACCGGTCACCACTGACGCCTGGTCCTCTGACCATCTCAGGTCTCCAACATCAGTGTTGCTGGTCCGTCGTTCAGGATCTCTACCATCATGTCCGCTCCAAATACCCCGACTGCTACCTCTATGCCGCGTTCCTTCAGTCTCGCCACTACCCGTTCGACTAGTGGCTCTGCGTGGTCGGACTTCGCTGCGGCACTCCAAGTGGGACGCCTACCCCTGGACGTATCGCCGTAGAGAGTGAACTGGCTAATTACCAGTACAGCGCCTCCCACGTCGCCTACCGACAGATCCATGACCCCGTCAGCATTTCCCATGATTCGCAGTCCAGCTACCTTCTCAGCTAGTCGGTCGGCTTCAGCCGGACCGTCATCGTGGGTTACCCCCACGAAAACACAGAGACCGCCACCGATAGCCCCCACCAGTTCGTCACCAGAGTCCCCAACAGCCGCCACAGACGCTCTCGAGACCCTCTGCACCAGTCCACGCATGCCATGGAATCTACGGTGGCGACATAGGTCACCGGTGGCCAAGTGAGGGTTCACTAGGGCGTCCCGCCAGACTTATCTGATGTCTGGTTCCCCCAATGGACCCGAAAGGGTCGACGGCCAACTGCGTATCGCCTATTTGGCGTATCGCGGCAAGCCCCACTGCGGTGGCCAGGGCGTCTACACACGTCACCTGACTAAAGCCCTTGTCGACCTAGGCCACCATGTCGAGGTCTTGGCTGGACCTCCCTACCCAGTGCTCGACGATCGGGTTGGCTTGGCAAAACTGCCAAGCCTCGAGTTGTTTAACGATTACTTCCCGATGCGTAAACCTCGGATCTGGGAGATGAAGTCAAAGTGGGATGTTGCCGAGGCACTTTCATTTAGTACCGGGAACTTCTCTGAACCCATGGCTTTCTCCATGCGGGCATGGGAATACCTCAAAGGTCGTCAAGGTGACTTTGACCTAGTTCACGACAACCAGTGCCTTGGTTGGGGCCTCCTGTTGATGAAGCAGAGAGAGCACTTGCCAGTTCTATCCACCATTCACCACCCCATCACCGTGGACCGACGCCTCGAAATCGAGCACTCGCGAACACGGTGGGAGGAGTTTGGAAAGCGTCGCTGGTACGCCTTCACCAAGATGCAGACCCGAGTAGCCAAGCGGATGACTCGTGTAATGACAGTCTCACAATCATCAGCCAGCGACATCGCCACTGACCACAAAGTCGACCCGGGGCGCATCCACGTGGTGCCCGTTGGCGTCGATCCCGAACTGTTCCTTCCGGTACCTGGTGTGGAACGCGTCCCAGGCCGAATTGTGACTACTGCCAGCGCCGATGTCGCCATGAAAGGCCTTAAGTATCTACTCGAGGCGATCGCTAAGTTACGTACCGAACGACACGTGGAACTGACCATCATCGGTAAACCAAAACACGACAGCGCGTCGAGCAACGTATTTTCTGAATTGGGACTAACTAACTGCGTTACCTGGGTACATGGCGTGCCCGACGAGCGCATTGTTGAGCTCTACAGCGAGGCGGAACTTGCCTGCGTTCCCTCACTCTATGAAGGCTTCTCACTACCAGCTATTGAAGCCATGTCCTGCGGAGTCCCTCTGGTTGCGACCACAGGCGGTGCCCTACCCGAGGTCACCGGCACCCACGGCGAGACCTGTTTCCAAGTGCCTCCCGCCGACACCGACGCACTCGCCTCGATGATCCGCACCGCATTAGATGACCCCACAGCCCGAGCAAGAGTAGGCGCAGCAGGACGTCAGCGGGTAATCGACCAATGGAGTTGGCAACACACAGCCCACCGGACCGTCGAGCAGTACAGGGCCCTGCTGGCTGAAACCGATCGACCTAATGGCTGAACGATGCTGACCGCTGACTACGAACGGCTAGGACTGACAACAGGAGAGACTGTGCTGGACCTGGGCTGTGGTTTTGGGCGCCACGCGTACGAGGCGCTCCGCCGTGGCGGCCACGTGATCGCCTGTGACCTTGGACTTGACGAGCTACAGAAGGTTCGGTCAATAGGTAATCTGATGCGGGCAGAAGGTGAACTTGCCAATGGTGTTGTGTTGGAGACGGCCAACGGTGACGCCACAATGCTTCCATTCGCTGATGCCTCCTTCGATCGCATCATCGCCTCGGAAGTTATGGAGCACATCGACGATGACGAGGGTGCTCTCGCAGAGTTGGTCCGAGTCCTGCGTCCCGGAGGCGTATTAGCAGTGACCATTCCAGCCCGGTTTCCGGAACGGATCTGCTGGGCCCTGTCGGAGGACTATCACGCCCCCAATCAGCCCGGTGGTCATGTGCGAATCTACAAAAATGGTGAGTTGCAGAGTCGAATGGCCGCCGCCGGTCTCGAAGTGGTCGACGAGCACCGAGTTCACGCATTGCACAGCCCTTATTGGTGGCTTCGGTGCGCGGTCGGGCCGAACCGTCCGATCGAGGAGAGCCGAGTTGTCTCGTTGTACCACCGGCTACTCACCTGGGACATCGTGAAAGCGCCGCGAACCACCCGGATGGTTGAACGTCTCTTTGCTCCGATATTGGGCAAGAGTCTCGTGGTCTACGCGCGTAGGCCCATAACAGTCGTAACAGGTTTACCCAGGCTCTTAGCAGGGAACACACCCGAAGAAGTTGGCACCCGCGAGCACGACCATGTCACTGCCTGAAGTCCCCGGCATCCTCGATGCCGAACAGCTGGTGGCCACCGCTGGGACCATTGCCGAATGGCAACTACCCGACGGGATGATTCCATGGTTTCCCGACGGACACGCCGATCCGTGGAACCACGTTGAGGCCGCTATGGCGTTAGCAGTTACTGGACACCTTGACGAGGCTGAGGCCGCTTACCATTGGCTAGTAGCTAACCAGCACGAGAACGGGGCTTGGCACCAGTTCTACGTGGCGGATGGTGTCGAGGATCCCAAGTTTGACGCCAATGTAATTGCCTACGTGGCTACTGGGGTCTGGCACCACTGGCTTCTGACCAGCGATCGGGGTTTTCTCGAGTCAATGTGGCCAGTCGTGGAGCGGGCCACAGACTTCGTACTCGAGCTGCAAACGCCTCAGGGGGAAATCCTCTGGGCTCGCCACCCTGACGGCACCCCCTGGTCGTTTGCCCTACTCACCGGCTCATCGAGCATCTGCCACAGCCTGCGGTGCGCAATAGCCGTCGCCGAACAAATGGGCCACGAACGTCCTGACTGGGAATTGTCACTTGGCCACCTAGCCCATGTGCTGCGGACCCGCCCCGACGGTGCATTCACCCCCAAAGACCGCTGGGCCATGGACTGGTACTACCCAGTGTTGGGTGGGGCCATCACCGGAGATACAGCCCTGGCTCACCTCAACGCCCGTAGCGACGATTTCATAATTACCGACGCAGACGGCGCAACACTCGGTGTGCGCTGTGTCAGTGACAAAGACTGGGCAACCGCAGCCGAGACCAGCGAATGTGCGTTGGCGCACATCCTGGCCGGTGACCAAAGCACAGCCATGGAACTGTTCCGGGCGACACAACCCATGCGCCAAGCCGGCGGCCGATACCTGACTGGCATCGTGTACCCGGACTTAGTGACCTTCCCAAGTAACGAATGCTCGACCTACACCGCTGCCGCGGTGATACTGGCCGCTGACGCCCTCGGGGCCTGCAGTCCAGCATCGGGAGTATTCTCCGACCACACCAGCCTCCCTGACATCATCGATGTCAAAGACGCAACGAGCAGAAACACCGACACCGAGGCCCGGGTCTCCGATAACGACTAAGTCGCCGAACCGTCTTGACGGGTAAGGCATAGTCCAGTTTTAAATGCCCACGTGGGTGCGCCTCAGGACCCGGAGCGAACCGACAGCATCGATCTCGGTGAACACCCCTGAATCAACGGCGCGACTCCAAATCTCGAACGGAGGGCGACCCCCATCCACTGGATCGGGAAAAACATCATGGATAAGGAGGAGACCACCGATAGCCAACTGTGGTACCCACCCCTCATAATCCCCGTGGGCGGGCTCCGAGCCATGGCCACCATCAATGAACAGCAGAGACAGTGGAGTGCGCCACACGGCAGCCACTGACAACGAATCACCGACTAAGGCCACCACGGTGCCTTCCAGGCCGGCAGCGTGGATCGTGCGTCGGAACTCCGGCAGCGTGTCGATCCACCCAATAGCTGGATCGAGGAGATCAGGCTCGTGGTACTCCCAGCCAGCCTGATTCTCCTCTGAGCCCCGATGATGGTCCAGTGCGAAGAGTTGGCGTCCAGCATCCTCGGCTGCTGCCCCGAGGTAACAAGCAGACTTTCCACAGTAACTACCTACCTCAAGCCATGGGCCATCTGGTCCATCTACTCCGGATTGTCTTGCGTGCAGAAAAAGAGCTTGCCCTTCTTCGTCGGGCATGAATCCACGGGCCGCCACCGCATGTTTGAACACCTCACCGAAGCGGTCTCCTGAAGTCGCTCCCACTGACTCAACTTCCTTCAGGTTCTCCGGTGGCAGCGTCACTGTCATTTCCACCCCAGATCACATGGTGGAAGACCAGATATCGCACTACCCAAAGGGCGGCGAACGCTCCAGCGTTTGCCAGTTGCACCGACAACGCTCCTCCAAATATGGAGTCGACAACACCAACAACTGCGGTGGAAAGAAACAGCCCAGCAAACGAGAGCATCCAGAACGGAGCGATCTCACCAACCGTGTGGCCCCCCTGCTCCTGCTCCCAGACATAGTGGCGACTCAACCAGTAGGCCGGCCAACTACTTACCGCCACGGCAGCCATATTGGCAAATGCTCCTGGCCAGCCAATGACGCTGTGGAACAGAAACAGCAGGGACTGGCCTATAAACACGTTGAACATGGACACCCGGGAGAACCGGATGAGCGTCGTTCCGTGGTCCCTCCACAGGCGCGCCGGAAGCGAGAGCGGGTTAGCCACCACGATGCGGAAGCCTAACGATCGTCCTCCACTACACCATCCAAATATTCAGTCATCTGCTCGGCCAGCAACAAAGCCAGCCCACGGGCCACGGCAGCCGGAGACTTGCCGGCCGAGGATTCATCTCCAGTCAGCAGACTCCCCCGGATGAGGGCGTCAACGAGTTGGTGAGAAGAGTCAAGCAGTAGTCGGTCTAGGTGGGACCGGACTTCCGCCCGCCAGCGTTCTTCACGTCGGGTCACGAGGGTGCCGGTGGTCGCCAGATTTACCAAGTGGGTTTCGGTCGCGTCAGCCAGCTCGTCCAAGCCGGCACCGGTGATGGCCACCGTTGAGGTGATCGACGGACGATCAGCCACACCCTCGCGGTGATGCCCAGTTAGGCCCGACAGGTCCAACATGAGCTCCAGATCGCGTCGGACGTCAGCGGCATCCGGACGATCAGACTTGTTGACAGCGAATAGATCGGCCACCTCTAGTAGTCCCGCCTTGTTGGCCTGCACGGCATCACCCATTCCGGGCGTGACCACGACCAGCACAGTGTCTGCTGCTGATGCCACGTCGACCTCAACTTGGCCAACACCTACCGTCTCAACTACCACCGGGTCGAAGCCGCCAAGCTCTAGAATCCGGACCATGCCGGGCACGGCTAGGGCGAGTCCCCCGGCATGCCCCCGAGTGGCTATTGAACGGATAAAGACGCCCGCTGCGGTCGCATCAGCCATACGTACCCGGTCACCCAGAATGGCGCCACCGGTTAATGGTGAGGAGGGATCGACAGCCAGCACCGCTGGTCGGCAACCCCGTTCAACGAGCCGAATCATCCAGCCCGCGACAAGGGTGGATTTACCAGCGCCCGGCGGCCCGGTCACACCAATTACATGGGCACGACTTCCGTCGGTACTTCCTTCTGTAATGCCGCCGAGAGCGGACCAAGATCGTTCAGCAACTTCATCAGCTACGGCCCCACCTCGTTCCACCAAGGTCAGCAGACGGGCCACAGCACGACGTTCACCACCGCGCGCAGCAGCCACCAGTTCAGCGACCGAACGGACTACAGCGGAAACTGGGATCAACCCCGGGAGTCAGCGGCCGCCAAGACGCAGGCCACGACCTCATCGGCGGACGCGCCCGGTCCAAGCACTCCGGCTACACCGGCGTCAACCAAAGCGGAAAGGTCTTCGTCGGGGACAATGCCACCAATGACTACCGGCACGTCTAAGCCGGCGGCAACAAGGGCCTCTACCATCCGGGGCCCCAGGGTCAGATGACCAGCATTGAGCATCGAGATGCCGACCACGTCGGCATCTTCCTGCTCCACAGCATCAATAATCGTTTCGGTAGTCTGACGCAAGCCAAGATATATAACTTCCATACCGCCGTCGCGGAGCATGCGAGCAACGACCTTGAGCCCCCGATCGTGACCGTCGAGCCCTAGCTTGGCCAGCACTACCCGGACGGGTGGACGGGTTTGCGATCTACCAACTTCCTCAGATGACTTGGACATCAAACCACAACCCGTTCGACATATGTCCCAAACTTGGCTTCAAGAATGTCGACCAACTCGCCAACAGTGACCCGGGCCCGTGCAGCATTGATCAGCGCTGGCATCAGGTTGGTAGAAGGTTCGACGGCATCATCAGCTACTCGAGCCAGCGTGTCAGCCACCGCAACGTCATTTCGTGCCTGTTTAACAATGGCAAGACGCTTCAGTTGGAGGTCCTCAGTTTCCTGACCAATCCGCAATAGACGGCGCTTCGACGGATCGTCTCCCTCGGTAAAGGCGTTGACACCGACCACGATCCTCTCGCCGGCGTTGACCTCGCGCTCGTAGCGATATGCGGCATCGGCGATCTCCCCAACAAACCAGCCATTCTCAATCCCGGCGTAGACACCCTCAAGCAGTGAACCGTTCCCCAAGTCTTCGAGGTGGGCAAACACCTCTTCTGCCCGACGTTCCATCTCGTCAGTCATCCACTCCACGTAGGCCGAACCACCTAGGGGATCGACCACGTTGGTCACCCCGGTTTCATGCGCTATGACCTGCTGGGTTCGCAATGCGATACGGGCTGCATCCTCACTGGGTAATGCGAGGGCTTCGTCAAATGAGTCTGTATGGAGACTCTGAGTACCTCCAAGTACTCCTGCCAAAGCCTGAAGAGCCACACGAGCGATATTCACCTCGGGCTGAGGGGCAGTAAGTGACACACCAGCTGTCTGCGTATGGAACCGTAACTTCATACTTCGCTCGTCGGTAGCCCCATAACGGTCACGCATCCACCGGGCCCAGATCCGACGCGCTGCCCGGAACTTCCCCACCTCCTCAAAAAAATCAAGATGACTGTTAAAGAAGAAGCTGAGTCGAGGAGCGAACTCGTCGACGGCCAAACCGGCAGCAACCGCAGCCTCCACGTAGGCGAATCCGTTCGCCAGCGTAAATGCCAACTCTTGGGCAGCAGTCGATCCAGCCTCACGAATGTGGTATCCGGAAACCGATACCGGGTTCCAACGTGGCATCTCAGCAGCCGTGAACCCAATCACGTCTGTAACAAGACGTACCGATGGCCTGGGCGGGAAGATGTACTCCTTCTGAGCCTGGTACTCCTTGAAGATGTCGTTCTGGAGGGTGCCTGACAGGCGCTCTCGGTCGACACCTCCCTCCTCGGCTACAACCACATACATGGCCAGAAGGATGGGTGCTGGCCCATTGATGGTCATTGAAGTGGAAACAGCCCCGAGATCAATACCAGCGAAGAGGTCGGCCATGTCCTCGACAGTGTCGACGGCCACGCCGGCTCGCCCAACTTCACCCAACGCCCAATCGTGGTCGGAATCTCGCCCCATCAGGGTTGGCATGTCGAATGCCGTGGATAAACCGGTACCTCCCGCGGCTAGCAATTCGCGAAAGCGAGCATTGGTATCTGTCGCTGTGCCGAATCCCGCAAACATTCGCATAGTCCAGAGGCGCGACCGGTACATCTCAGCGTGCACGCCCCGGGTGTATGGAAACTCTCCAGGCTCCGGGCCGTCGCCATATACGACGTCCACCGGAACCCCCGAAAGCGTGCGGAAACCGTGATTTTCTCTAGGTTCGTTCACAATGATATAATACTATGAAGTCCGACTATCGGGCAACCAAATATTTGATTAAGATATGAACATGCCTCTCCCATTCGACCCAATCGCCGAGGCCCGCCGCAACTGGAGAGACCGCGGTTGGGGAGCCGTCGAAGCAATGACAGCCGCCACATCGATTACGCGCGCCCACCAGATCCTGCTCAAGCGCATCGACACTGCTCTAAGCCCATTTGGCTTGGTGTTCAGCCGCTTTGAGGCTCTAGCCCTGCTCTCATTCACCCAGACCGGTGCGATGCCCCTGGCCCGGATCGGTGAGCGTCTCCAGGTGCACCCAGCAAGCGTTACTAACACCATCGACCGTCTGGAAGCCGACAAGCTGGTGGTTCGGATCCCCCACCCCACCGACCGACGAACCACCCTGGCTGAGATCACCCCCACAGGAAGATTGCTGGCCGCCGACGCGGCCGACGCTCTAGCCAAGATGGAATACGGTCTAGATGGAATGGGTGCCGACAACCTCACCGCAGTGGATAACAGCCTTCGACTACTACGGGCAGACGCCGGAGACTTCTAAGTCTGGCTGTACTCCCCTAAGGTCCGTACCGTGATCGTCTCCACCGCTCTCGGCATGATTGCTCTCGTGATAGGTCTCATCATTGGCTGGCCGGTACTGGTCCTCTTGTCCATCGTCTTCACTGTCGTTCAACTAGTGATGGTTGCAGCCAAAACAGCGGTGGAGCACAACGACATAAAGGTGGCCGAACGTCTGGCTGCCAAACAAGCCCGCCACCAACCGGACCAGAACCCAACCCCATAGACCAATTGGACCTAAGGGGCGACGGTGAGAGAGGCTAGAGCCATGTCCGACACCACACCTGCCAGCCCGTCTGCGCGCCCGGCCGAAATCGCCGCA
>CAWVUB010000051.1:0-15708 GCA_963933065.1 uncultured Acidimicrobiaceae bacterium | reverse complement strand
GGCCTTGTCTGGCCTCAAGACCGAAATCACTCGTCGAGATGACGGCTTTAATGAGCGAGCCTTGGGGTATGGAGGTTTCCTGCAGTTCTGCAAGGCAGCGGCTGCCCGTGACCTGGTGGCTATGGCTTGGGACGACAAGCGAGGCGACTATCTGCTCTCGTCGGCAGACTAAGTATCGGGAGTGCCTGCTGAGGTTCCGCAACCAGTCGAGTGGTTCCGGCGGACCGCCGCCTACTGACCACTCCAGCTTTTTCGAGCATGGCCGCAGGTGCGGAGCCACCTAGAGGCATTGTGCTTGCCTGGCCAACTTCGGGCAGCGGCTCAACTGGGGCTGAAGGCGAGGTTCAGGGGCCGGCGCACGTAGTTCCCGGTGGCGTACTCCATGCCGTCAGGGTCGACCACGTAGTCCGGAAAGCGGGACAGGAGTTCCTCCAATGCAACCCGGCCCTGCAGGCGGGCCGCTGCAGCACCCAAGCAGTGGTGGGCCCCGTAACCAAACGTGAGAATTCTTGCTGGGTTGCGCCCCACTTCAAGCGACTCGGCACTTTTGCCGAACTCTCTCTCATCTCGGTTGGCTGCACCGTAGCCAAGCAGGACCTTGGACCCTTTAGGGATAGTCGTGCCGTGCAACTCCACATTCTGAGTGGTCGTGCGAGCGAGATTCTGAACTGGACTGGTAAGGCGCAGCAGCTCTTCGACGGCGCTTGGGATCATCTCTGGATTCTCTACAAGGCGACGCCGTTGAGCAGGGTCGTGGTGCAGGAGTGCTGCTGATCCGCCCAGCAGGCCGGTCGTGGTGTCGTTGCCGCCGGTGACCATGGTGAATGCGAATCCAAGGATCCAGAGGACTGAGACAGCTTCTTCGCCCATGCTGATTAGTTGGCTAATCATGTCCGCACCAGGTTCGATTCGCCGGCGTTGAATCAACTCGGTGAAGTAGTCCAGCAAGTCACCGACACCTGAGTCGGGGTCATCGGTTTGTCCCTGGGCTGCTGCAGCCACTATCTGCTCGGTCCAATGGTCGAATCGGGAGCGGTCTTCGACTGGGACACCCAAGTAGTGAGCCACTACAAAACTGGGTAGAGGCTTGAATAGTTCAGTCACGATGTCACCACCGCCGGCGTCGTGTAGTTCTTCGAGGCGTTCAACCACAAAGGACCGCACTTCATGTTCAATGGTTGAGACCTGCCGGGGAGTGAAGCCTGAGCTGACGAGCCGGCGAAACGCTGTGTGGTCCGGTGGGTCAAGAAACACGATTGGGGAGGCTTCACCCATATCGACACCGGTACCGCGTTCCACGGTTAGACCACCGCTTGATGAGAAGACGCTGGTGTTCCGAGCAGCGTCGAAGACGTCATTAAAACGAGACAGCAGCCAGAAGCCGTCCCGGTGGGAGTCTCCCCCGACGTAGTGGATGGGGTCGTGGTCGCGCAGTGAGCGATACATCGGATACGGATCGCGCCATGATTCTCCGGACATCAATTCGTATTGGATGGATCTATCGAGCATTTTCGATCCTTCTACCGAGGGGAGATTGGTAACCCGCTGAAGAGTACGTGGGGCAAACGGTAGAGGGGCAAGGAGGGTTGTCGCTAGTGGAGGAAGAATCGAAATTAAGGTTTGCCTTGATAGCAACTGTTAAGTAGTCTTTATGCTGATGGGTGAGAGCACCAAAGACCAGATGCTGGAGTGTCATAACAGGCCGGGACGTCGGTCGTGATTGTCTGTCACTGTCACGCCGTCTCAGCTCACGTGATTGAGGCCTCAGCGCTGGCCGGTGCTCGCACGGTTGCTGAGGTCGGTGAGGCTTGTTCAGCTGGTCGAGACTGCGGTTCCTGTCATTCAGTGGTCAAGTGTTTGGTAGATCGGGTTCGTGAGGGCCGAGTAGCTCTACCGGTACCTGCGTAACTGCTCTCAATAGTAGACCACTGCGGTTGATGGGCTCCTTGTCTGAGAGTGTGAAGTAAGCCTGTCATAGCAGGTCAGAGCGGCTTTTCTAATAGTGCATAGAGGAGTCGCCCTTACTATGGTGGTACCTGTCCGACGAGAAAGGGGCCCCAGTTGCAGGGTGATCCAGAAGTGATTGAGTTTCTGAACGAGGCGTTGACCGCTGAGTTGACAGCCATTAACCAGTATTTCATTCACGCCAAGATGTGTGAGAACTGGGGCTACCACCGCCTAGCCGCCAAGAACAGAGAAGAATCTATTGACGAGATGAAGGACGCTGATCGACTGATAGATCGGATCTTGTTCCTGGAGGGAGTCCCCAACATGCAGCGATATGGGAACGTGCTGGTTGGTGAGACAGTCCCTGAGCAGTTTGAGGTCGATCTTAAACTTGAGTATGCGGCAGTCGAGCGGTACAACCGAGGTGTCGTTCTGTGTGGTGAGAAACACGATGGAGGTTCTCGGGAGTTGCTGGAACACTTGTTGGTTGGTGAAGAAGAGCATGCTGACTGGCTCGAGGCCCAACAGCAGGTTGTTAAAGACATCGGAATTGAGAACTACTTAGCGGAACAACTTCACGCCTGAACTACCTCTTGGGCCATGGGCCTCGTATTGCCACTGATTGGCGCAGAGCTAGTTAATTAACCTTTTCGTTGTGCCTCAACCGGCATCTGGTATCACCACGAACGCTATTGCTATGTAGTGCAGAGCGGCGGCCGTGACTGTCAGAGCATGAAAGACTTCGTGGAACCCAAAAGAGTTGGGCCAAGGATTGGGTCGTTGGAAGGCGTAAACCAGCGCACCAGCTGTATAGAGCAAGCCTCCTATGAGGAAAAGTAGGAAGCCAACTACACCCAAATTATGCCAAGCATCGCCGGCGACGGCTAGCAGGCACCATCCGACTACTAAATACGGAAGCGCGACTACAGGGGTGGGAGTATCTGCAAAGCGCAGTCGAATCCAAGTGCCGACTATGGCGCCACCCCAAACTAGGCCGAGGACGAGTTTGGCCGCCCATGAGGACAAGGAGAACGCTGCTATCGGCGTGTATGAAGCGGCGATGGCCAGAAATATTGTGGCATGGTCAAGGCGCTGCATGCGGCGCTCACCTTGCTCGCTCCATGGAATGCGGTGAAAGAGAGCCGATACGCCGAATAGGGCGACCACCGCTAGAACGTATAAGGCAACAATCAAGCGAGGGCCGATGCCCGGAGCGCGCACGATCATGATTGGGGCCAGCGTCAAGGACGCCACGAACGCCATCCGGTGCGACACGCCCCGCCATCGCGGCCGTGACCCGCTCTGGACAGGTGTGGGACTGACGGTCATGGGCACTTGGTACACCCTATGGGTGTCGCACTCATGTCCCAGTTCAGGCAGAATCTGTGCCTACCGAATAGAAGTTTAATTGAGAGGGCTCGATGTGTCAGACGTGTATGACTTCGTGATCGTGGGGGGTGGCTCAGCTGGTTGTGCGTTGGCTAATCGCCTTTCCGCTGACCGATCTACACGAGTCTTAGTTCTTGAAGCTGGACGGCGTGACTGGCGTGCAGATGTTGTGATCCACATGCCGGCTGCTCTTTCAATGGGGATTGGTAACCGTTTTTACGACTGGATGTACGAGTCGGAGGCAGAACCTGGGATGGGCGGCCGCCGCGTGTACCACGCTCGCGGCAAGGTGCTGGGTGGATCGTCAAGCATAAATGGGATGATCTTCCAACGGGGCAACCCAATGGACTACGACCGTTGGGCAGCTACCCCAGGTTGTGGTTCGTGGGACTGGGCGCACTGTCTGCCTTATTTCAAGCGCATGGAAACCTGCCTGGTCGGGGAGGACGATTGGCGTGGCGGGGATGGGCCGTTGAAGTTGGAGCGTGGCCCAGCTACGAGCCCTTTGTTCCAAGCGTTCTTCGAGGCTGTCCAGCAGGCTGGGCATCCATTGACTTCTGATGTCAATGGATACCGGCAGGAAGGATTCAATGCTTTCGACCGAAATGTTTACCGAGGTCGTCGTCTATCGGCTGCACGGGCCTATCTTCACCCGGTCTTGAAGCGTCCAAATCTTGAACTATGGACCAAGGCGCATGCCACTCGTTTAGTGCTGGACGGCACAAAAGTCACTGGTGTGGAGGTCCTGCACCGGGGACGGCACCGGACTGTCAGGGCAGCGGAGGTGATTTCTTGTAGTGGGGCCATCAACACTCCCCAGTTGCTTCAACTCTCAGGAATCGGCCCTGCTGCAGTCTTGAAAGATGCTGGTGTTGACCTCGTGATTGATCTACCGGGGGTGGGAGAGAACCTACAAGACCATCTTGAGGTGTACCTGCAATACGCCTGTACCCAGCCTGTATCGATGGCCCCGCACTTGGCAAAGTGGCGGCGTCCGTGGATCGGCTTGCAGTGGTTGGCTCGTGGTGGCCCGGGCGCATCCAATCATTTTGAAGCCGGCGGTTTCTTGCGGAGCAACGCGGAGGTGTCATGGCCCAACTTGATGTTCCACTTCCTGCCTATTGCTATCCGCTACGACGGTTCGGTGCCAGCAGCGGGGCATGGGTACCAGTTCCATATCGGACCGATGTTTTCCAACAGTCGAGGCTGGGTAAGGATTGCCAGTAGTGACCCATTGGAGAAGCCGAAGATGCTCTTCAACTATCTGTCTACGTCAGAAGATCGTCGCGAGTGGGCTGAGGCCGTTGCTGTCGCTCGCGAGATTATGAGCCAAGCGGCTTTCCGTCCGTTCAACGGTGGTGAGATCTCTCCAGGTCCAGAAGTGGAAGGGCAGACGGCGGTGCTGGATTGGGTACGTCGGGATGCAGAGACGGCGCTCCACCCGTCTTGCACGGCACGTATGGGTGTTGATGCAATGGGTGTGGTCGACCCGTCTACTCTGCGGGTTCATGGAGTGGATGGACTACGCGTAGTGGATGCTTCGGTCATGCCCACATTGACCAATGGCAATATTTACGCTCCAGTGATGATGGTTGCCGAAAAGTCGGCTGATCTAATATTGGGGAATACACCACTACCACCGAGCACCGCAGCGCAGTATCAACATGGCGTGTCTGAACCCGATTGGTAGTACCTAGGTTTCGGTCGTGCTTGAGGCCGAGATGGTCAACTAGAAAGATTAGAACCAGATAGGCCAGAGTGATGCTAGGACCCAGAGCAGTGGGCAGCCATCTAGTAGCCAATGATCAGACAGACGGAGGAATCTAGTGTCGTTGCAGATTGGATTCGGATCACGGGTTCGTAAGTCGCCATTTTTTGAGGCCGTTATGCGCCACGGTGCGACACATATGACGGTTTACAACCACATGTTGATGCCAAGTTCGTTTGGTGACCCGGCAGAGGAGTACAGGGCGCTTGTGGAGCGGGTTTCGCTCTGGGACGTAGCCGCTGAGCGGCAGGTGGAGATAGTGGGTCCAGGTGCCGCTGCACTCTGCCAGTACGTTTCAGCACGAGATTTACGTGGCATGAAGGTTGGTCGGGTTCGGTATGCGCCAATGTGCAACCACGAAGGGGTTCTAATAAACGACCCGATGGCCCTCAAACTTGGGGAGGATCGTTGGTGGCTGTCGATTGCTGACAGTGACGTACTGCTGTGGTGCCAGGGGATAGCTGCCGAGCGAGGTTTCGATTGCACGGTATTTGAACCTGACGTGTCACCGCTGGGAGTGCAAGGACCCATGGCCGATGACACCATTGCTGACCTCTTGGGTGAGTGGGTACGTGATCTTCCGTTCTTTGCATTTGTCGAAGTGGAGCATGAAGAGATTCCGTTTATGTTGTGCCGATCTGGGTGGAGTGGCCAGGGCGGGTTCGAGTTGTTCCTCCAAGACGGATCCAGGGGCGTTGATCTTTGGGATGCGGTATGGGCGGCCGGGGAGAAGTACGGGATTCACCCTGGTGGGCCAACTCTGAACGAACGGATCGAGTCAGATCTTTTCTCTTACCGCGCCGACTGCGGAGCTGGTGCTTCACCACTGGAGGTTGGTCTAGGAAGGTTTCTATCTCTGGACCGGGATGACGAGTTCATCGGTAAGTCGGCGTTGTTGTCAGAGGAGCGGCGCGGGCCAGCTCGACGCCTAGTCAAGGCGTTGCTCCCCGGAGACCGGTTTTCTGCGACTAGTGAGTCTCCGTGGCCGGCAGTTGGCCCTGATGGACAATGGTGCGGGGAGGTCCGGGTGGCGGTCTGGTCGCCGAAACACGAGTCGAATCTATGCCTTGCACTGGTGTCCACTGAGGTAGCAGGGGGGGCATTTGTTACGGAGACGCCGGCTGGAGAGAAACTCCAAGCTCTTCACCTCGGCTACTTTGCCGAGTGAGGGTGGGTCAGCGGACCTTGCCCTAGAGGAGTTCTGAAAGCGCGTTCGTTTCGGCCAACCGACAAAGATCAGCAGTTCGTAAACGACTAATTGAAGGAGGAGTTTCTATGACACTCCAGCTTGGGGACCCGGCACCGGACTTCAGGGCCGACACGACCCAGGGGTTAGTTGACTTCCATTCTTGGAAGAGAGACGCGTGGGCTATTTTATTTTCTCATCCCAAGGACTTCACACCCGTATGCACTACAGAACTGGGCTATGTGGCAGGACTAGTTGATGAATTTGTTGCTCGGAATGTCAGAGTCATAGGCCTTTCGGTTGATCCAGTAATTGATCACGAGCTATGGGCGGCAGATATTGCTGAGACGCAGGGTCATGTCGTGAATTTTCCAATGATTGGTGACCCCGACTGTGTGGTAGCCGGTCTTTACGACATGATTCACCCCAACGCAGATGACACGCAGACGGTGCGTTCGGTCTTCGTCATTGACCCGGTGAACAGGATCCGCCTCATACTGACTTACCCGGCCTCTACGGGACGAAATTTCGAAGAGATTCTCCGGGTCATTGACTCTCTTCAGCTAACTGACGCTCACCAGGTAGCCACACCAGTCAACTGGAAAGTTGGTGATGACGTGATAATTCTTCCCACTATTGATGCTGAGCAGGCTGCACAGTTGTTTCCCGGTGGGTGGGACGAACAGCGGCCCTATCTCAGAGTTGTTCCTCAGCCGCGATAAGCAAGTCGTCTGGTCGACGAAATAACCGTAGGTAGTCGACTCCGACGGAACCAACTAGTTTGATCGACGTGTCAGGCCTCGTTGGAGTAGTACTGGGCGCGGGTAGTTCGCGCCGGCTCGGTAGACCAAAACAAACGTTGAGTTTTGGTGGTCAGACTCTGCTGTCGCATGTCATGAAAGACGTCGAAGGTGCGCAGAAATTGGAGCGGGTGTACCTGGTGTTGGGTGGGAGCAGTAGAGAAGCAGCGGACTCCCTGACCCTTGATCACGCCCACATCGTCTATAACGATTCTTACGGTACGGGATGTGCGTCATCCTTGTTGGCCGGACTTGACGCTGCAGGAGCTTGTGATGGCATTGTCATGCTGCTTGGCGACATGCCAGGTGTCACTTCGAAGATTATTGATGAAGTGGTATCAGACTGGAGAAGGTTGCCGTCTTGGGCTGCTGTAACGAGTTATCGAGGCCGATTAGGACATCCTTTTATATTTGAATCCTCTTCGTTCGGGGAACTTCGTCAACTTCATGGTGACAAGGCGGTTTGGAAGATAGTGGATTCTGCGTCAGCGGATCGCTTGAGGCACATACCAGTCGATGAGAATCTGCCTCGTGACGTCGATACGTGGGCTGACTACGAAGCGGCATGTGCGAGTTTCAATTTCCCAATTGTTGATGCAGAAGAGCCACCTATTTAGCCGTATGCCCACCACTTGCAGGTCTGATTGCACCCCACCGGTGGGCTCCTGCGGTAGTCGTCTTACCTGACTCTCGCTCGGACTTTCCGGTTAGGCAGTCAAGTAACGACAGCTAGAATCAAGTCATGTACGGCATAGCACTGAGTGTTGCCGCCTGTATGCGTGCTGGAACCCGTGTAGATCTCGCTTGGATTCTTAGCCATTCGCAAGTGCAGAATTCAGGTCCGGTAAAGACAATCGCCCTAACACCGGGAGGCGGTCGTCTTGGTTCACTTGACTCTAAGGCGGTAGAAAACCAACTGATCGAGTTGGCTGGCCTCCAAGGGCACGGAGGACGAATCCATAGAATCAGTGCTGAATCTCCTGGTACGGAGCCTCATGCTGTTGAATCTCAGGCTCCGGTCGACTGTGTGTTGGTCTCGGGTTCAGGTGTGCCGGAGAGCCTCTGGGTCTGCCTCTTGAACCGTGAGCCGGTTTGTCTCGTTGGCCGGATAATTGGCGACATGATCGAGGAAATGGAGCTGTACACCGCCGACACGATCTCTGAATTGGGCGGACTCGCCGAGCAGATGTTTGATACTGAATCAAGTGTCTCAGAGATTGTTGGCAATGATCTGATCACGGTTCTTTGGCCTCTGCAGAATCTGGTGATAGTCGCCGAAGAAGAAGCAGCCCGGCCCCTCTATCAGATGGCCAACCTGCTGGGTTGGGCTCCGGTAGTTACTAGCGACGCTAATGAGGCTGTGGGTCTAATTGCGACTCTGTCGAAAATCGACGGAGTGGTGGTCATGGGTCATGACATTGAGCGAGCAGGAAGAGCATTGGCAGCCGCTCTTGAAGGTGAGGTTGGATATATCGGAGCAGTTGGTTCTGAGCGCTTGAGGAATTCTCGAAGTGACTGGTTGGCCTACCGGGGGTTCACTGACCTAAGTCGGGTTGCGAGCCCAGCTGGATTAGACATCGGAGCACGCAATCCCTCTGAGATAGCGGTAGCGATAGTTGGACAAATGATTACCCTGCAAACAGCTAGCAGGGATTAGTGCTATTTCACAAGATGCAAACGCGTCTGTTGCAGTTGTAGGTTTAGGTGGTAGTGCCATAGTTTAGTTGGTCATAGATGGGAGACCGTTCGGTAATGCTCGGTAGCGAAGATACGGGTGACCAGAAACATGCGGAGTGGGCTGGGCGGCATGAAAGTCCTGCTGAACCTAATGAGGACTGCAGCCCAACACGAGTATGCAGAAACGCACGTGATTTCAGTTTCGATGGGTTTGCTGAAGAAGGCGGTGACCTGCAGGCTGCTTGGCGTGACACCCTTGAGCGTGAGGGAAAGTTGAGCACTTCAGCCGAGTCGATTCGCGATCTAATTCTTGGTCGTACCTCATCAAACTGAAATATGCAGCGACGTTTAGGGCCTCAATGTGACAGCCGTGGATGGTGGTTTGGGTCATAGGGGAGTCGTGGAGTTGTCCGCGAACCTCAAAAATGCTGGATACCTGGCAGACCGTGGACTTGCTACAGCTGCTTATATTGCCCTCGAACTTGGTCGACCGCTCTTGTTGGAGGGTGAGGTTGGGGTCGGTAAAACGGAACTAGCAAAGACACTTGCCGCAGTCTTTCACTGTCCCTTAATTCGACTTCAGTGCTACGAGGGAATCGACACCCACCAGGCGCTATATGAATGGGACTACGCCCGACAGATGCTGCACGTTAGAGCTCTTTCAGAAGCCGAAGTTCACGATGAGAATGCAGTCAACAGACTCTTCAGCGAGGATTTTCTTCTGGAGCGCCCCCTTTTGGAGGCGGTGAAGAAGGGAGGCGAGTGTGTTCTGCTAATAGATGAAATCGATCGCGCTGACGATGAGTTTGAAGCGTTTCTGCTGGAGTTGCTCTCAGATTTCCAAGTCACCATCCCAGAAGTTGGAACCATTCGAGCCGAGTCGCCGCCCATGGTTGTGCTCACCTCAAATCGGACTCGAGAGCTCCACGACGCGTTGAAACGACGTTGCTTGTACCACTGGATCGATTACCCCACTGCTGAACAGGAGCTGGCAATAATTCAAGCCCGATGCCCAGAGACTCCTGAGCTATTGGCCCAGAAGGTCGTAAACGCAGTGCATCGCTTGCGCGAAAGAGACCTAGTGAAGCCACCTGGAATTGCCGAAACGCTCGACTGGGTTGCTGCTCTTGCTGTAATCGAATCTAAGGATCTCAGTGCCCAGGATGCACACGACACTCTTGGATCAGTGATTAAGGATCGAGACGATCTCACCGATGTTGCTAGTGACATCGCAATAGTGATAGCTGATGGCTGAAGACAGGACATTTGTTGAACTCCTGGTGCTATTTGGACGTGCGCTGCGGGAGGCAGGGTTGCCTGTTGGATCTGGTGACCTAGAACATTTCTGTAACGCAGTCACTCTCCTCGATCCGGATGACCTAGGTGACCTCTATTGGAGTGGTCGCGCAACGCTCATTTCTCGACGCGACCACATCGCTATCTATGACCGGATATTCCGTGAATTTTTCTCAGCACAGTCGCAAGCAAGTTCTGATGGTGATGTTCTCCCTTCACCGTCCGAGGAGACCCATGCAGTACTAAAAATTCCGGATAGTGAAATTGAGAGCAATGGTGGTGAAGAAGAGGAGACGCAATTAGGCCTTGTCGCTTCCAATACTGAAATTTCTAGAGACAAATCTTTTGCAGACTGCACTCCGGAGGAATTGGTTGCACTGCGCCGGATCATGGCTCGTATGAGCCTCAGCCCGCCGCAGAAAAAAACTCGCCGACGATGCGTAGGACGAATTACTGATCGTCTTGATATCCGGCGGATGGCTCGCCAAACGATGCGGCTGCAATACGAGTCACCAAGGCTGCTGTGGTCGAGTCGAAAGTTGAAGGTTCGACCTCTTGTCTTCATTCTTGATGTATCCGGTTCAATGTCGGACTACTCACGCAATCTGTTGCAGTTTGCGTGTTCAAGTAGACGTGCCGCCGGCCGTGTCGAAGTGTTTTGTTTTGGAACGAGGCTGACCCGAATCACCTTGGCCTTAGACCGTCCGAAGCTAGACGATGCCATCACCGATGCCACCAAACTTGTAACCGATTGGGATGGAGGAACCCAGATTGGGGCCTCCCTTCAGGAATTCGTCCAGCAGTGGGGTCGGCGCGGCATGGGTCGGGGCGCGATCGTGGTGATTTGCTCTGATGGTCACGATAGGGGCGAGCCGGCGGTGCTTGCGGATGCATTGGAAAAACTAGATCGTCTCTCGCATCGGATTGTGTGGATGAATCCCTACAAGGGTGATGTGGAGAACTACCAGCCAACCACGCTGGGGATGACCGTAGCGAACCGATTCGTCGATACCGTAGTTTCAGGTCACAACCTCCGAAGTTTGGAGGACTTTGCCGTGAAACTGCCCCAGTTGCGTTAGGAGGCTTGTAATGAGGTGGAGCGTGTCCCTTCGAGCTGAAGGAGATCGGGTACTCGTCCTTGAGGAGGTGGTGGCGTTCGCTGACGCCATTGCCCCGATGGAAGGAATCGCATCGGGAATAGGGGCGATGACTTACGGCGCCCAATTGGTTATCGAAGCCGAGACGTCAGACCAGGCTGTGAATCTCGCAATACCCGCCTTCGAGGAGGCGGCAGCTGCCGCAGGTTTACCAGTGTGGCCCCTAACTGGAGCTGAAGTAGTTGGTGAACATGACGAGTTCGAAGACTTAGAGTGATCCGGCTGGGCTCTCTCGCAGGCTACCCGTTTGAGGGACCTCGGGTTTTGGGAGGTTGGAATCCTCCCTCTGCTTCTGGCGTTTACGCCATCTTGTACAGGCCTGAAGTTGATTTGAAGCCACAGGACTTTGCCGTAATCTATGTCAACCATTCAGAGGACCTGTCTGGCGAAGATTTTCCGTTCAGACATCAGGCATCTAGTTGTTGGGTTAAGCGGGCAGGAGATAAATGGAAACTTCATATCTGTACCTATGAAGTGCCAGGTGGTTTGAGTTCGCATCGTGAACAGATCATGCAAGAACTGATCGCGGTGTACCGGCCGGGATGCAACTCTGAAAAATACGATCCAACTTGGAAAGACCAATGGATTGGTAGTTATAAGGCCCCAACAACCAATCCACTCACGACCAGACGAGACCCTTAAACGAGCACTGCGACCCTTCGCTGGTTAAACGAGGTCTTGATTGAGAATTGCTGGTGGATAGGCGGGTTAATTGGTAATGCTCGCGTCCGATCCAATCGGATCGTCCACGAACAGATCGGTCTCGTCGGTTTCGGGCAGTGCTGTACTCGTGAGTAGAAGCATCGCAGCCCCGTAGATGATGACGAGTATCCCCACTATGAGTAGAAGCGGCGGAAATGCGTCGACTGGGGGTGCGGTCGTATCGAGAGTCCGGTAGTCCTCGGCAACCGCGCGAACACCCGGGACAACGTCGTCGGCGAAGTAGTCCCGCAACTCAGGGATTGAACGCACGGGCGATCCGTCAAACCGGGTCAGTTGATCGATTCCCGGGATGTGGCGAAATCCGTCGGTGACGACGAGGAGGTTGGTGACCGCCTGGGCAATGTTCGGTGTGGCTCCGGCGATAGCACTAAGCACCGCACCCTCATCGGGTAGGTCTGAGTTGTCGGCGACGAAGGTCAAAAGACCGGGTATCTCGGCACTTACCTGATCCAATGGAAGGGTCAGCAACAGGTGGTATGTGTGTGGAAAGTTGGCTTCAAGCGCCATCAGTACGTCGCCAGCTGCCAGTCCGGTCGCGCCGGCCACAAGCTCAACCAGAGTCCCCACCTCTCCAGCCGCGCCACCTTGAGCGTCCACGATCGGATCTGCCATGTCAGCGATGTTGCTGACAATGCCAACGCCTGCTGTCATGCCATCAAGGCGTTCTTGGACAAACGCCGGCCGCAGGCCGTCGACGACCCGTTGCCCACCGTCAAGTCTCGGGAATAGTCCGAGGGCAAGAACGCCGCCACCGACGCAGAGGCCAACAAGGGTTACTACTGACCAGCCCATCAAATGAGTACGTCGCCCGTAAGCATCCGTTCTAGTTATTAGCAGCATGAGAAGGCCAAATACGACGACGACTATTCCGATGACAGTAAGAATTGTGGCGATCAAACCTACTGCTGGCCACGGTTCATCTAGATCCCGGAAGTCTGCCGCTGTTGCCTCAACTGCAGTTACAACGTCCTCAACGAAGAAGTCGCGGATCTCTGGAACGGAGTCAACAGCCGTGACACCGTCAAATCTGGTAACTCCTTGAGTACCGGCAACGTCGCGCCAATTGTCGGTGACGACGAGGAGGTTGGTGACTGCCTGGGCAATGTTCGGTGTGGCTCCGGCGATAGCACCAAGCACCGCACCCTCATCGGGTAGGTCTGAGTTGTCGGCGACGAAGGTCAAAAGACCGGGTATCTCGGCACTTACCTGATCCAATGGAAGGGTCAGCAACAGGTGGTATGTGTGTGGAAAGTTGGCTTCAAGCGCCATCAGTACGTCGCCAGCTGCCAGTCCGGTCGCGCCGGCCACAAGCTCAACCAGAGTCCCCACCTCTCCAGCCGCGCCACCCTGAGCGTCCACGATCGGATCTGCCATGTCAGCAACGTGGTCGATCATGTTGATTCCAACTCGATCACCGACTACTCGTTCTTCGGTAAAGACAGGTCTGGCGCCATCTAGTACTCGTTGACCGGCGTCAAGGCGGGGAAACAATTGCAGTCCCCATACAACTGCCAGAACCACCACTCCGGCCACGATTACAACAAACCAGGTTAGTGAGTTCGAATTTTTTTTCACCGAAGTCAACATGTCTTACCTCGTGTCATCAGAAGTCTTCTGGTTGTCTTGTGGTGCTTTATTGCTCTGCGGGCAGGTAGCCCACGGCTTCGTGCAAACGTGTCCGCCGACGCTTCATTGCTGGTCTCGCAACAACAGGTTCCGCATCCGGCGATGGCTCAAATGTGGCACCAACGACAATTCCCTCAGCCATGCCATATAGCAGTGGCAGCGCACCGGCAATAACCTTTCCAGTGTTGTTGATTCTCTCGACACCAGCCTCGATGGGTTCAGCGTTGTCTCGAATGTCCCAGACCACTGAGGAACATCCTTCGAGTTGTTCTGCGACTCTCAACAGTTGAGACCCAACAACGAAAAGGTAGATCGCTAATTCTGCAATTAGAAGAGCAGCAGCAACAACGGTAAGTACGACTAACAGGGTCATGATCGCACCTTGTCGAGCACTCGACCGAGAAAGAGATGGTGTTCGAGCCCTTCGGCCAGCACGGCATCTACTCGGTCGGCTGTTTCTGAAATGAGGGCCGTGTCCGAAGTGTTTGCGGCCGCCTGATCGAGTGTCACGCGGATCAGGTCAACACGTCTTTCGATTGTACGAACGAGCGTCACGAGGGTCGTTAGGAAGGCGGCAACTGCCACAAGGACAATCAGCGCAAGTCCGAGGGTGACCCACCAAAGACTCTCCTGGGTAGATGTCAAGCCGAATATGTACATGCTCAGCCTCCCAGCCGTCCACGCCCGCGTGCTAACCCGGCGACGATGGCTTCTGCTGCTTCTATGGTCGTGTTGAGTTCCCTCAGTGCTGCGGTATTTACAACTGAGTTCTTTAAGGAGTCGTCTATCTCGGTGGCCTGTTCCCCGATTCGGTGGGCGAGGAGGAGAATAGGAACCACCAAGGCGACCACAGCGAAGACAACGGCAATACCAATAGACCAGCCGACGACCCAACCAGTTGTAGATGTTTCAGCTAATACAAGTGCAGTCATTTTCGACTCCGATCAAATCGTGTCAGAGAATTCGCGTACGGGGCGAAGACTCTCGTTAACCGATGGCAGCACGATAGGGACCGTGCTGGTTCTGGTTGCTATTACCTCGACCCCACCTAGGAGGTCTTGCAAAGTTCTCTTGACGGCAACTAAGTGCAGAATCACTCGAGTCAATCCAATTGCCGTAGCTGTGATGATCAGCCCGCCGATTACCGCAGTGAACCACGCAACTGTTTCCATTAGGCCCCCCTCCCTTAACTCAGTAGTTTTCCAACGGACCCTGCATACCTGACCGCTCCATCAGCAACTTCACCGATTGTCTGATCCGTAGTTGCCAGCAGTTCAGGTGCAGCATCAACCTCACCTATTAGTGCTACCCCAGCAGCGAGAGTGTCATCGGCGGCTGCACGGATCCGTTCGAGTGCAGCCAGCACCCGATTAAGGAGGGCCACAAGCACCGGCACCACCACTACTGCGAGAATCACATTACCGAGCGTCCACATTGAAAGTCTCCTGATCAGCTGGGCTGAGGTCGGTAGGGAAGAAAGAAACGTCGAAAGACCCTGGTGAGTGCCATGCGGGCGGCGCGTATGCCGATCAGCAGACCACTAGCCGGCTTCACAGCAGAAACTTGGTTTGGGTCTAAGCCACTTTCGGCAGCCTCAAGTCGGTTCCCCATGTTGGAGGCGAACTCGCTCAGGAGAACGGAGGTAACGTCAGCTACCAAACCACGTCCGTATTGGGCCGCAGCGCCGGCTAACTGGAGATCGAGTGATACGGCAACTTTTGTTCCTTGCTGAGCCGGGGCGAGTACAACTTTAAGTTGAAGCGAAGCTTGCCCTCTACCCCTTTTGTCGGCTCCAGAAGCGTCAACTGCGATCGTCTTATTCGGATCATCTCTTTCCACGACTTCTGCAGCACCGTCAAATTCAAGTTTGACTGGTCCCAAGCGGATTGTGACTGTTCCCTCGTATCGGTCGTCACCAGTTTCATCTGTGAGATCAGCGCCTGGCAGACATGCAGCGACCTGAGGAATATCACCGAAGAACAACCACACTTTTTCAACTGATTGGGCTGTTTCAAACTCATTCTGTATCAGCATTTAGCACTCCCGACGACATCAGCCTCCGCAACTTGCTTCTCGTATTGAGAGCGACAGCCCAGGCAGCAGAAGTAGTAGGTCTGACCGGCGACTACCAGGGGGTGG
>CAWVUB010000050.1:0-15761 GCA_963933065.1 uncultured Acidimicrobiaceae bacterium | reverse complement strand
TAAGGTTTCGATAGTGAAGTTTGGCCTGTTCTACGAGCATCAGATCGCCCGCCCTTGGGGTGAAGGAGACGAACATCGTCTGTTCAAAGATGCTCTCGACCAGGTCGAACTGGCCGACCGATTGGGATTCGATTACGTGTGGGAGGTTGAGCACCACTTTCTTGAGGAGTACAGCCACAGTTCAGCTCCTGAAGTCTTCCTCGCTGCGGCCAGTCAGCGAACGTCACAAATTCGGCTTGGACATGGAATCGTGCTACTTCCCAGCGGCTACAACCACACGGCCCGGGTGGTTGAGCGCATCAACACTCTCGATCTTCTGTCAGATGGGCGGGTGGAATTCGGTACCGGAGAGTCATCTTCACAAGCCGAATTAGACGGCTTCGGCGTCGACCCTTCCACCAAACGGGACCAATGGTTAGATCACATCGAAGCGGCAACCCGCATGATGGTTGAAGAACCTTTTGCCGGCTGGGACGGACCATGGCTGAAGATGCCCCCGCGAAACGTGGTACCAAAGCCACACCAACGACCACACCCACCGTTGTGGGTGGCCTGCAGCCAGCGCGACACCATTCGCTTAGCTGCCACGAAAGGCATCGGTGCCTTGTCTTTTGGATTCGTGGAGCCTGGTGAAGCCAGGGAGTGGGTTAGCGAGTACTACAACACGCTGGCATCGGAGGCCTGTGTGCCGGCTGGATTCGCTGTGAACGCAAACATTGCGTGTGTCCTGCCATTCATGTGTCACGACAACGAGCAGGAGGCCATCGACCGGGGCCTCGATGGTGCGCATTTTTTCGGCTACTCCCTCGGCCATTTCTACGGGTTTGGAGACCATCGTCCAGGCTCAACTGATATCCACGAGCAGTTCCTCGCCAATCGCAGTCTCTTCGGATTCGACCACGACACCGCCGCCCAACTAGGGGGAAGCCTGCGCGCACGCCTCAAATCTGGGGGCCTAGCCTCGCTCCGGGGCGCCATCGGCACCCCCAGCCAGATCCGAGAACTGCTGCTTGATTACGAAGAAGCAGGCGTCGACCAGGTGATTTTCGTCAGCCAGGCTGGACGAAACCGCCACGAACACATTTGTGAGTCGATGGAACTGTTCGCCCGTGAAGTGATGCCTGAATTCGCCGAGCGCGATCCTCAGCACATGTCAGCCAAAGAGAAACGATTAGCGGGTTCCATCGAGGCGGCCTTATCTCGTCGTGAGGGGCCCCGATCAGTCGACTCGACCTACCGGATCCCACCAGCCACGGCTAACGGCTAGAGAAGCAGTCGACTGGAACCCACTGCACTTTGGGAACTAGTTGAGTTCTCAGCCAAGTCGACCCGTAAGCCAGTGAACGGTCCGGCCACCGACCTCCAGACGGAGACGCTCTGTTAGACCGGGCCGAACCTGGCGTGCCAAGGCCCGGTCAGCCACTAAGACCCCGATACCCCATCCAGCACAACGCTGTCCTCCTACGCGCCCGAGTGTGGCGTACAGATTCCGGAGATCACCGTCACCGACCCGTCGGCCCCAAGGTGGATTGGTTGCTAATAGTCCAACTGTGTTTGTGTCGGGTATTTCTAGGGCGGCCACCGGCGCGACACGGAACTCGATCAGTTCGGCTACCCCAGCGCGCTCAGCGTTAGCCCGAGCTGCTTCGACAGCTCCGGCATCGCGGTCCGATGCCACTATTTTCCGCTGGTCAGATGATCTGGCCATCTTCGCCTCAGACTGGGTTCGCTCGGCATCTCCAGTCACGCTGGCCCAAGTACCCGGTTCAAAACACGGCCACGAGCGTAGGGCCAGGTCACGATTGATGGCTGCTGGTACCCCCGCAACCAACAGTGCCGCTTCGATGGCAATGGTTCCCGAGCCGCACATTGGATCCAGCAAGGGGGTCGTCGGATCCCAGCCTGCAGAGGACAAGAGGCCTGCCGCTATCGATTCACGCAGTGGCGCTTTTGCTATGGCCTGGCGCCAACCTCTCTCGTGCAGTGGTGCTCCGGACGCATCGACGCTAACCACGAACCGGTCATCGATACCGCGAACAACAAACAGTTGGGTGGGGCCATCCTCTCTCGCTGCGGTGTCAGAACTTGGGCCAAGAGCTTTAATGAATCGTTCAGCCACTGCACCGTCATGCCACAGTTTTGAATTGTGGGTGGTAACTCGAAACCGGGGAACCACACCAGTAGCGATCCAGGGGTCCCAGTCAATTTCCGCGATCCGCCGCTCCAGATCAGCAAAACTTCGAACCGTAAAACCGCCGATCCGCACCAGCACCCGAGTCGCTGTCCGCAAGAAAAGGTTTGATGCATAAAGCTGTCGAGTTGTTAGTTCGACCGATACTGCTCCCCTTTCTCGACGCCCTGGATGACCTCCAAGAACTCTGAGTTCTTCGACAACCACTTCCTCCAGCCCAGGCGGGCAGACCACTAGACAGGGATGCGGCCGGACACGTTGACGACTTACCACAGAGGGTCCTCTCTCGACCGAGCGGCGAAATTCCAATCTATGCGCAGCAACTTGTCTCCTCAGACAGCACTTTGCGGCTCACAGGGAGGCAGGTAAGCACTACAACCACCTCCGGCAGCACCGATCTCCGGACTATTGACCTTGATCGTCGTTTGACCTGGCTATAAGCCAATTGGGGCGGACCGCACAGAGGCCACACCATCAGGATCACCGGTCAGTTCAACCAAGGCATGGTCCCGTCGCCCGAAGAAGTACAACGCCAGTTCCCCAGGTTCACCGGTAACAAGGACTGCAGGGGATTTGCCACCTATCACTTCACGCCGACTGTGCACTAAAAAGGGGACACCGTCTGGACGAGCAATAGCCAATTCCAGATCCCGAAGAGCCCGGGTCTGAAGTCGGATTCGGCGTTGCTGGTATGGCCACAAAGCGTCTTGCAGGGTCTCTGTCCCATTTCGCGGGGTCCATCCATGAACTGCCCGACGCACATCCTCGTGGTGGACAAAAAACTCAATGAGATTCATCGGACCATCAACTCGCTGGAGCCATTTTGGGGGACCCGACCTAAGTCGCTTAACAAGTTTCTCAAAGGGCAGTCGTTCAGCAGTTCGGGCCGTCACTCGATTTGTCCAGCGAGCCGTCACACCGCCCAACACCAGTCCCGGACCGATGTCGGGTCGACGCTCACGTACCAGGAGGTGAGCAGCCAGCAGACCCGTCGTCCAACCGCCACACAGGGTCGGAGCCTCGGGGCCTACCTCGTCGAGCAGGTCACACAGAGAGGTCCGTTCGGCGCGGGCCATCCCGACGGTACTCATCCCGCTGGTACCAAGGAGTCGGGCACCCATGCTCCGTGGAACCCATCGGGTACGCGCCGTGGCAGATGGACCCGGGCCACTGGTGGGCCAGCGAGGTCCACGCCATCAAGGACTACTAGCTCGGCGGGGCCACCCGCACGGTCATTCACACACACCAGGATCCAAGCGTCTCCCTCCTCGGTCGAGCCGTCCTTGGGAACGACGAGCGGTTCGGCGCCAAAGCGGTCTGAGCCGTGATCGTGGGTAACTACTTCACCGGTGTCAACCTCCACCCGAGAAGTTGGGCCGAGCCCCAACCCAGAGGCCGTGTAGGCGAAACGGTGTCGGACGGTTCCCACCCGCGGGTCGTGGGTGGGGAACTCGTGGGCTCCTTCAGTCAGCATCGTCTCGGTCACGCGACAAGACCCCGGATCAACCACCCACCGGGCCAGACGGGGCTGACTGTCGCCAATCGGACCGAGACGGTCGGTGTCAAACATTGAGTCGTACCGACACACGTCAACCACCACGGTCCCGTCGTCGACGTCGTAGGCGTTCACGGGGTGAAATACGTAGGCCTGCGGAGCCTCACACCACACGATCTCACCGTTGGCTCGCGACAGAACCCCGACTCGAGCCGGATGGTCAGCCTTCCAAGAAAACGGGAACGGGTTACCACCAATGGCCATCTCGCGATTCAGGCAAACCGGCAGGTCGTAAACCAGCACGCTGGTCGAGGTCAGGGACATGTCGTGCACCATCGGCATGTCGTCGACCGGAACATCAGTCATCGAGGTAACCCGTCCCTCAGGGCCAACCACCACGTGCTGGACCCGATCAGGGTGTTGGGGGTAGGCGTAGCAGACTCCGTGGAGTTCGCCAGTCGCCCGATCGAACTTTGGGTGCGCTGTGAAACCGGCGGGCAGCGTTCCTGAGAAGTCGTCGTAACCGATGGTGTCGAGCTCGTAGGTCAAGGCCATAGGCGTGGTGCCCGCCTCGACCATGGCCCAGGTTCGACCTGCGAACCCGCCAACCGCAGTGTTGGGCCCAAGGTCACGATCACCGAATGAGGATCCTGCAGGAGGTGGTGACCCCAGAGCGTCAGCGACCCGGGAACCTCGAACCCAGCGGTTGCGATACCACTCAGCCCTTCCGTCACGGAGGCGTACACCATGGACCATTCCGTCGCCGAGAAACCAATGGTGGATGCCCGCATCAACCTCACTCAACGGGTTGGGCCCGTTTCGCAACCAGCGGCCCTCCAGCTCAGCGGGCAGGGCCCCGGTCACGGGCAGGTCGTAAGCCGTTATCTCATCTGCCACCGGTGCCATGGTGCCAGACAGATAAGGGTTCAAGTCCATCTGTCTAGCCTCCCACAACCCCTTCCGACGACCACGGTTGCGCTATCGGCACAAATAACTATTCCTCAATAAAGGTCTGGGGGGCCTCACCACGTAGAACCACCTTGACCACCTTGCCAGTGGCGTTGCGTGGTAACGGCTCGTCGAGCACCTCGAGGTGGTTGGGCAACTTGTAGGTGCTCAACGTCTCTCCGCAGAAAGCTCGGACCTCGTCGAGATCCAGCGTCGCTCCTGGTTGCAACACCACGAAGGCCTTGACCTCCTGACCCAATGTACGGTGGTCGACGCCGTCCACCGCGCACTCGGCGATCGCCGGATGCATCTCTAGTCGAGCTTCCACTTCGCCCGGGTAGACGTTCTCACCGCCCCGCAGGATCAAGTCACGCATCCGACTAGACAGAAAAAGTTCGCCATCAACCACCCGACCAAAGTCTCCAGTCCGCAGCCACCGGCCGTCTAGAATCACCTCTGTGGTGGCTACTTCGTCCTCCCAGTAGCCGATCATGGTCAACGGGCTGCGGACGCAAATCGAGCCGCTGGCCCCCTCAGGAACCTCCGCACCATCATCGTCCACAATTTTCATGGACACCGTGGGCATCGCACCACCCACGCTGTCGGGGTTCTCCCTGAGCATCTGGTTACTGGCGTGACTAACCATTCCACCGGACTCGGTAGAGCCGTAGCCTGAGGTGAAGGTGTCCTTTAGATGTGGGAACCGTTCCTCAGTGGCCTGAATGAGCAGTGGTGTGGTTGCCGATCCTCCAATGGCCACCGTCTCGATTAAGGAGCCGTCGAGATCATCGATGGTCGGATCCTCCAATAACCGAAAGATGTGAGTGGCCGTGCCATTCCATGCGTAGATCCGCTCCGTGTGGGTAAGCCGGATCACCTCAGTCGGATTGAACCGGCCCATGGGCCAGATGTTGCCTGCACCAGTGGCCATCGGTGTGACACTGGCACTCTGCAGACCCGAAATGTGAAACATGGGGAACACGGCTAGACGTGGCCGGGGCGATCCGGTTGCCGAGGAACCTACGACAGCCGCCTGAGCCGCGCCGAGGAATGCCACCACCTGGACAAAGGCCACGATGCTGCGGTGGCTGAGTACGGCAGCCTTAGGCCGACCTGTGGTGCCTGACGTGAACTGCAACAGAGCCGGTTGGTCCTCGTCTATGACGACGTCGGGAAGTCGTGCATCGGGATCAAAATCCACCAGTGCCTCAAACCCGTCCTCGATTAAGACCACCGGCATGCCCGGATCAGCGCCCTCTAGACGGGCTAGCCGTCTAGCATCGGTCACCAAAAGTACGGGCCGGGTCCGCTCCAACGCGTGCACGATCTCATTGCGAGTCCACCACCCGTTGCAAGCCACGGCGATGGCGCCAATTGAAACCGTCGCCCAGAAGGTCAAGATCCACTCCGGACAGTTGGGCGCCAAAATGGCAACTCGATCACCGGGACCCACCCCGCGGTCACCCAGCGCTGCAGCCACAGAGGCCACCTTGTCAACATGATCGTTGAAAGTTAAAACCTGCCGCCGGACGCTGTCGTGGAACACGGCGTACTCCGCTTCACCGAACCGGACTGAAGCAGCCAGCAGGTCTCGCAGCGAGCCGGCCCGCTGGACGAAGACTTGCATCTCCTCTCCAAGTACCTGCTCAACACCCATTTCAAAGGGGGCGCCGGGGGCCAGTAGTTCCATTACATCACTCATTGGATCTATCGATTCTTCAGGCTGATGTGGGTGTTCCGACCAATTCGTCTTGGAGTACCCGCTTGACGAACTTGCCGTTGGCATTTCGAGGAAGCGGTTCGTGACGAAACCAGACATGCTCAGGCACTTTGAATCCGGCAATCAGAGTCCGAACATGATCCTGTAGTTCAGAGACTGTCAAAATCATGTCAGGCCTCAACATGACAGCGACACCGACGGTTTCGCCGTGGCGTTCATCGGGCACGGCAAACACGGCGGCTTCGGCAATGGCTGGATGCTCGTAGATGGCAGCCTCCACCTCGGCGGAATAAACGTTCTCACCGCTACGAAGGACCATGTCCTTGGCACGGTCGACCAGAAAGAGAAAGCCGTCATCATCGAGGTAGCCGATATCGCCTGTATGAAACCATCCGTCTGTCAGCACCTCAGCATTGGCCTCAGGGCGATTCAGGTAGCCGCGGAAAACATTGCCGCCCCGCACCCATAACTCTCCATGGCCTCCTGAGGGCTGGTCGGCACCATCCTCTCCCACGATCCTGGCTTCCATGACCGGGCACGGTGAACCCGCAGAAGCCGGCTTGGCCATGAAGAAGTGGCCAGCATTGATGGTGATGACCCCATTAACTTCGGTCAGGCCATATCCGGTGCTTGGGCGACCATCAATGCGGTCCTCAATTTTCTGTACCAGATCAGGCTGGACTGCCGCTCCACCACCGCCTAGGTGGGAAAGGCTGGACGTGTCACGAGTCGCAAAATCCGGGCTGTTGAGCAACTCTCGGGTCATGGTAGGGACACCAGTGAAAGTTGATGGGCGTTCTCGTTCGATGATCTCCAGGGCAGTCTCGGGGTTCCAACGGTGCATGAGAATGAGTTTTCCACCCACTGCGGTCACCGGATGAAGACAACAGTTGCAGCCTGTTACATGAAACAACGGAACGGCTAGCAGGGCCCCCGGTGTCGACTCTCCGGGTTGCTTGTCGGATCCACTCGGTGCTTCACCGGCAGCCACCGCCTTCAACTCGGCGCTGCCCTGCATCAGTTGCCAAAAGGCAAGGTTCAGCAAGTTTGTGGCTGCACCGCGGTGGGTCAGTACTGCTCCCTTGGGAGTACCGGTGGTGCCTGATGTATAGAAGATACACAGGTCGTCGTCAGGGTCAATTGCTACCCCAGATTCCGCTACTGGGTCGAGTGTCATGACCGCGTCCCAGTGGACAGCATCGCCAGACAGATTGACTCCATCAGCTCTGATAACTATCAAGTGAAGAGGTTGGGTGTCCCGCATCGCGCTTAGGTGCGGGCTCACTCTCTCTAGACGTTCGGCATCGCAGATGAGAACTTTCGGTTTCGAATCGGCCAGTCCGAACTCCATCTCCAAGCCAGTCCACCAAGCATTCATCCCGACTACCGCTGCACCGACCTTCGCTATCGCCCAGTAACCAAATACCCACTCGGGATAGTTGCGCATAGCTAGAGCAACTCGATCACCATGGCCGACACCTTTGCTGGTCAAGTAGGAAGCTAAGGCGTCGACCGTGGCGTGAGCCTCGGCATAAGTGATGCGCTCATCTTGGTAAATGAGGTACTCAGCGTCGCCATGGGCAACCGAACCCGCCCACAGCATTGCCAGGTTGGGGGGGGTGCCGTCGTAGGTGCGAGTAGGAATGCCGCGAACGTCAGTAACCGACCAAGCAAAAGGCGCGCCCGGCGCGGTCAGCTCTTCCCAAGCCTCGCGGTAAAAGCGGTCCATTGGATCCTCCTGGGATTGCTGGGGCCTCGAGGGCCCAGTCCGTTGGAGGGTGAGCCTAGAGGTGACAGATACAACGGTCCGAAACGGGCGCCCACTTGGCACCCCTCCAAGGAGAGGCGCCAAGATGTGTCTCACCGACGGAGAAGGGGAACAACCATGATTGAGATTGCATTTGACGACCTAGGGGGACTTCGGAGCGCCGTCACCGAAGAGTGGAGCGACTGGGGCCCTGAGTACGAAATGACGCAGGAAAAGGTGAACCAGTTCGCTGATCTCACTGGAGATCACCAATGGATACATGTAGACGTGGAGCGGGCCACTGCGGGCCCGTTCGGAGGGCCTATCGCGCACGGGTTCTTCACCCTCAGCCTTTTGCCCACACTGAATCGCACTGGTCACGTGAAGATCGTCGGCCAAAAAAACGTTGTGAACTACGGCGCAGACGGCCTGCGACTTTTGGCCCCAGTTCCGGTGGGTTCGACGTTGCACGCTCGAAACCGCATGAAGGAAATCAGGGAACACAAGAAGGGGACGCTGATCGCCACCCAGGTCGCCATCCACGTGGTGGACAACGATGACGTCCCCGCAGTTTTGTACGAAGCACTCAGCCTCTACCAGGGGTAGGTGTAGGAAACATCACATCGTCGATAACGCCTCACAAGAAGTGGGTAGATCCAACTAGTTGTTCTTAACGGTCATGCCACCGTCAGCCATTAGGAGGTGGCCAGTGATGTAACTAGATGCGGGCAAGGCCAAATGGAGAATGCCGTGCGCCACCTCTTCAGGATCTGCGTAACGTCGCACCGGCACCCGGCGCCGGGCGAACTTCTGCTTGGCTTCTTCTGGAATACCCGCCGTCATACCAGTATTAATCGGTCCTGGACCTACAGCATTGACGGTTATCCCGGTCTCACCCAATTCAACAGCCAGCGACCGAGTGAGGCCAACCACACCGTGCTTGGCAGCCGTATAAGCAGAAGTATTCGGCGACCCACCCACACCCGAGGTGGACGACACGTTGATCACCCGCCCAGCCGCAGAGCGCCGCAGATGTGGGAGAGCGGCCCGAATGGTACGTGTCATTGCTGTCAGCATCACGTCGAGTGCCGCAGCCCAGACCTCACCGTATGCCGGGTCGTCGATAGGAGCACCTGCAGGAATCCCGGCATTGTTCACAAGCACGTCCAGACCACCAAAACACTCAGTGACCTCGGCTACCACCCGACCTACAGCCTTCGGATCGGCTACGTCAAGCTCCCACGGGCGCGCCTCGCCGCCAGCTCCGGAGATCTCAGCAGCCACTTGGGCAGCCCGATTCCCGTCAACGTCAGTTACGGCCACTAGCGCCCCTTCGTCTGCAAACAGGTGGGCGGTGGCCCGCCCTATACCTGAGCCGGCACCAGTAATCAGTACTCGGTGTCCACTCACCGAGCGGCTAAGACGGGTCAGGCGAGTCTGTCCGGTCATAGGCCGAGTCTCGCGTGCTGGCCCCTGCCCCCGCCACCTGGAGATAAGCAGCGCTCATGTTGACCTAATGGATCATCAGATCCGAAGATGGGGGGATATGACTACCTCACCTTCGACCCTTGGCTCAACGTCCACTCAGAACTCCACCTTCCCCGACGAAGTCGCCGCCATCGACACCATGATGGGCACCCGTGCGGGACCGCAAGCCAAATTCAACTACGAGAACCTGACCGGAATCAGGGACGATGACTCAAAGTCCATGAACTTTCCGGCTCAGTACATGTTTAAAGATGTGCCGTTCTCCGACCAGGCCCGGGAAACTGGCGGTGCGACCCAAGAGCCCCCGCAGGGTGCGGAACTCTGTCTGCCCTTCATGGACCGCAACAACGTTCAGATGGCCATGGTGGGGATAGGCCCTGAAAAATCTGAGGCTCGAGCGATGATCGAGGAGTATCCAGCCCGATTTTTCCCCTGCCACGAGCCCGACCCCAACGATGTCATGGGATCGGTCCGAACCATCAAGCAACTCCATCGAGAGGCCGGGCTCAAAGCGGTGACTGCGTTTCCATGCGGACGCAACCCACAAGTCCCGATCGACGACCCAAAGATGTACGCCATATATGCAATGTGCTGTGAGCTGGACATACCCATTTTCTGTTGCGCCGGCGTTCCAGGGCCCCGACTACCGTTTGCTCCGCAACGGGTGGAACTTATTGATCAGGTCATGTATGACTTTCCGGACCTAGTCTTTGTTACCCGACATGGGTGTGAACCTTGGCAAGACCTGATCGTCAAGTTGATGCTGAAGTGGCCGAACCTCTACTACTCCACATCAGCGTTCGCGCCGAAGCACTACCCCCAGGCCATCATCGACTACGCCAATACACGCGGCGCCGACAAAATTATCTATGCCGGCTACTTCCCAATGGGCCTATCGCTGGACCGCATCTTTACCGAACTACGCGATGTCCCCTTCAAAGCCGAGGTGTGGCCCAAGTTCCTCCGCGAGAACGCACTCCGAGTGCTCAAACTAAACCCCTGAGACTATGAATGGGTCCCGTGAAGAGACCCCGGCTTGGGTTGAATCCCAACGAAAGTGGCTTCGCTCTACCGTCGTGGGTCGTCTAGGCATCTATCCGCCATGGTGCGCCCCAGTGGGCAACGTGCCGGTCTCGATTGATCCAGGCTCAACGTTCGGACATGGCGCCCACCCGAGCACCGCACTCGTCCTAGCTGAGGTCGATCGCCTAACTGGCCCTACCACCTCAGTGCTCGATGTGGGCTGCGGCTCCGGCGTGCTGGGCATCGCCGCAGCCCGGCTGGGCGCCCAGCCAGTAGTGAGTATCGACGTGGAGGCCAATGCTGTGGAACGGACCCGTGCTAACGCTGCTGCCAACGGAGTGGAGCTCTCAGTCTCAACAACCCCGATTGACAACCTTGCCGGCTCTTTCGACCTGGTGCTGGCCAACGTACTGCCAGTGGTTCACCGGGCCATCGCCATCGCCGTAAGCCAGCACGTGGCATCCACCCTTGTAGTGAGTGGAATTCTCGATGAACAGACAGAAGAGGTGTGCACCAACTACTTCGCTACTGGGTTGATAGAGGACCGCCGCACCTCAGTTGATGGCTGGACGGCGATAGTGCTCTCACGCCCCCACGAGGACTAGTCCCGCGGACCAACGCTTCCCGCAGCCCAAAGTTCAGCGATACGGTCAGCCGACAAACCCAACTCAGCCAATATCTCATCAGTCTGCTCACCCACCCGGGGAGCCATGGTCGGTGTGGGCGGTAACTCACCATTGATGTAGATAGGCAACGGCAACTGCTCAGCACCTACCGCAGCAATGTCGTAGAACGGCAAGCGGTGGGCGAACTGAGGATCAGCGGGAGCCGTCTGCGGCGTATTCACCGGAGCAATCGGCGTGTTGGCCTCGTCAGAGAAGACCAACCACTCGGCGCACGTGCGAGTGGCAAAGATGGCCTTCAGTTCAGTCTGCATCTGAGTGTTATGACGGGCATGGTCCGCGTACTTGGACCCCGGCCACTTCTCAAACATGTCCATACGCCCCACCCCCTCACAGAAGTTCCGCCAAAACGCTTGTTCAGAAGCCATGAACAGTACGTGTCCATCGGAAGCCTCATAGATCTGGTAGCGGACGCCTTCCCACATCCCGGCCAGGCCAGGCTTGCGCCGTTCATAGTCGTCTGAAGCGTTCCCAGTAACTACTTCAGCCGGTCTCTCGTAAGCCTTGTAGGTCTCGATGCGGTACCAGTCCATGTAAGCAGCAGCGTCGGACTGAGCCACCTCCAGCGACGTACCTTCTCCGGTTTCCCGGGCTTGGATTACCGCAGCGAGGATCCCTAGGGCCGCAACCATTGGACCCACGTTGATGCCGATGTTAGGTAGCGCAGGGATACGGGTGAACCCATCTTCGTCGACAACTGGCTCGATCAGGCCAGCCCAAGTGTCATAGGCGATGCCGTGACTGGGCATATCACGGTATGGGCCGGTGGCCCCGTAGCCCGAGACCGTACAGAAAATAATACGGGGGTTGACCTCAAGTAGATCTTCGAAGCCGAGACCCAACTTGTCCAACGATCCAGGCCGCATGGCCTCAACGACTACGTCGGCATCGCGGACCAGATCCCGATAGATCAACAGACCGTCTTCACTCTTGAGATCCAGGCAGATGCTGCGCTTACCCCGATGTGTGTGAAGGTGCAGCAGCGAATTGCCTTCGACCATGGGCCAGGTCATCTGCCGGATGTAGTCACCGGTTGGGGGCTCAACCTTGACTACATCGGCTCCTAGGTCGGCTAAAAAGGTGGCCACCAGTCCAGGACCCAGTAGCGAACTCTCCACTACTTTGAGGCCAGCCAACGGCCGGTTGGTATCTGTGCCCACGATCGTGCTGCCTCCTCAGTCGATGTCTAGCCCTAAACGCCGGTCTCCCCTCCTAGGCCGACCAGATCTGACAGGCCGCCAGATTACCCTCCTGCGCTCTACTCCCTAGGCTTAGACAGTGGCCAACGCTATGCACCTTCTCCATGCAATGTCATACCAGTCTGGTACTCCGAAGACAATTGACCGCGACACGCGCCGTCGGGTCTGGGGCTTCGCCCGCCCCTACCGGGCCATGGTGGTCGGCTTCTTGGGTGTCGTCACCATCTCGTCACTACTTGGCGTCGTGCCGCCTCTCTTATTTCGAGAGATCATCGACGGTGCCATCGCTGACAGAGACCGCAACCATCTCACTTTGCTTGGCCTTCTGGTGGTAGCTGCAGCACTAGCCCAGGCCGTCCTTTCTTATATTGAGCGCTGGGCGTCAGCCACAGTTGGTGAGGGACTCATCTTCGACCTACGAGTCGCCCTATTCGATCATGTCCAACGCCTTCCTCTCTCCTTCTTCATAAGGACCCAGACTGGGGCCTTGGTCAGCAGGCTCAATAACGACGTGATTGGTGCCCAACGGGCACTTACCGGCACGCTGGGCACAGTGGTCTCCAATGCCATCACCGCAACAACCACTCTGCTGACACTTTTCATTCTGGAGTGGCGGGTCACATTGCTGGCAATGGTGGTGGTACCCCTGTTCATTCTTCCGGCCCGACAGGTGGGTCACAGAGTGGCCAAGATCACACGCGAAGGGATGAACCTCAACGCCTCGATGAACGCCACCATGACCGAGCGATTCAACGTATCGGGTGCTCAACTAGTGAAACTCTTCGGACGCCCGAACGAGGAAACTGATGGTTTCGCTGACCGGGCTGGACGGGTACGCGACATCGGCATCCACAATGCCTTGTTCAGTCGGACCTTTGTCATCGCCCTAACCCTGCTTGGAGCGATAGGTACAGCCATCGTCTACTGGGTTGGCGGCTCGCTGGCCATCAGCGGCGCAATCACTATCGGGACTTTGGCTTCCATGGGCGTCCTGGTCGCCCAGTTGTACGGTCCACTGGCTCAACTCACCAATGCACGGGTCGATGTGATGTCAGCCTTCGTGTCGTTCGAGCGGGTCTTCGAAGTACTCGACACCCCAAACTCAGTCGCCGACATCCCCGACGCTAGGCCACTGACTGCCGGTACCACGAAAGGCCACTTGGCATTTCGTGGTGTTTCGTTCCACTATCCAGCGGCTAACGAGGCCTCGTTAGCGTCACTAGAAACCGGCAGCACTCACAACGAACCAGGTCCCCTCGTCTTGGACCAAATCGAACTGGAGATTGCGCCAGGAAAGATGCTGGCCATCGTGGGGCCGTCAGGTTCTGGCAAATCCACGCTGGCTTCACTAGTGCCTCGGCTCTATGACGTGACCGACGGATCAATCACCCTCGATGACCACGATCTGCGTTCGGTCCGCCAGGACGACCTGCGCGCCCGCATCGGTGTAGTCACACAGGACGCACATCTGTTCCACGACACGTTGGGTGCCAATCTCCGCTACGCCCGACCCGAGGCCACTGAAGCCGAACTGAACGAAGTTTGTCGAGCAGCCCACGTCCTTGATGTAGTCCGGGAGCTCCCTGATGGATACGACACGGTGGTCGGCGAACGAGGGCATCGAATGTCAGGTGGTGAGAAACAGCGGCTGGCTATTGCGCGCCTGCTCCTCAAAGATCCGGCAGTAGTCATCCTTGACGAGGCCACTAGTCACCTCGACACCGAAAATGAAGCCTCCGTCCAACTCGCCCTGGCCGATGCCCTGGCTGGGCGAACAGCCATCGTGATTGCACATCGGCTATCCACGGTCATCGCCGCTGATGAAATTGTGGTACTAGACCACGGTCGCATTGTGGAACGGGGTCGTCACCCTGACCTCCGAGAGGCTGGTGGCCTCTACGCCCAACTTTGGGAGGCTCTAGTCCGGGGTGAGGCAACATCCACAACTGACTAAACACGGCCCGGAATCGGGCCCAACGAGGACAGGCCGGTACCGTCAGGGTATGGCAAGCACCCACTCACCATCACATTCTCCTATCGTCATCCTCGCTGGCGCCCGCACCCCTATGGGTCGCTTCCAGGGGGGACTTTCCTCACAGACAGCCACCGACTTAGGTGCCTCAGCCATCGCAGCAGCCATCGAGCGCTCAGGAATCACCCCAGACCAGGTTGACTTCGCCTACCTCGGGAACGTGGTTGCCGCCGGCGTGGGCCAGGTTCCGGCCCGCCGAGCTGCTGCCGATGCCGGCATCCCGCTAACTGTTCCTAGCACTCTGCTGAACCGGGCTTGCCTCTCAGGGCTAAACGCCATCCACCTAGCGTCCCAGATGATCCGACTCGGGGAAGCCGACACAGTGGTAGCCGGTGGCATGGAGTCCATGACCAACGCCCCCTATCTGCTTACTAAGGCGCGGAGCGGTTACCGGATTGGTGACGGTGTAGTGGTTGATTCAATGATGGCCGACGGTTTGACATGCACCCTCGAACAATGCGCCATGGGTGAAGCCACCGAGCGCTACGCAGCCGAACTGGGCCTTCGCCGTGAGTCCCAGGACGCGTTTGCCGCTGGTTCCCATGAACGAGCCGCTCGAGCCCAAAAAGAGGGCCTATTCACCGATGAGATCACACCGATCACCATCTCCCTAAAAAAAGGGAAACAGACGGTGATTGCCGACGACGAGGGGATCCGTCCCGACGCCGACGCTGCATCGATGAGTCGGCTCGCAGCAGCATTCGCACCCGGCGGGAACATCACTGCTGGTAATGCCTCGCAAATCTCTGACGGTGCTGCTGCGTGCGTAATCACGACAATGGATCGCGCCGAGGCCATCGGCGTGTCCCCACTAGCCGAATTGGTGTCCCACGGTCAGGTCGCTGGCCCCGATGCGAGTCTGCTCCACCAACCCAGCAACGCAATAAGCTTGGCACTCGAACGTGCTGACCTAAGCATTAACGACCTGGAGCTACTTGAAATTAACGAGGCGTTTGCCGCCGTGGCTCTCGCCTCCATGGATGCCCTCGGGGTGTCTGAGGAGATGGTGAACATAAACGGTGGTGCCATTGCACTCGGTCACCCAATCGGCATGTCGGGCACTCGGATTGTCCTCACGCTGGCTTACGAACTAGCCCGTCGGGGCGGCGGCCTGGGGGCAGCCGGCCTGTGTGGCGGCGGCGGCCAAGGCGAAGCCGTAGTCCTTAGAGTCGTAGGCTGATCCGGCTGATGACTGAAGACGTCACCACCAGGGTTAATGAGGGGGTCCTTCGGGG
>CAWVUB010000049.1:0-16227 GCA_963933065.1 uncultured Acidimicrobiaceae bacterium | reverse complement strand
AAGCGCTCCGAATCATGGCAACGTCCTGGCTGACGATCGACAGCATGTCGATGCCGGCCTCTGCGACGGCCGCGTCCTGGTCGGCCGAGTTAGCGCTTCCCTGCGCGTACTTCCGGCTTCCCTTCCCAGCCCGGAGGCCGGCAACGGTGTGGTTGCGCTCCGCGAACTCACCTCCGTAGGTGTAGATCCGTGCCACGTTGTCTCCGTTCTCTTTGTTGTTCATGCCCGAAGCGTGGGATCTCCGGTTGGCGGTGCTACGCCTCTTCGATATTGCGATCTCCGAAGCCGCTCGGGTACGTCACTGCGCTTTCGAAGGCGGTCCACGCCTCCTCACTGAAGCTGGTTGTGGGTCGAGGTTCGAACACGAAGTGCTCGTAGGCGACGCTGCCTCGCATCGCCATGACCGAGTCGACTCCGGTTCGACAGAACGTGCGAGCCGAGATGTATCTCATCGCGTAGCCAATGCGCTCCTCGTTCGACCTGTTCGGCTCGCCGCCGTGTACGAGGTCGACGTGATGGATGGAGAACTCTCCGGGTTGGAGCTCAACCGACAGGGCGTCACGATCCGGGTCGATCTCGTCACCGATGATGGTGTCGTAGTTGAAAGCGTTGCCCTTCGACGAGGTACGAATCCCCTCGATGTACCCAGCTATCGGGTCTCCGTCGTAGTCGAGCTTCGCAAGCTCGGGGTTGTGGTGAGTTCGAGGCACCACGCGCATCGCAGCGTTGGCGACCGTTGCCTCCGTTAACGCCACCCAAACCGACACCACTTCATTGGTCGACAGATTCCAATACGGTCCGTCTGCATGCCAGGGGACATGAGAGGTGCCTCCCGGCGGCTTCCTGGCAAAGTCCGATTCCCACAAGACGAAGTCGGGTCCCAGAACCTTCTCGACCTGATCGAGAATCGTTGGATCTCGAACGAGCGCATCGAGACGGGTCGACAGGAGATGAGGCGAAATATGAAGCTCTCGCCCTCGTCTGGCCAAGGCGTGCTCTTGAACCTCAAAGAAGTGGTCGGCCAATCCCTCGACATCGATACGGCCGACTGGCCAACTGATTCCGTCCCGCCGATACTGCTCAATATCAAGGTCGTACATGATTCCCTCCTCGCCCTTCTAGGCCGTGTAGTTCGACCCTTCGGCGTCGAGTTGGCGACGAAGGCCCGGCCACTCCATCGAGCCGTCCGCCACCCAGTCGTCTGCGAAGAACGCGTCGCGATGGGAGCGAGCCTCTTCCGACACGAGTCAACAATAGGCGATGCAACGGGGCCATTTCCTACGAGCCCTACTAGGGAAGGTGGTTCTTGGGAGTAGCCCGGTCACTCCTGGCATCAGGACTCGACCTTCTACCGCCAGTTGACGTCTGAACTCGGTGGGAAGTAGCAGGCCAGCGGGTGGGTCTGGCAGGTGTGCTCTGTGTGTTTAACCAGATGTGAAGTTGTAAATCTATATTTGACAGATGGTGCCCAGCACCTATGCGACGGCGTGCCGCCACGGTGCCGCCAAACGGCTGGTTTTCGGGCTTCAATAACGCTGCGACCTGGGTGTTTGTGGTGTCGGAGGGGGGACTTGAACCCCCACACCCTTTCGGGCACCAGCTCCTTAAGCTGGCGCGTCTACCAATTCCGCCACTCCGACGTGGTGTCCGGGAGTACCGAACTCGGACGACTCTACCTGCCCCCCCGCACGCGCAACTCAGGTCAGGCGGTAGTCAAAATCCTAGAAAAGTAGACCAAGGGCGATCGTAGTGAAAGCAAAAAGCAAGGCTGTCAGTACCGTAATTCGATCGAGGTTCTGCTCTACCACTGTCGATCCGGCGGTCTGTGCACCAATACCGCCACCGAACATGTCGGATAGCCCGCCACCTTTTCCACTGTGGAGCAGGACGAGAAAAATAAGACCAAGGCCTGATAGAGCCTGCAAGATTGCAACCAACACGAACACTCCATCAGACTACCGGGGGTAGATCTACGATCAGACGGCATGCAAACTAATGGCGGCCTTAGCCAACTAGCCGATAAGCAACAATCCTTGCAAACTCGTCAGGATCGAGCGACGCTCCGCCGACCAATGCCCCATCAATATCTGGTTGTCGCATCAGATCCGGTGCGTTGACCGGCTTAACCGAACCTCCATACTGAATTCGTACTCCCTCGGATGCCTCTGCACCCCACTTTGCGCGCACCGCATACCGCACCGTTGCACACATTTCCTGAGCATCTTCCGGTGTAGCCGTCTTCCCGGTACCGATGGCCCATATGGGCTCATACGCCAACACGAGGCCAGCAACCTGCTCAGCCTTTAGTCCAGCCAGACCTTCCAATATCTGGCGATTCACCTTCTCCGCTGCCCGTCCCTGTTCCCGCTCCTCAAGCGTCTCGCCGCAACACACGATTGGTGTCATCCCATTACCCAGGACGGCGGCCACCTTGCGGTTGACGTCCTCGTCTGTTTCACCAAACAACTCGCGACGCTCTGAGTGGCCCACAATCACCAGTGATACGTTGAGTTTGGCCAGCATTTCAGGGGAAATCTCCCCGGTGAACGCTCCATTGCTCTCCCAATGGCAGTGCTGGGCTCCCAGACTGATCGGAATCCCGTCGGACTCAAGCACCGTCTGGACTGAGCGGATATCTGTAAACGGTGGGTGAATCGAAATCTCCACCGCAGCGTGGTCGTTGGGCGACAGCACATACGACAACTTCTGCACGGCCTGAATGGCCTCAAAATGATTGTGGTGCATCTTCCAGTTGCCGCTTATGAGCGGTCTGCGGTCTGCCATATTCATGATCCTCGCTCGATAGTGTCGCCCCGCAGAGCCGCTAGGCCCGGCAGGTCTCCCTGCTCAATCAACTCCAACGCTGCTCCCCCACCGGTAGACACGTGATTCATCCGGTCAGCTACTCCAAACTGACGGGCTGCAGCAGCACTGTCACCTCCACCTACCACCGTGAAGCCACGACAATCAGCGACCGCTTCGGCCACTGTTCTGGTGCCGGCACTGAAACGATCATCCTCAAACACGCCCATCGGCCCATTCCAAAGGACCGTCCGGGCTTCGCTGATCAAATCACAGAATTCTACGGCCGAACCTGGTCCAATATCTAAACCCATCCATCCATCTGGCATCGAAGTACCAACCTGCCGCACCTCTCCGCCAGCCGAAGGGTCGCCGATCTGTCCACCCGGCCCAAGGGCCGTTATATCGATGGGCAACCGAATAGGGGCACCAGAATCCAAAAGACGACTGCAAGTCGAAATCATGTCCTCCTCGAGAAGCGACGATCCAACATTGGCGCCCATGGCGGCCAAAAACGTAAAGCACATTCCGCCTCCCACGATAAGCTCGTCAACCACATCCAGGAGTGCTCCAATGGCTCCAAGTTTGTCACTGACCTTGGCGCCACCCATGATCCCTATGAAGGGTCGACGAGCAGAGGTGCGCAAACCGTTCAGCACCTCAACCTCTCGAACCAGCAAGCGCCCCGCAGCAGACGGAAGGTGTCTAGGTGGTCCGACTACCGAAGCATGGGCACGGTGGGATGCGCCAAAGGCATCATTGACGTACACGTCTTGCCCTTCGATTAGACGTTGAACAAACCTTGGATCATTCGCGATCTCACCTGGATCGAATCGAAGGTTTTCGAGAAGGTGCACCCCCGGGGCAAGTTCCGCCAACCGAATCCGAACAGAGTCCATAGCGAATGTCCGATCGGGCAGACCTTTGGGGCGACCTAAGTGCGAGCATGCCGTAACGTGCGCTCCTGCATCGACCAGATAGTTAAGCGTGGGCAGGGCCGCCCGAATCCGCAGATCGTCACTAACAACGCCTTCAACCTGTGGCACATTGAAATCGCAGCGCACCAGCACTCTGCGGCCCCGCAGGTCGCCGAGGTCCTCCAGTTGGGGTAACTCCATATCCAAAACTTTTCTCACCCTGGAGCCGCTCGCTCTGGCCCTACTTCCGCTTGGTAGCCTTCTTGGCTCGGACCTTCTTGGAGCGTCGGGTTCCAACGATTTTGGTCAAGTCAACTAGCCGGGTCGAATACCCCATCTCGTTGTCATACCAACCGCAGACCTTGACCATGTTCCCAATGGCCATCGTGAGTCCAGCGTCGATTGTGCAGGAGGCCGAACGGCCCACGATGTCTGCTGATACCAGCGGATCTTCACTGTAATCAAGCACCTTGGAAAGACTGCCACTTTTGGCTGCTGCCGCATAAGCCGCATTAACTTGCTCAACGGTGGCGTTCTTTTTGAGAGTTCCCACAAAGTCTGTAATTGACCCATCTGGAATTGGTACTCGCAGCGAAATCCCGTCCAACTTCCCCTTCATCTTTGGCATGACCAAACTAGTAGCACGCGCTGCACCAGTTGAAGTGGGCACGATGTTGATCGCTGCACCCCGGGCTCGTCGAAGATCGCTATGTGGGCCGTCTACCAGGCTCTGGTCACCGGTGTAGGCGTGGGTCGTCGTCATAAAACCCTTCTCGACTCCAAAGGCGTCGTCCAAGACCTTAATCATGGGTACAAAGCAGTTGGTAGTGCACGAGGCGTTAGACACCACATGATGCTTGTTGGGGTCGTAACTATCGTCATTGACACCAACAACGAATGTGGCGTCGCAGTCTCCCGAAGGGGCAGAAATAATCACTTTCTTCGCCCCGCCGGCTAGATGGAGAGCGGCACTGGCACGTGTCGTAAAGAAGCCGGTGGACTCTATGACCACATCAACACCCAAGTCACCCCATGGGAGATTGCCCGGGTCTCGCTCTGAAAGAACACGAATCTTGTGGCCGTCGACAATGATGTCATTTTTGGTCGCTCTAATTTTTGCGTCAAGCCGGCCATGCACCGAATCATTGCCGAGTAGAAAGGCCATGGTGTCGATTGACCCCAGGTCATTTACGGCAACGAATTCAAGGTCGGCTCCCTGGGCTTTGGCTGCCCGAAAAAAGTTACGGCCAATACGGCCGAATCCATTGATACCCACACGGACGGTCATTAGAAGTGCTGCCTCCTAGGTGTTAATCCACCGGTTCTGCGATTTATTTTTGAGCCTCACCGTACGGCGAGACTCCAGACTCTTCATTACTAGCCGATAAGGACGTGGCAATAGCGCGTCTGAGGTCGGAAAACGGTCACATATTTGTCAGACACCCCGCCAACACCGATCCCAACCGAACAGGGTCATGGATTCGCCCACCAGGCCCAGACACCGATTCCTGCACCGTCTCGACACCTGGCGGTGCCGACCAGTTGGACTCGGCGTCCATAACGACAATGTCGGGCAGGATTCCATGCTCGCTCAAGAGACGAAGGTGGTCAGCCAAATCAGGAGGGCCCTCACGATCCGGAACCAGGTTGGCTACCAATACCAACGGCCCCGTCCTCCGAGCCAGAGCGGCACGGATATCGCTTGCCAGAGTGGCAGCCAGCACGCTTGTAAAAAATGAGCCAGGCCCGAGAATGATCTGATTTGCATTTTCCAGCGCTCTGACCGACTCCGGAGGAGCCGGAGCTTCAGCAGGTATGAGTCGTAAACCAACTATGCCGGCTGCGCGGTGAACCGCGACCTGGCCCTCCACCTCCCACTCTCCCGTATCAGCCACCAAGTCAACAGGGACTGTGGTGGCCGGAAGGACGCGACCAACGGCTCCCACAAGCCGCCCCACTTCATCCAGCGCCGACACCAGATCATCCGAAGCGGCGACCAAGCCGGCAATTACCAGATTTCCGAGAGCATGACCAGACAACTCGCCTCCGGTGAACCTCCACCCCATTTCCGCCGTCAGGATTGACGCATCACCAAGCGCTTCGAAACATCGACGTAGATCTCCGGGCGCTGGTCCGCCAATGGCGGCTCTGATACGACCACTGGAACCTCCGTCGTCGGCGATCGATACCACCGCCGTGATCTCATCGGCGTAGCACCGCGCTGCCCGCAGACTGGTGGCTAGCCCGTGGCCGCCACCCAACGCGCAGACTCTTAGCGGCCTGTCATCTGAGTCGATCACCGTCCAACATCGCGATGGACAACAACCGGGTCGAATCCCCGCCCCCTCAACATCTCTGCCACCGTCTCTGCCACCGCCACAGACCGGTGACGACCACCGGTGCAACCAAGGGCTATAGACAAATACGACTTGCCCTCAGCGACGTAGGCCGGCATCAGCATGCCCAGCATGTCACCCACCTGATCAAGAAACTCTTGGGTTACTTCATGCCCTAGCACGTGTTCTTGGACTGGCCCGTCCATCCCTGTGAGGGGTCGCAATTCGGGAATCCAATGCGGATTGGCAAGAAACCGGCAATCCAGAACCAAGTCAGCGTCTCGCGGTAGCCCATGCTTGTACCCGAAAGACGTAATCGTGGTTCGCATGGGTCGATCATCAGACTCGCCGTACAGTCGTGCCACACGATCTCGTAGTTCGTGGACGTTCAGGTCCGAGGTGTCTACAACCAGATCGGCTGCAGCCCGCACCGGCTCCATAAGCGCCCGTTCAGCTTTAATGGCCTCTTCAAGGCCAGCCAGAGGTGACGGATGAGGGCGTCTGCTGGACTCGTACCGCCGTAACAGCGTCTCTGTCGAACAGTCCAAGAACACTACTCGGAGTCGCTCTCCACACTCCCGGAGTTCAGAAACAGCCTGCAGAGTTTCACCACCAACCAAGTCGGCCCGGAGAGCAAACGCCACACGATCCCATGGGGCTGTCGGCCCAACCGCCAGATCAGCCACCTTGGTGGCGATATCTGGCGGCAAGCGGTCGATCACAAACCAACCCAGGTCCTCGAGGTCCTTTGCGAACTCACTACGTCCAGCCCCCGAAAGGCCCGTGATGACCAGAAGGTCGCTCATAACGAGAATGCTAGACGGGACACCTGCGCTCGCATCAGTCAGCGGCCTTAAGACTTATCGCAAAGCCCGTTCGGCCACGATGACTAGTAGACGCGGAATGGTTGCAGCCTCGCGATACTCCCAGGCTCGTTTGAGGAAACCTTCGGGAGGCGAAGGCTCGTGCATACGTCGCAGCACGAGTCCATGATCTGCCATCGCGTTGACGTATCGGCTTAACGGCCGATGGACAAACGGCAAAAAGACACCCTTAGCCACCTCCTCGGACTCAATGGACTCCACGAGATAGGGACCGATCCGCCAATACTGTTCAGGAGGCTCCATAATCTGGTCGTCAATCCATCCGCTTCCAGGCGTCTGAATCAGCGGATGATTCAAAAACAAGGCAAAGCGCCCACCGTCAACTAGGACGCGAGTCACGTCAGCTACTGCTTCGTCGACAGTTTCGATGTGTTCGAAAACCAGACAGGCAATCACAGCATCAAACGACTCGTCTGTGAACGGCAACTTGTCAGCCTTCGAACGGAGGTAGTCCGGGCCCCCACCCCGTCGTGCCGCCTCGTCAACCTGCGCGTTGCTCGGATCTACTCCCACAACCATCGACGAGCCACCCGCCGCGGCAAGTCGACTGACCTGACCCTCGCCAGAACCCACGTCCAACACCCTGTCGTACCCGTTTAACAAGGCGCCAGCCAGTGGAAGAATCTGTTCTACATATTCAGCGTCAGCCCCATCAGTGAACCCATCCTGCCACCAGGCAGCATGTTCCTCCCAGGGGTCTACCGGCTCACAAATATCGTCCACGTCATTGAGCCTCGCGCGACTCGCCGTACCCTCCCGCCATGGCTGCTGTCTTCGCTCTCCTGTCGTCAGCTCTTTTCGGAGCGGGTGACTTCCTTGGCGGTTCGGCAGCGAAGAAAACCCACGTTCTAGTGGTGGTTGCAGCGTCACACGTAGTTGGGCTGATGCTAATTCTTTCCATAGCGCCCTTCATGGCCGACTCCGTAACCATTCGGGACCTCGGCATTGGAACTGGTGCCGGCGTGTTCGGCGTCATAGGTATCGGCTGTTTATATCACTGTCTAAGTCGAGGACCAATGGCCGTGGTAGCGCCGGTGGCAGCAGTCAGCAATGCCGCAATCCCTGTCCTATGGGGCGTCTGCTTTGGGGAGCGTCTCAGCCCACTACAAGTCGCTGGTGTTCTGCTCGGCTTGGTCGCTATCGCTCTAATCTCACGTGGGGCCCGCAATGAGGTGGGACAACGGCTCGCCACCCGGGGCCTCTTGGGTGAGGCCCTGCTGTCCGGTTCAGGCTTCGGTGGTTTCTTCATCCTCATGGATATGACCACTGAAGCAACTGCTCCCTGGCCGCTAGTTAGCGCCCGCATCGTCTCGGCTGGAGTGGCAATCTTCTTGCTTGCCCGGCTCGGGCGATCACCAATTCCTCGACGCAACGAGGGTCTCTTCCTCATTGTGGGATGTGGGGTACTGGATATGACAGCCAACTTGTCTCTTCTCACCGCTGTCCACAATGGGATGCTTAGTCTTGTAGCCGTACTGGGGTCGCTCTATCCGGCCTCGACCGTCTTACTTGCCCGATACGTACTCCAAGAAAAGATGGCTCGAACTCAGGTTGGAGGACTCCTTGTCGCTATCGCAGCCATCGCTGCGATCGTCAGTGGTTAGGAGATTCAGTCCAACCGATGAGCCTTGATAAACACTGCTGCAGCGACCTCGTCTGGCAGCCAGGTAAGCGCTGTCATTTCCTCCAAGGATGCTCGTTGGACTGCCCGCACGCCGCCGAACTCTGAGACCAAGCGTTTCCGTCGTACTGGCCCCAAACCAGCGATGCCATCGAGCACCGATCCAGTCATCCGCTTTGACCGCAACTGCCGGTGGTACGCCACCGCAAATCGGTGCGACTCATCACGAACTCGCTGAAGTAGGTACAGAGCCTCAGATCCTCGAGGAAGACGGACAGGCTCCGAAGAGCCAGGTCGGAACACCTCCTCAAACTGTTTGGCTAATGACGCCACCGGGATTCGGTCGGCCAAGCCGAGTTCAGCTACCACCTGTTCAGCCACTCCAAGTTGGCCCTTTCCTCCGTCAACTAGGAGGAGCTGGGGGGGATAAGCGAATCGGCCGGGCCGCTCATCGATCGGCAGTACCTCCTCTTCCAAGAGTGCAGTCAGGCGACGAGTCAGGACCTCCGCCATAGCCGCATAGTCATCGTTTCCAGCTACGTGGCGAATTCGAAATCGTCGGTACTCTGATGTACGCGGCAACCCATCCTCAAGGACCACCATGGAGCCGACGTAATCAGTTCCCTGTAGATGGCTCATGTCATAGCACTCGATACGTAAAGGTGCTTCGGGAAGTGCCAACGCTTCTTGAAGCGCATTGAGGGCACGAGCGCGACTGTTGTGGTCTGAGGCTCGCTTCAGACGGTGGCGGACAAACTCCTCGTGGGCATTGCGGGTAACCGTCTCCAATAGCCCTCGCTTATCGCCGCGCTTCGGCATTCGTATAGTGACCGGCCCTTCGCGCTCGCGTGACAACCACTCTTCCAACAACGCCCAGTCTTCTGGCTCATCGGGCACCAGCACCTCACGGGGAACTCCACGAGGTGGATCAGTCCGATAATGCGCCGACAACACCTCCGCTACCAGGCGACCCCTGTCAAGGTCCTCTCCACGTTCCACCACAAACCCTTTACGTCCAACGACTCGACCTCTTCGGACGTAAAAGACCTGAGCCGCAACCTCCAACTCGTCACCCGCCAGGCCGAAGACGTCAAGGTCCTCTCGGGGAGAAAGCACCATCTGTTGTTTCTCCACTGCCCTCAACACGCTGGCTAGCCGGTCTCGATGGCGTGCCGCTACTTCGAACTCAAGTGCAGTTGAAGCTGACTCCATGTCGGCTCGAAGCCGGCTCACCACTTCATCAGTATCTCCCTCAAGAAACCGAATCAAGTCTCCAACAATGACGTCATAGTCCTCCCGTGACACCTCTCCCACACATGGCCCACTGCACTTTTCGATGTGGAACAACAAGCACGGCCGCCCCTGTCGCTCATGTTGGCGAAACTTGGTATCGGAACAGGTTCTCGCTGGAAATGTCCGCAGTAGGAGATCGAGGGTTTCCCGGATCGCTCCCGCATGTCCGTATGGCCCGAAATAGCGCACTCCTGGTCTTCGCTTTGCTCGGGTGACCATGGGTCGGGGCCACTCCTCCCCAGTGGTCACAGCAAGGAATGGGTAAGACTTGTCGTCCTTCAAATCAACATTGAAGCGAGGCCGATGTTCTTGAATAAGAGTGAACTCAAGCATGAGAGCCTCGAGTTCATTTGCCACCTGAATCCACTCCACGTCGACAGCTTCTTCAAGCATTTGGACGGTACGGACCGCCATGCGCTCACGACGCCCGAAGTAACTGTTGAGACGGCTGCGCAAACTTTTTGCTTTTCCGACATACAGCACCCGACCCTGAGCGTCGCGAAACTGGTAGGAGCCGGGGGTGTCGGGAATAGTTCCCGGTGCGGGTCGCTCAACCATTTTCTGAGAATAGGCGTCCCAAGGCAGATCTACTCGGTCGTACGCGCCAGCTAGCTCAGCATGCTCACCAAAAATCGGCCTGTATGGCTTGTATCTACCGTGGCCACATGCTCCGGGGTTCCCTCAGCCACCAGACAACCGCCGCCGCTGCCACCTTCTGGACCCAAGTCAACAAGCCAGTCAGCAGTCTTTACGACATCAAGGTTGTGTTCGATGACTATGACCGAGTTGCCTTGATCCACCAAACGGTTGAGAACATTCAGCAACTTACGAACATCCTCGAAGTGCAATCCAGTAGTCGGCTCATCAAGGATGTAGACCGTGTGGCCTTTAGGGCGTTTTGCAAGTTCACTGGCAAGTTTCACGCGCTGAGCTTCGCCCCCAGAAAGTGTGGGTGCCGACTGGCCAAGGCGCACGTAGCCCAGTCCCACATCAACCAGTGTCTGCATGTGCCGCGTGATTGACGGTTGGTTTTCAAAGAAAGTGAGCGCCTCCGAACAAGGCATATCTAGCACGTCAGCGATATTTCTTCCCTTGAACCGGATGTCGAGAGTGTCCCTGTTGTACCGCTCGCCCTTGCAAACTTCGCACGGTACGTAGACGTCGGGCAGGAAGTGCATCTCTATTCGAATGGTGCCGTCACCTGCACATGCCTCGCAACGGCCTCCCTTCACATTGAAACTGAATCTTCCGGGTTGGTAGCCGCGAATCCGTGATTCTTCGGTCTGGGCAAATAACTTCCGAATATGGTCAAAGACCCCGGTATAGGTCGCCGCATTAGACCGGGGAGTACGCCCAATTGGGGTCTGATCAATATTGATGACCTTGTCGACGGCCTCGACGCCATCAAGTGTTCTGTGCAGACCTGGTGGCATTTTAGAGCGATACACCTTCTGCATGAGCGCCTTGTGCAGTATCTCGTTGACCAGCGTTGACTTACCCGAACCTGATACTCCGGTAACAGCCACAAAACATCCCATAGGAAAGGACACGTCAAGGTCCTGAAGGTTGTGCTCCCTTGCCCCTCGGACAACTAGGTAGCCCCCATTCCCGGGGCGGCGTTCTTCTGGGATAACGATCTTTTTCTTTCCTGAGAGATACTGGCCGGTTAAGGAACCTTTCTTGGCCAACAGGCCCTTCACCGAACCAGAATGGACAACTTCTCCCCCATGTTCACCGGCACCTGGACCAATATCGACTACATGGTCCGAGGCGCGGATCGTCTCCTCGTCATGTTCAACCACAAGAACCGTGTTACCAAGGTTTCGGAGGCGCACAAGCGTTTCAATCAGGCGCTGGTTGTCCCGTTGATGAAGGCCGATTGACGGCTCGTCGAGCACGTACAGGACCCCTACCAAGCCACTACCGATCTGAGAGGCCAGGCGGATCCTCTGTGCCTCGCCTCCTGCAAGGGTGGCAGCCGAACGAGACAGGGAGAGGTAGTCGAGGCCCACGTCGAGTAAGAAACTAAGGCGGCCGTTGATTTCCTTAAGGACCTGCTCAGCAATCATCGTCTCGCGGTCGTTTAATTCCAAGTTATTCAGTACCTGTGATGCCTCGGCGATGGACAAAGCACAGATTTCAGCGACTGAATGGCCATCGATGGTGACAGCCAACGAGAGCGGGTTGAGGCGAGCTCCAGTGCACTCTGGGCAGGCCACTTGGCGCATGTAGCCCTCGACGTGTTCACGAGACGAATCACTCTCAGCATCCCGGTGACGACGACGCAAGTACGGCATCACTCCCTCAAAATTTGCTTGATAGACCCGGGTTCTTCCAAAGCGGTTTGTGTAACGAACCTGCACACGATTCTTCAAGCCGCCATCCATAAACGTGGTGCGTACCTTCTTTGGAAGATCTCCCCAAGGAGTCGTCGGATCGACACCCAACTCCTCCGCTACTGCCTCCACAAGGCGCCCGAAATACCTGTTGTTTCCGCCAGACCACGGAGCGATCGCTCCTTCGCCAAGTCCGAGATCTGGGTTCGGCACCACTAACTCGGCGTCCACTTGAAACACCGTTCCCAAGCCGTCACAGTGACTGCATGCCCCATAGGGGCTATTAAATGAGAAGTTTCGCGGGGCAAGGTCCTCAAATGACCGGCCGTCACTGGGCCGTGAAAGATGCTGGCTGAAGACAATGGTCACGGGTTCGCTCGCGTTTCCTTCATCACCCACCTCCCCGTCACGCGGCACCACCTGAACCTCAGCTATTCCCTCGGCGAGAGCCAATGCTGTCTCCATCGAATCAGTGAGGCGCCGTTCAATACCTTCCTTGAGAACCAGACGGTCCACAACTACCTGGATGGTGTGCATCTCGTAACGAGCAAGATCCAGGTCTCCCCTTTCCAACTCAGCCAGTTCATGAAGCTCTCCGTCAATAATGGCTCTACTGAATCCCTGCCCAGCGAGGTCGCTCAACAGAGTGTCATAGGTCCCTTTCCGGCCTCGGACCACCGGTGCCAAAACCTGAAACCGCGTACCGGGCTCCATCTCTAGGATCCGGTCCACAATCTGTTGAGGCGTCTGACGGACCAGCCGCTCTCCAGTCTCTGGATCATGCGGCACGCCGATTCGGGCGTACAAAAGTCGCAGGTAGTCGTAAACCTCGGTGATGGTTCCAACCGTTGACCTGGGGTTACGAGAAGCGCTCTTCTGGTCAATGGAGATCGCCGGCGACAAACCCTCGATGAAGTCAACGTCGGGCTTATCGACTTGGCCCAAGAACTGTCGGGCGTATGACGACAGTGATTCCACGTAGCGCCGCTGGCCCTCAGCGTAGATGGTGTCAAAAGCCAAGGATGACTTGCCCGAGCCAGAGATGCCAGTGAAGCAAATCAGCCGGTCTCTTGGAAGATCTAAGTCAACATCGCGGAGGTTGTGCTCGCGCGCACCTTTGACAATTAACCGATCAGACACCTGAGCGAGCCTAGGGGCCAGTCAGCCGGCCTCAGCGAGGTCACGCAACTCTCGCTCAACCTCACGTATCTCATCGCGTAACCGAGCCGCATACTCGAAACGCAAGTCCCCTGCCGCCTCACCCATCTCCTGTTGAAGGGTAAACAAAAGTCGCTGAAGATCTTCATAACTCATCTCAGCGAAGTCCTCAATAAGGCGTTGAGCACGACGCTTGCCCCCCTTGGGAGTGGGTGTCGTGTGATCGGGGCGAATCATCGAGAGAATGTCACTTACCGCCTTCCGAATCGTCTGCGGTTGAATACCGTGCTCGATGTTGTAGGCCTCTTGAAGGACTCGTCTCCGCTGAGTTTCCGAGATGGCCCGCTGCATAGACGGCGTAACAGCATCGGCGTACATGATGACTTGGCCATCCACGTTCCGGGCCGCCCGACCAATGGTCTGCACCAGTGATGTCTCGCTTCGCAGAAAACCCTCTTTGTCGGCGTCGAGTATGGCCACCAGCGACACCTCTGGCAGGTCTAAGCCTTCGCGTAACAAATTAATACCGACTAAGACATCAAATTCTCCATTACGAAGATCTCGTAGAATCTCAATTCGTTCCACCGTGTCAATGTCCGAATGTAGATAACGGACCCGTACTCCCTGCTCCAACAGGTAGTCAGTCAGATCTTCTGCCATCTTCTTCGTGAGAGTCGTAACCAATACCCGCTGTTCAGCAGCCACCCGACCGGCGATCATCTCCTGAAGGTCGTCGATCTGACCTTTGGTTGGCCGCACGACAACTTCGGGATCTACAAGACCTGTCGGCCTCACGATCTGTTCGACCACTCGACTACTCGCCTCTAGCTCCCAGCCACCCGGAGTTGCAGACAGAAACACCACCTGACCAACCGTCTCAGTGAATTCTTCAAAAGTCAGTGGTCGATTGTCAGCGGCCGATGGGAGACGAAACCCATGCTCGATGAGTGTCGCCTTCCGGCTGCGATCACCAGCATGTTGTCCGTGCAGTTGTGGAACGGCCACATGAGATTCGTCGAGCACTACCAAGAAATCGTCTGGGAAGTAGTCCAAAAGGGTGTACGGACGGTCGCCATAGGAGCGGCCGTCTAAGTGCATGGAGTAGTTCTCAACGCCATTGCAGTAACCCATCTCACCCAGCATTTCGAGGTCGTAGGTAGTCCGCATCCGGAGACGCTGGGCTTCCAATAGCTTCTCTTGGCCTTCAAGTATCTGGAGTTGCTCGTTTAACTCAGCCTCAATGCCTCCGATAGCCCGACGGATGTTGGGAGCATCGGCCATGTAGTGGGTGGCTGGAAAGATAACTAGTTCATCTAGTTGACGAAGATGTTCGCCGGTTAGTGGATCCACTTCGGTGATTGACTCCACTTCGTCACCGAAGAGGGAAATTCGAAACGCCGTCTGCTCGTAGGCTGGATGAATCTCCAGAGTGTCGCCTTTTACGCGAAACTTCCCTCTGCCAAGAACCATGTCATTGCGCTCGTAGCGCAAATCGATCAGACGTCCAAGAGTGGCTCGGTGATCGACTACCTGGCCAATTTCCAGCACCAGAAGTTGACCCTCATAGTGCTCTGGCGATCCAAGACCGTAGATGCACGACACCGAGGCCACCACGATGGTGTCTCGTCGCGTCAGCAGGGAAGCCGTTGCCGAGTGCCGGAGCCGGTCAATCTCGTCATTTACTGATGAGTCCTTCTCAATGAAGGTATCGGAGGTCGGGAGGTAGGCCTCAGGCTGGTAGTAGTCGTAGTAGGAAACGAAGTACTCAACCCGGTTGTCAGGAAAGAACTCTCGTAGCTCATTGGCTAGTTGGGCCGCTAACGCCTTATTGGGAGCAATAACGAGAGTAGGGCGCTGAACTTTTTCGATTGTCCACGCAATGGTGGCGCTCTTACCGCTCCCCGTAATCCCGAGTAGCGTCTGAAACCGCTCGCCCCCTTCTATGCCGTCAGTCAGTTCCTCAATTGCCTTTGGCTGGTCACCGGCCGGCGTAAATGGTGCCTCCACCCGAAAGGGTTGCCCACGGGCAGGTCCCACGGTTCCGGTAGAAGCCTCCGAACTAGCCATGCAGCGATCGTAGTCAGCATCTACTGGGGACGATCAATTCTCGGCATGGCTTCCGATTTGTTTGATCGGCTGGTCCAGCGACGGTCGCTCCAGAGTCTCGATCCAAGCCTTCACCAAACCAATCTCAATCGCTAGTTCTCTCAGGGTTCCACTGTTGTCAATCACCACATCAGCCTGAGCCAAGCGTTCCTCACGGGACGCTTGCCGCTCAATACGAGAGCGAGCGTCAGCTGCAGTGAAGCCGCGATATTTAACTAGGCGTTTAACAGCAACCTCAGGATCCACGTCAACAACAATGATCCCTCCGAGCCCAACATGTCCTGATTCCACTAGCAGAGGAATATCTAGAATCACCGTGGCGTCGGTACCAACAAAGGCCTCGCGTTGCCGAAACATCTCTTCGGCTACTGCTGGATGAACGATTGCGTTTAACGCTGCTAGCTCAACATCGTCACCAAACACCCGGTCGGCCACTGCCTGCCGATCCAGGCTCCTGTCAGCGGTCAGTATTTCTGGACCCCAGCGTCGCACCATCGCGGTGTGCACCGGCGTGCCAGGTTGTTGAACTTTCCGCACTACCACGTCGGCGTCAATCAGCGATGAGCCGCTCTCAACAAGCAGCGCGGCCACGGTGGACTTTCCTGAACCAATACCACCGGTCAGTCCGATTTCGAGCATGAGAATCGGACCAGATTGTTCGAAGGGCCTAAGTCAGTTGATCTCAGTAGTTCTGAATCAGGTTTCAGTGGTTTCAGAATCGACTTCGACAGCCTCTTCGACAGCCTCTTCGACAGCCTCTTCGACAGCCTCTTC
>CAWVUB010000048.1:0-16752 GCA_963933065.1 uncultured Acidimicrobiaceae bacterium | reverse complement strand
CTCCCCATGGAATGGACACAGTCCCATCCACTGGGCGCCGGTTTTCCTAAGTTGGGTGTGTTCGGTGATGATCCGGATGATGTCGCACTCGTCACGAACCTTCCGGACGTCCTCATCGACAATACTCATGGTCGGAAGGTACCGCTATCGGGCCTAGTCCGTCAGTCGGGCGGCTAGCCGTCTCGCTCAATGAGCGCTTGAGCCACAGCCAATCGAGCTACCGGAACCCGAAACGGTGAGCACGAAACCGAGTCAACCCCTGCCTCCACTAAGAGGTGGATTGACTTTGGATCACCTCCGTGTTCGCCACATACTCCTACTTCTAAACCTGGCCGGGCCATACGTCCTGCCCTAGTAGCTGCGGCCACCAATGGCGCAACAGCCCCCGGATCAAGATGAGTGAACGGGTCAGCAGGAAGCAATCCGCGCTCCAGGTAAGGGCCCATCATCTGTTGTTCAACGTCGTCCCGACTCAACCCGAACACCATCTGGGTTAGGTCATTGGTCCCGAAGGAGAAGAATTCAGCGTGCATAGCCATCTCGCCGGCCATGAGGGCGGCCCTGGGTGTCTCAATCATCGCGCCAACTGCCGGCGGGTCAGCGGTCTCCCAAGACTCAATTTCTGCCAGCACCCATTCCCGGACCAGAACCAGTTCAGCCACCGTGGACACCAAGGGCAACATCAGTGCTACTCGGGTGTGGCAACCTGCATCTCTGGCATCGTCTATAGCGGCCAGCACCGCTCTCGTCTGCATGCGGTAGAGGCCCTCGCGCAGGACGGCCAGTCGGATTCCTCGGGTGCCGAGCATCGGGTTGTGCTCTCTCCACTCTTTCGGAGCGTCATCTCCGAGAAACTCGTGAAGTGGGGCATCAAGGAGCCGCACGGTGACCGGCAGCGGGGCTATCGCAATTAACAACGCAGCGAGGTCTTCGCGCTGCATTTCTCCAAGTGCCACCAACGCCTCAGTTTCCTCATTGGTCGAGGTTGCCATCAAGAAAGTCTTTACTAGCTGTAGACGGTCGCCAAGGAACAAGTGTTCAGTGCGGCAGAGGCCGATTCCCTCGGCGCCAAAAGCCCGGGCCCGGACCGCATCCTCCGCACGGTCAGCGTTTGCCAGCACCTTTATTCGCTCACCTCGCACCTCATCAGCCCAAGACAGGAGTAGGTCAAGACCCGGCAGGTCGACAGCACCTGTGCCGTCCTCAACTTTTAACGCAGCGCCCACCACCTCACCGGATCCACCGTCGATGGAAATCACAGTCCCAGCACTAATTCGAACATCACCCACCTCTACGTAATCATCACCCACCACCATGGTGGACACCCCGACCACGGCGGGGACACCCCATCCTCGGGCCACCACTGCAGCATGACTGGCTACCCCGCCGCGGCTGGTCAGGATTCCGACGGCCAACCGCATACCCATTTCGTCAGCCGGCGAGGTCTCTTCACAGGCCAGAAGCGCATCTTCGCCGCGTTCGACCACGTCCAGCACATCTTCAGCGGTCAAGCACAGCACTCCTACTCCCACACCCGGACTTGCCCCTGTACCAATGGCCAGCAACGCCGGCGGGTCTTCGTGCACTTCCGCCACAGAATCACGACCGCTATGTATCAGACGCTCGACCAGCTTCGGTTCGACTGCGGCGACAGCGCTCCACCGGGCCTCAGCGGTCCCAATGGCCTCCGCCTCGGCGACCAGTAAACAAAGGTCTTCCAGACTGTCTACGGCGGTCACCGGGGTTCGCCCTAAGCCGCTCAGGCTGGGAGTCGTTCAGAAAGGTAGGCCACCAGATCGCCTATAGCCACCCGCTCTTGACCCATGGAATCCCTCTCTCGCACGGTCACGGCTCGATCCTCAAGCGTGTCAAAGTCGATGGTCACGCAAAAGGGCGTCCCAATTTCATCTTGTCGCCGATACCGGCGGCCAATCGCCTGCGTCTGGTCGTAGTCGCACATCCAGTGGGGCTGCAAGAGGCCCAGCACCTCAGTGGACGGATCGATCAACTCTGGTTTCTTGGATAACGGAAGGATGGCCACCTTGTACGGTGCGAGGCGCGAATCTAGCCGTAGGACGGTTCGAACGTCGTCATTGACCTCCTCCTCATCGTAGGCGGCCATCAGGAACGCCATAGCCGTTCGGGTGGCCCCCGCTGCCGGCTCAATTACGTGCGGCACGTAGCGCTCGCCCGAACCTGGATCGTGGTACTCCAGCCGGGCCCCTGAACACTCAGAATGACGGTTCAGGTCAAAGTCAGTGCGATTCGAAATACCTTCCAACTCATCCCAACCCCACGGGAATAGGAATTCCACGTCGGCGGTGGCCGCGGCGTAGTGGCTTAGTTCGTCGCCCTCGTGCTCACGCAAGCGCAACTTCTCAGTCGTCATACCGAGGTCGCGGTACCAACTCATCCGGGCCTCGCACCAATGGTGGTACCACTCTGACGACTCATCTGGAGGGACAAAGAACTCCATCTCCATCTGTTCAAACTCTCGGGTCCGGAAAACAAAATTGCCCGGTGTGATCTCGTTACGAAATGACTTCCCAATCTGGGCGATGCCAAATGGTGGCTTTTTGCGAGACGTGTTAAGCACGTTGGCAAAATTGATGAACATTCCCTGAGCCGTCTCAGGTCGAAGGTAGACCTCCGTGGCCGACTCAACCATGGGACCAGCGTGGGTCTTAAACATCAAGTTGAACTGGCGAGCCTCCGTCAGCGTGGCCGACTTTGAACAGGATGGGCAGGTTTCTGGGTCGTCTAGTTTGTCTAGGCGATGACGAGCACCACACTCACGACAATCGACCAGCGGGTCGGTGAAGTTCGCCAGATGGCCAGAAGCCTCCCAGATAGCTGGGGGCGAGAGAATCGAGGCATCGAGGCCGACCACGTCATGGCGTAACTGCACCATGGTCCGCCACCACTGCTCCTTCACGTTGCGAAGAAGCAGAACTCCGATCGGGCCGTAGTCGTAGGTGGACCGGAATCCTCCGTAGATGTCCGCGGACTGGAATACGAACCCCCGGCGCTTCGAGAGGTTCACAACCTTGTCAAAGAGCGTGTCGTCATTTGGGACCATGAATATGCAGGGTAGCGACGCGGTACGCCGTGGCGGGGCCAGAATAGGCCGGTGGGTATCGCTGACCGCTTCCGACAACCAAGAGAGGTCGATCCGACGGCAGTTATCGGTCGTCGTATCGTTGCCTGGCTGCTCGACAACCTGCTTATGGCAATTGTGGTTCTAGTCATCCACAGGGGAGACCTGGCGTTCGAGGCTGAGAACGGCCTGTCGATCAATCCATCCGTCATATGGACCGTGACCGTGCTAGTAGTTCTGAACCATGTGGCGCTGACAATGACTACTGGTTTCAGCGCCGGTAAGGCCGTGACCGGGCTGCGGGTCGTACGCCAATCCGACGGTGAACTTCCGGGCTTCCGGGGTGCAGCAGGTCGGACACTGCCTTGGATCATTCCCTTGCCGTTTATTCCTATTGTCGAGGCTGGACTGATGTTGATGAGTCGAGGCCACCGACGCATCGGAGACCGGCTCGGCGGCACAGTTGTAGTCGACCGAGGCTGGGTCGGTGAGCAGATTCTCTTGCCCAGTCAGAACTCGACAAACACCGCAAACCGTACTGCCGACCCAGTGGACCGTATTGCCGACTCAGTGGACCGTATTGCCGACTCACGCTGTGAACGCTGTGGAATGTCGATGGGATCAAACAGCGGGCAGTTTTGCCGAGACTGTGGGAGTTCAATCACCTAGGCCCCGTCGAGGACCCGCCGGGAACGGAGCCGTCTTTCCATGTGATACTCCGCTGCTGAAGTCACTAGGGCATCGACCTCTGCACACACTGAAAGGTCCGTCACAGCCAGCGCCTTAGATAAGCCTCCTCCAAGGACGGCCCGCATCACAGCAACAGCCGCAGTAGTTACGGATTGCCCACTCCGGCAACCCTGGCAAAGCACACCACCCTCACCAATATCTATAGAAACCATCGGTCCGTCGGTTCCGCAGCGGACACACATTTCAAGTTCTGGAGCTAGCCCCTCGTGGGCCAACAACTTCAGGAGAAAGGCTGGAACGACAAGCGGAGCAGGACGCTCCTCCAAGGTTCGTAGGCCACCGACAAGCATCTGGTACCGATCACGATCCGGATCCCGGTCTAGCGCAACTATGTCCACCGCCTCAAGTAGCGACGAGGCATCAGCGAATCGTTCGGCATCCAAGCGCAACCCCTCAAACCGATCGAGAGTTTCAGCCTGCGTCACAATGTCTAGGTCACCACGCCCACGATGCAGTTGCACCGCCACGTGACTGGTTGGCTCAAGGCGACCACCAAACTTCGACCGAGTCTTGCGCACTCCCTTTGCAACCGCCCGAACCTTGCCGTGCTCAGCAGTCAGAAGCACCACGATTCGATCTGCCTCACCTAGGCGCCATGTTCTTAGCACCACACCATCGTCTCGATAGAGACTCACCTCTTGGGAACCTCCAACCCGCCCAATCCACCGAAACGGCGATCTCGGTCCTGAAACTCCTTGATCGCTAGATGTAAGTGCTCTCGACGGAAGTCTGGCCATAGTGTTTCGCTGAACACCAGCTCGCTATACGCCAGCTCCCAAAGCAGGAAATTTGAGACCCGGTACTCACCCGACGTCCTAATAACCAAGTCGGGGTCGGGCATCTCTGGTGCGTAGAGATGGCGAGCGATACTTCGCTCAGTTACCCGCTTCGTGCCGCTGTCCACGATGCGCTGTACGGCATCAACCAACTCGGTACGGCCTCCGTAGTTGAACGCAATCGTGAATGTCAGGCCGGTGTTGCTTTGCGTCAGAGCGGCAGCCTCTTCCATGCGCCGGACTAGACGCCGGGGAACTCGTCGATCGCGTCGACCGATAAATCGAATTCGGATGTTGCGTTGGTGAAGCTCCTCCTGACGACTCAGCAGGATTTGCTCGTTGAAGCGGAGAAGGAACTGGACTTCGTCAGGAGGACGACGCCAGTTCTCTGTCGAAAACGCATACACGGTGAACCATCTGACGCCGAGGTCATCGGCGCCATCCAACACCTCAAAGAGCGCCTTCTCCCCCGCCTCATGTCCGGCGGTTCGTGGCAGTCCGCGCTGCTCTGCCCAACGGCCGTTGCCATCCATGACGCAGGCGATGTGGTTCGGAATCCGAGACGGGTCCAAGTCCGAGGGATGCACGCTGCTGAAACTACCCGCGCCCCTCGACACTGCGGGACCAGGCCTAGCCTCAATCAAAGTGGACGGGACAATCGACGATTTAGGGGTAGGACCGGCTGAGGCCTCCGCTATCGCCCTCGAAGAGGTTTGTGGTGCGCTGCCAGAGGGTGGCGAACGACGCCGCGGCCAAGAGGCCATGGCCCGCCGAGTAGCCGAATCCATCGACTCAGGCTCCCATCTGGTGGTCCGAGCCGGCACCGGTACCGGTAAATCACTTGCGTACCTGATCCCGGCCATTCTCTCGGGTAAACGAACGGTGGTGGCAACTGCCACCAAAGCCCTTCAGGACCAACTAGCCAGCAAGGACCTCCCGTTCCTAACTAAGCATTTATCGCCCTTTATCGGCCGATCTTTCTCATTTTCAGTCCTCAAGGGTCGCGCCAACTACATCTGCCGCCAACGCCTAAGCGAGCTCGCCGTCAGTGAGCGTTCGGGAGAACAACAGCAACTAGACGGATTAGCCGAGATGGCCGACGCTAACGAATTGGCCACTATCTATGAATGGGCCGAGACCACAGACACGGGTGACCGGTCTGACCTCCCCATGGAACCGTCGTCATCGACTTGGGCAGCAGTGAGTGTTGGATCCCAAGAATGTCCAGGCGCTAACCGCTGTCCAAGCGGCGAGGAGTGCTTCGCCGAACAAGCCCGAAGCAACGCTGCGTTCTCTGACGTAGTCGTCACCAACCTCCATCTCTACGGCATTGATGTCGCCACCGAAGGTGCGCTCCTGCCTGAACACGAAGTGGCCATCCTCGACGAAGCGCACCAGACTGAGGACATCTTGGCTAGGGCCGTCGGATTCGAACTCCGTTCCGGTCGCTTCCTTGCTCTCGTCCGCCGAGCAGGAGCCATTCTCTCAAGATCCACTGCGGTGACAGATGTAGCCGCCTTAGCCGGTCAGATTGACGAGGCTCTCGGACTGCACCTCGGTGAACGACTAGTTCCATCAGACTCAACCGAGCTTCGTTCAGTGCTGCAACTAGCTGAGACTCGGCTTGCCGCCCTGCACGCGGAAATAATGGCCGTTCCCAAGGATGGCGTGGGCAACGTAAGCGCCCGCCGGGCTCGGGCCCTGAAGTCCTTAGAGTCTCTGGTAGGCGACGTCTCGTCCGCCCTGAACCTCGATGCCGGAACAATTCCCGGCCACAAGGTCGCGTGGACCGAAGGCTCAGTGAATCACCCAAGCCTCCAAGTGGCGCCGGTTGAAGTAGCCACCGTGCTTAATGAAAGATTGTGGGAGGAACGGACTGTCATACTCACCAGCGCCACAGTGCCCTCCAATCTCCCAACCCGACTCGGACTGGAGTCTCACGACCATACCTATGAGGACGTGGGTAGTCCGTTTGACTTCGCCAATCAGGCTCTCCTCTATTGCGCGACGTCAATGCCTGATCCCCGAGAAGAGAATTTCTTGACTGCCTGCCATGACGAGATCGAGTACCTAACCAAGGCCGCTGGGGGGCGTACTCTTGCCCTGTTCACCAGCCGGCGAGCATTAGATGCGGCTGTGGAGGCTCTACGGGATCGTTTGCCCTGGCGAATACTTCATCAAAATGACCTACCACTCCCCCTTCTTATGGCTGAGTTCGCCGCAGATGAGACGTCATGTCTGTTCGGAACCAAAGGGCTCTGGCACGGCATTGACGTGCTCGGACCGAGTCTCTCACTAGTTGTGATTGATCGAATTCCGTTCCCCCGACCCGACGATCCCTTGCTGAGTGCACGTCGCGACCTCGTCGGGCAGCGAGAAGCCTTCCGCCAGATCGACTTACCTTTGGCTGCAACCGAACTGGCCCAAGGCGCCGGACGCCTGATTCGCAGCACTGGCGACAGGGGCATGGTCGCTGTTCTGGACAGGCGACTGGCCACCAGCAAGGCCTACAGATGGGACCTTCTCGAAGCCCTCCCCGACATGCCTAGGACAGCCGACCGACAAGAAGCCTTGGACTTCTTGTCTCGATTATTTGACTAACGGGCCTAATTTGAACTCTGCCTCTCAAGAGGAGCCACTTTAGTAACCCAGTCGGTCTAGGGCCTTGGGCCGCCGCTGCCAGTCCTTGTCGACCCGGACCACAAGTTCGAGAAATGCCCCTTCAGGCATCTGGGCCCGGGCGGCAATCCCAACTTCCTTAAGGACCAGCCCCTTCTTCCCAATCACGATTCCCTTCTGAGAGTCACGCTCGACGAGAATCTCGCACCGAACACGCGGCCACTCCCATTCAGTGACACGAGTAGCGATAGAGTGCGGCAACTCCTCCTTAACAACCGCCAACAACTGCTCGCGAACCAACTCCGCCACCCAAAACGCCTCGGGCACGTCAGTAACCATGTCGTCGGGGTAGTACTGGGGGCCATCAGGTAGGCGTTCCAGCACATGGGTGCGCAGCGCATCGACGCCATCACCGGCGCGGGCAGAGATTGGAAAATATTGGTCTAACTCAAATTTCGATGCAACCATCAGTTGTTCTGCAATCCGATCACGCCCAACCCGATCGACCTTATTGACCACCAGCACCGTCCGTTCTTTCGGCAGTCCAGCCGCGATGAACGCGTCACCCCTACCGATCGGCCCATCAGCTTCCACGAGGAACAAAACAACGTCCATGTCAGCCAATGCGGCTCGCGCAGTACGGTTTAGGCGTTCGCCGAGCAACGTCCGAGGCTTGTGAATCCCTGGTGTGTCGCAAAATACCGCCTGTATCCCCGGTTGGGTCAGGACACCGCGAATCTCGGTCCTCGTGGTCTGGGGCTTGTCCGAGACGATGGAAACTTTGTGGCCTAGCAGCCGGTTCAATAGCGTCGACTTACCGACGTTGGGACGCCCAACGAGGGTCACGAAGCCTGACCGATAACCGTTACCTGACGCAATGGCGGAACTCACGACAAGGCTCCAGGCACACCGATGCGCACTCTCGTAATCCTCCGGCCCACCACCTGCTCTACACCAAACCGTCGCCCGGCTACATTCACGGCCTCCCCAACCACTGGCACGTGCCCCAGCGCGTCAAGAATAAGGCCACCAACGGTGTCCCAGTCTCCCTCGGGAAGAGCATCACCGAGTAGTTCGTTCAACTCGTCGATCGGCATACGGCCGTGAACCCGTATACCTCCGCCAGCCACCGATTCGGCGAGAGGTTCCTCGTGATCAAATTCATCAACGATCTCACCAACTACCTCCTCAAGAAGGTCTTCCATGGTCACCAATCCAGCAGTACCCCCGTACTCATCGATCACGATCGCCAGGTGAAAGCGGCCCTTCTGCATCTCGCGCAGCAGGTCATCTGCCTTTTTGGTTTCGGGGACGAACCGCGGGGAACGAACTAGCGATTCGACCAGGTCCTCATCTCGACCATCCAAGTGAGCGCCCATTAGATCTTTGGCGTAGACCACGCCAAGGATGTCGTCAACGCCTTTCCCGCTGACTGGAATTCGACTGAACCCGTTCCGGGCCGCCTCAACCATTGCGGCTTCCACAGTCAGGTCCGACCCGATGCATCCCATGTCCGGCCGTGGCACCATGACTTCGCGGACTAGTCGATCACCAAACGCAATTATCGACTCGATCAACTCGTGTTCCTCGGCGTCTATGGCATCTGATGCCAGTGCCCGGTCGACCACGGCTAGCAGTTCCTTCTCGGACACCACCGTCGCACCACTACGAAATGACCGAGGTAAGAGCCATTCACCTATGGAGACGAGGCCATGTGCGAGCCACCGCAACGGAGCGATGATCGACAACCGCTCCACTACCTTCACTGAGCCGATGATGACACGATCTAGAGAACGTAGGGCCACCGTCCGGGGGATCACGTCTGCGAGGGTGAACCCCACTATCAGGAGGAGCGTCACCGCGCCGAAAGCCCAACCTGTCCCAGCACGTTCGGCAACCAGCACGGCCAGAACTCCAGCAGCCGACATACGGCAGGCCATTGCTACGAATAAAACCACCCCAAGGGTGCGGACACGGTCTTCCAGCAGCGCAGGCAGCGCTCCAACTCTCACTGCCCCTTTCGACTGCCCACCCCTTTCCCTGAGTCCCTCCACCAAGACTTCGGCTCGCGACCTCCGGGTATGGAGGATCACTGTCTCCACGACCACCAATAGGCCCGACACCAGGGTTAGTACCACCACCAAACCAAGTCCGAACCCAAAACTCACAGGTGGGGCCCTCCGTGGCGATCTCCCATGTAACGAGCCAAATGAAGACGTTCACGCTCGCGCATTACAGCCTCATCATCAGGCACCGCATGGTCGTACCCGAGGAGGTGTAATACTCCGTGGACAAGCAGCAGGGCGATTTCGGAGTCGAAATCCCCAGCGTGTTCCGCCGCCTGCCGGTAGGCCACTGTCGGGCAAAGCACAATGTCGCCAAGTAGCAGGGGTACCTCTGATGGGCTACCCAGGCTGAGGTCCACCGGATCTTCGATTGGGAAGGAAAGGACATCGGTTGGGCCTTCGAGGCCCATATGTTCGAGGTTCAACGCTGCTATCGGTTCTTCGTCAACCAAATGCACATGGACCTCGAAGTCACGTTCGCTTAAATCTTCGTGGGTCAGCACATCGGCCACCAGCATCCGACAGTCTTCGGTATCGATCAAACACCCGGCTTCCAGATCACCTCGTTCATCGTCCACGATCACTGTGATCAAACCTGCGAGTGGGAATCCTGGAAGTTTGCCCCTCATTGCTTCCTCATCGACCAACCTCATCAACTATGGCCGCGCGTTCGTAAGCCTCAACGATGTCCTGCACGATGCGGTGCCGGACCACATCACGCGCCCCTAAGTGGACAAACGAAAGGCCATCAATCCCGGTGAGTAGTTTTTCAAGGTCAGCCAATCCACTGCGGCCACCAGGGACATCCACTTGGCTGGTATCACCTGTCACCACCACCCGGGATCCGAAACCCACCCGAGTCAGGAACATCTTCATTTGTTCTGGCGTCGTGTTCTGAGCTTCATCAAGGATGATAAAACTGTTGTTTAATGTGCGGCCCCGCATAAAGGCCAGTGGGGCCACCTCGACCTGGCCCCGGTCAACTAGGCGATCAGCTGTCTCGGTATCAACCATGTCAAACAGCGCGTCATAAAGAGGCCGCAGGTAGGGGTCGACTTTGGCCATTAGATCACCGGGTAGGAAACCAACCCGTTCGCCGGCTTCAACCAACGGCCGGGTCAGGACAATGCGGTCAACCTGACCAGTCTGGAGGGCCCGCACCCCTAGAGCCACAGCCAGCCAACTCTTACCAGTACCCGCCGGGCCTATACCAAAAGTAATTATTCCATCTGTGACAGCCTCCACGTAACGCTTCTGGCCAGAAGATCTAGGGCGCACTGGTTTGCCACGCGAGGTTCGAAGAATCTCGGTTGTCAGCACCTCTGATGGGCGTTCGTCAGCTCGTACCATCTCGATTGTCCGGTCAAGCGTCCGCTCATCAATGGTGAGGCCTTTTTGGAGTAGTGCCACCATCTCTCCAAACACCGTTTCGACAGTTTTGGCATGATCACCGTCGATGGTGATTTGATTTCCACGAACATGGATAGAAGAACCAGGGAAGGCCCCTTCGATCCGCCGGAGCAAGATATCTCGCTCACCCACCAGATCTAACATGAGATCGTTGCCAGGAACGTTGACGGTAAGCGTGGACGACTCCATGAGCAGACCACAGGGTACCGGCCCCAGAGGTCTCCGTCTGCAGGGTCCACCAAATACAGTTGCCTTAGCTTGAAAATGGAACAGGAGGGGCTTCGGTTCGGTTGAGGCGACCCGCGATCCTCCTTGAAAAACGAGAGCGCTACTTAAACAGAACTCTTTAAGAATCCCTGCTTTATCTCTCGCCGCGCCTGGAGCGGAACTCCAATCCAGAAATGTCCTAGGTCATTCCGGTTTCTCACCGACACAGTGCCAATTCAGCGTTAACAGCCCCTCTTCCTCGGCTCGGATGTAGGACTGGCTATTTTCGTTCATGCGTTTCATCAGTGCGTTAGTCTTTTTTGGAATCAGGCCAACCTTGGCGAGAAACTTAAACACCGCTTCATACTTGTCGAACAGCGCGACCTCTTTCTTGATCATTTCAACCGCAGGTCTGCCCGTAGAAGAAATCAAGTTGAAGCCAGCGTTCCGATACGAGTCCTCCCAGTACTTGTAGTACCAGAGTCCTCCAAACACCGTCAGTTCGCGTGTGTGCTGAATGAGAGTCTTCTGATGTTCGTTTTCGCTGTCATAGGCATCGAGCGCCGCCACATCATTGATGACAAACATTCCTCCTGGCTTCAGGACGCGAGACACCTCCTTGAAGGTGAACTCATGGTCGCTGACGTAGGTCATCGGCTGGATGGCATAGACCGCGTCGAATGCGCCATCACTAAATTCGAGTGGCTTGTTGAAATCGCCGATGGTGAAGTTGGAGCTCGAAAGGTTCGGGTTCTTCCAAGACTTCTCGATCTGAGATCCGTCGAGGTTGATGCCGTAGGGCATGGCTCCGGTCAAGTCAGCGATGTGCTCGGCGATGGCGCCACACCCACACCCAAGATCGAGAACTTTGTCCCCTCTGGTCAAATTGAGATCGTTGGCAACGATCTGTTCAAACAGAATCTGATTCTGTAGTACAGATTTTTCTGGATCGATCTCGGGCGGCATGTACATCTTTTCAACAGAACCGAGGGTGCACAACAGATGAATGACCTTGTAGAGCTCCTGAAGTTCGTCACTGCTTCCCTGTGGGTAGCCCTTTAGTGGGACACCGTTGGCGTGGTCTGCTTTAGTATTTTCGGGTGAGTCGACAAACAACTCTTCGTAGGACCGCATGTATGCATTGAAATCTTCGTCGCTGATGGTCAGCAGGCCCTTCAGGGCACCGAGTCGATCGATCACAGTTGTTGTCTTGTGACTCACATCATTCTTCCTGGTCGCGGGTTGGACTTACAGGAACCATGAACTGCTTCAAACGGCGTGCCCAATAAAGCCAGAATAGACACAATGTGTAGATCTTTCGCTGCATGGGAGCCGTATGAGTTCTAGTTCCGACTGTATTTATTTCGCTTGCGCCAACCCCTAGGCCGCGATTAGAAATACTCTCAGCGGGTTGACACTTCGGTGAAGGTCCGCTCGGGATGGAACAAAAACGTGGAAGTCCCTCGGGATGACCACACCTCAACCCTTTGGGGAAGAGGTCGATGCGCCGAGAGGCTGCTCTAGTGAAACTCCGGGTACAGCCTCCTTCGGGGGGCTGTGCTGCGTTTTGGGCCAATAATAAATACTGCAAGTTCCCTCCAACAAATAGGCCTTCTCGACTTGTTGCCCTAAGCCCAGCTCCAGCAATAACTTCAAGCAGGGCCCAATCAAGCAAGGCTGAGTTTCTGGAGACGTACGCCTTCCCTTGCAAACCTGTCTCCATATCCACGCACATAGAGCCATAGAACAACGACGCCCGACACGACCCCGGCACATAATCAGGGCTCGGTAATGCGTCATTAGTGACTTCCACCAATACCGTCAGGTCTCGCAGAACATCTCTCGACCTGATCGCCGCATGAACCACACCAAACAGAGTCTCTACCGTTGGCAATTTGAAGCACTTGTCAGTTGGCTTCGTTGTGGCCGCCGCGGGATAGTGGAGGCCGTCACCGGCTCTGGGAAAACCAATGTCGCTCTGATTGCAGCCGCTGATGCACACCGGCGGGGCCTCTTTGTCTTGGTCGTCGTGCCCAGCCGGGTCTTGATGAACCAGTGGGCCCTCCGTCTAAACGAGACTCTCCCGAATTGTCGGATTGGCCGCCTCGGCGACAACTTCAGCGATGGGGTAGACGGCTGCGACGTTCTCGTGACGACCCGACATTCAGCGAGCGCTAGACGCCCCCTACCCCCAACCGAAGCCGGCGGCCTAATCATCGCTGACGAGTGCCACGGCTTCGGTGGTGAGACCCTCAGGCAATCGCTCATACACGAATACCAAGAGCGCCTAGGACTTACAGCAACTTTGGAGCGCTCTGATCAGGCTGTCGAGAAAACTCTGCTGCCATATTTTGGGGGGGTCTGCTTTCGCTACGGCTTCGGAGAGGCCATCGATGACGGCGTCTGCGCTCAACCCCGGGTTGCCTTTGCTGCTGTTCCACTGGCCCGTGAGGAACGTATCGAGTACGACGAGATCGAAACGTCACTTGTTCAGGCGCGCCAGTCGCTTCGGGCAATACCAGATATGCCACAAGATCCATTCAGTGCCTTCCTTGCGGCAGTCAGTTACCTCGCTGAACACGATGCAGGACCAAACGGCAAGGCAGCCGTGACATATCTCGAAGCATTCTCAAGGCGGCGAGAAATTGTCGCTACGAGCCGAACGAAGTACGACGTTCTGTCCCGCTTCGCACCGTTAATCAAACAGGCGGCAGGAAGCCTGCTATTTACGCAGACCGTGAAGGCCGCGAACCATGCGATTAATCGACTGGACCCTCTTCTAAATATAGAAATCATCACAGGGGAAACGAACCGTGGTGAGCGTGAACGCATCCTTGACGATCTTCGGGTAGGGGTCATCGATGCTGTTGCCGCTCCCCGCGTGCTTGACGAGGGAATCGACGTACCCGACGCCAACCTAGGCATCGTCATCAGTGCCAGCAGGACTCGCCGCCAGATGATCCAACGCATGGGGCGGATTCTCAGACGCAAGCCGCTCGGCAGCGGAGCCCGGTTTGTGATCCTTTTCGCGAGTGACACTCTTGAGGACCCGCGGACCGACGAACGCGACGGTTTCATGGAAGAGATCCAAGACATTGCCGAATCATCATGGATTTTCGGTGCGGAGGATCATGCAGAACTCAATGGCTTTCTGGACTACCACGGTTCCGAGACTCTGACGCTCCCACAAACAATTGGCCCTATGACATCGCTGGCAGATATACCTACTCAAGTCGACAGTTTCGAGAGGTATGCATGGCTCAACTTCCTCGCCTGGGACGATCTCACCAAAGCTCATGACGATGCTTGGGATTCAGATCCGGTCGATAACACCGCTCCGCCCTATTTGGACTTTGAAGTACCAGAACTCCCTGCGCTCGGCGTTAAAAGAGTTCCAAAGGCTAAGGCAGCAAGGCTCTCAACCGGAGAGCAACCGGTGACCCTTATTAAGCGACCCGATGGATTTGTACTCCAGTGCACTGGTTGTAGCGCCATGTCCGAACCCACACCGTTTCGATGGAAAGCGCTAGACGCAACCGTTGAGTGCGGCTGCCTCTGGTGAGACCTCGTCTAAGGCCAAGCGAGCTACTTGCAGTTCCAAAGCAATTTATTTCTTCGACCTGAAACGGTTGAAGAACACAAGAGTCACTCTGCGACCTTTAAGAAGTCAAAAACATTCCCAGGACCCTTCGCTCTAATGGTTGTCAGGGTGATGGTGCGGTCTAAACCAGACCCATTAGGTGATCAAACGGTGGGTTGTCTCTACTTTACGTAATTCTGCAAAGTCCTATGCCACTTGTTCGACGGTAGTTCTGGCCGTAGCGCAGCGAGTCCGGTGCAGTACTTCGATAGCCGGATTGGCCTCACCCCGTGGGTCCACAGCCAACGATCAAACCGGCTCGGAGGGCCCACGGTTTTGGACTCGATTACCAGCCCATTTACTGACATCGATCGCCCAGCCAGGTCCATGCACGTGACCTCACGATCAATGGTAAGCCGAGAAGCTCCGGTGGGGTCAACGAGAGTGGACCGCCGGTACTGCGTCGTTAGCACGGGTTCAAGACCGCCCGCGATGCTGCTATCAGTTGCCTCATCAACGAAGATCTGGCTTTCCGGTGACCAAAGATCAGCTTCACCTTCATCTACCGGTATTCGTATCTTTTGGCTTTGCCCTCGAGCAGTTCTCAACTTGACTTCAAGCATGTGCTCGTTGGTCTCTAGGTAGTGCCGGAATCGGACCTTGAAGCGACGCCGTCGGCTATGCGCAGCAGCCCGATACGCCAAAAGGTTTGGGGTGTCGAAGTAGCAGGATTCATAACGAAAGTCGTGACGCCCATCAATGCTCAGGGCGAAGACTCCCTCCGGGAGGTCGTTCCACAATTGATCAAAATTTTTGACCTGGATTATGTACTTGCGGTCCTTTCGCAACTGCAGTTCAGCCATATCCTCGACCTCAGCCTGCGAAATCGACGGCAACGTGTCAATCATCAGGGCTGTCCACTGCCATTGAGTTTGTAGCAAACGTCGACCACGGTGCTGTCGTTCACCAAGTCGATACGACGGACCTTGAGCCGGACCACCGTTCCTCCCAGCATCAATTCAAGACGCTCCCGGAGTTCAGACTCGTCGGTATGGGCCCGATCCATGGTGACCGTCTGGTTCCGGTTCCGGGCGTAGAGCTTTGGATGATCGCCTATATAAATGGCAACCAGAGCCGCACCCATGAGACTGGGTGTTGCCCACGCCGGCTCTATCGGCATGCCACCCAGCAGACCCAGAGCGAGCGCTGTGAAGTAGTAAGCCACCTCCTGCTGACCCAACTCGGTGGATCGAAGGCGAATAATTGACAGCACACCGAAGAGTCCCAGCCCGAGGCCAAGGTTCACTGTGCTGCGAGTCAGGGTCATGGCGATACCTAACAACCCAACATTCAGACCAAGCAGCGCCACCACCATGTCACGGCGCCCATTTCTGGGGAAGTAAATGACGAACACCAGTACCGCCAAAGCAAGTAGGTCAGAGACAATTAACCAGGGTGTCGACATTGAGTCCTTACCTATGTTCAGGGAGACCAGTGAGTGACACTAGGTCTCGGGTCATTATTGCGTTAACGGGCAACATCTCGGGCGTAATCGAGATCGGCCAGCAAATTGTCGATGGCCCACTCCCAATAAACGACTGGAAGGGCATCGTCGTGAGAATCAGCCGATTCAGTGGTGGCTTCTTTTATCTGGGCAGTCCAGGCCGTGATCTGTTTCTCCACTTGGTCTTTAGCGAAGGGTCCATCTAAAAATTGGCCAAGAATTCGGTGATAGTCGTCGTCAAAGACCCCCCATGCGGCGAACAGCGGATCGCACGCTGCCGACCGCTGAGGTATACCCCACTGTCCATAGTTGAACACGTTGCAGTCATTGGTGATCTCACCCCAAGCATCAGGTATCGGAGTGACCGGGTTCTGGTCCTCTCTAATATTTTCAAAAGCGTTGTCCAGGTCCCAAGGAATGAGGTGGAGCAAGCCGGTTGTGGGATCTTCGTACCAGTAGAAATTGTGATTGCCGCACAAGCCATCGGAGCAGTACCAGTGGAAGGGACCGTCATCGTTGCGGATTGAGCGGTCAACGACCGCCCAGGCCAACACCTCGTCGATGTCCATCCATTTTTTTATTACGGCTGGAGCCCCGCTCAGCTGAGCATCAGTTACTTCAACGCCGAAAGTTCTGAGCATCTCGACCGAGGAGTTCTCTCCCTCGTTGGTTTTTAGCGCCGATCGAAACTCCCTTTCGTCTGGAACCCCCTTTTGGCTACCAGTCGGCCATACCTCCTTGTA
>CAWVUB010000047.1:0-16755 GCA_963933065.1 uncultured Acidimicrobiaceae bacterium | reverse complement strand
AGCCTGAGCCTGAGCCTGAGCCTGAGCCTGAGCCTGAGCCTGAGCCTGAGCCGGAAGCCGCTTCTCCTCGAAGGGTCTTCTCGTCCAGTGGATCTTCAGCGCCGTCCAAAAAAGTCATCGACGCTGCACCTGCGATTGAGCCTCCTTCTGTCTCTGAACCTGATAGTTCGACAGACGGTGGTCCGACCGTGCCTGATCCGGCCGCCAAGGTGGCAGACCTGAATGCCCCCGTCGTGCCGCCCGTCGGCTCGACCCCTCCGATGTCGGAGTCCGGTAAGCCAATTCCACCACCTCCCGGCCCACCCGTATCGCACTCTGGTAAACCAATTCCACCGCCACCTGGTTTAGGTGGTCGTCGAACTGCAGGACCCACTGGTGGCCCTCCGGGGCGTCGGACCGGTCCACCTCCGGTGGGTCGCCGTCCGCCGATGGGTGGTGGACCCCGTGAGTCCGTACCCGGTGCGGGACCTGCTCGTCCTAGTGGTGGGCCTGGCGGTGGCCCTGGTGGCGGCCCAGGTGGTCGACCTGGTGGTGGACCTGGCGGTCGACCTGGAGGCCCTGGTGGTGGCCCAGGTGGTCGTCGCCCGCCACGTCGCAAGGGTCGTCGTCGTCGTCGCCGTGAAGAACTCCAACCTATGGACGTGCCGTCCTACACGCCTGATGATGCTGCGGTGCCCGACGGCGAGGTGGTCGTCGAGCGTGCCTGTGCAGCCCTAGATCTGGGACCAAAACTAAATCGTACGGCGGCTGATGTTGTTCGGTTCCTCATGCAACAGGGCGAGATGGTGACAGCGACTCAGTCTCTGTCTGACGACATGATTGAGTTGTTTGCGGCCGAATTGGGTGTCGAGATCCGGATGGTTGACCCTGGTGAGGAGCAAGAGGTTGAACTACTTAAGCTCCTTGACGTTGTTGACGACCTCGAGGATGATGAAGCTCTAGTCCGCCCACCAGTTATCACCGTGATGGGCCATGTCGATCACGGTAAGACCAAGTTGTTGGATCAGATCCGTAACGCAAATGTCGTGGACGACGAAGCCGGTGGTATCACCCAGCACATCGGCGCCTATCAAGTCGACAGAGATGGCAAGGTTTTGACGTTCATCGACACCCCGGGCCATGAGGCTTTCACTGCTATGAGGGCGCGCGGTGCAGGCTCAACTGACATTGTTGTTCTGGTAGTGGCTGCAGACGATGGCGTTATGCCCCAGACCGTGGAAGCGTTGAACCACGCTCGGGCTGCCGATGTGCCCATTATTGTGGCGCTCAACAAGATCGACCGGGAAAATGCTGATCCGCAGAAGGTTCTTGGCCAGTTGGCTGAGCACAATCTGGTGCCGGAGTCATGGGGTGGAGACACGATCTGTGTTGAGGTCTCCGCCCTCCAAAATTTGGGTGTAGATGACCTGCTTGACAACTTAAACGTGATGGCTGAGGTTGAGGATCTTCGAGCAGACCCGGAGGGGCGCTCCCAGGGAGTGGTGCTGGAGTCCTTCTTGGACATTGGACGTGGACCTGTGGCGACTGTGCTGGTCCAGCGGGGAACTCTCAAGGTGGGTGATCCGCTGGTTGCAGGCGCAGCTTGGGGTCGGGTGCGCGCCTTGGTTGACGATCAAGGTCGACAAATCAAGAAGGCAGGGCCGTCGACGCCGGTGCAGGTACTTGGATTGTCCGACGTTGCCGATGCTGGTGAAGGTTTCGTGGTGGCCCCCAACGAGAAGGTTGCTGGCCGGGTAGCTGATAAGCGAGGTCACTGGCGTCGTCAGGCAAACATAGGACGAGATGCGCATGCTCTGTCTGGGGGCGCTCGGCTAGAAGACATCTTTGAGCAGATTCAGAAGGGTGAGGTGGCGACGCTGAACCTAATAGTGAAAGCTGACGTGAACGGCTCGTTGGAGGCGGTTACCGAGAGCCTCCGCAAACTTGAGCGTGAGGAAGTCAGGTTGGCCTTCGTGCATCGGGCGGTAGGTCGCATAACCGAGAACGACATCCAACTGGCTGCCACGTCCAACGCCACCATTATCGGCTTCAACGTTCGGCCAGAGCGAAAAGCACGTGAATTAGCCGAGACCGAGGGCGTCGAGATCCGCTCCTACGAGATCATTTATAAGTTGATTGAGGAGATCGAAGCAGCCATGGTCGGCATGCTGGCTCCGGAGTTTGAAGAGGTTGTAACTGGCGATGCCGAAGTTCGGGAGATCTTCTCAGTGCCCCGGATTGGCAAGATCGCTGGTTGCTACGTCACCAACGGCATGATTGCCCGGGGTTCTAAGGTGCGTTTCCTGCGAGAGGGTGCCATTATTTGGAAGGGCGAAATCAGTTCGCTTCGGCGGTTCAAAGAAGACGTCCGTGAGGTCCAGTCGGGATACGAGTGTGGTATCGGGCTCTCGGATTACCAGGACTTAAAGGACGGCGACGTGATTGAGACGTTCGAAGAGCGGGAGATTGCCCGCACCTAGGGCCACCATGGGACGGAGAACTTCCCGCGGACACCGTTCCGGCGGGCCTGCCCGGGGTTATCAACGATCCGACCGGCTAAATGAACTTCTGACACGTATCTTGGCGGGAGAGATAGATCGTATTGGAGACGAACGTCTTGGGTTTGTGACCGTTGCTGGTGTGGAAACTGACCAAGACCTGAGTATTGCCCGTGTCTTCTTGACGTCAGACATCAACGACGAGGAACTGTTGAAAGTGATGGCTGAGCATCGCTCCCGGCTGCAGCGAGCCATTGGTGAGCAGGCACGACTTCGTCGAGTTCCCCCTTTAAATTTTGTGATAGATGAGACGGCTCGGTCAGCGAACCGGATCGAGGAGATTCTGCGAAGACTCGCCCCGTCTAGTGAGGAGGACTGAGTTGGCTGACCGGCTAACTGGTTCCGACATCAGGCCGGTGGAAGGTATAGCCGTCATCGACAAGGAGGCTGGTTGGACTAGTCACGATGTGGTGGCGAAGGCGCGAGGGGTGTTAGGAACTCGCAAGGTAGGTCACTCGGGTACTTTGGATCCAGACGCCACTGGCGTATTAGTGCTTGGCGTGGGACGAGCCACCCGACTACTCCGCTTTCTTACAACGCTCAGCAAGGAGTACGTCGGACAGGTTGTTCTCGGTGTCGAGACAGACACCTTGGACGCTTCCGGCCAAGTGACAGCCTCGTACGACATGTCACATGTGAGCTCCGTGGATGTAGTTGAAGCGGCCAAAGGCCTCACGGGTGAGATTTTTCAGATTCCACCCATGGTTTCTGCGATCAAGGTCGGTGGGCGGCGGCTCCATGAGATTGCTCGAGAAGGTCGAGAAATAGAAAGGAAAGCGCGTCCAGTCAGCGTGCACCGTTTCGATATAGCCCCTGCTGCTGAAGTGGGTATCTATGATGTCTTCGTGACCTGCTCGTCGGGAACGTATGTGCGGACTCTGGCGGCTGATCTGGGTGTTGCATTAGGTGGAGGTGCCCACTTGCGAAACCTGCGACGGACGGCTGTGGGGTCTTTCGCCCTTAGCGACGCTCATCCTTTGGAGGCGCCAAGGTTGCTTCCCGTGGCTGAGGCTCTGCGTGATTTCCCCAGCCTTTTAGTTGGCGAGGCGCTCGCTCAAGATATTTCTTTTGGCAGGCCATTGGACGTTGAGACGGTGGGTGTAGAGCTCGAGTCGAAGGGTGCCGGGCCATGGCCCGTTTTTGACTTAGATGGGCGGCTCCTCGCCGTCTATCAACCGCATGGTGACCGTGAAGGTTGGATCAAGCCGGTCATGGTGCTTGCGCCGGTGTCCGGTGCGTGACTGGTCCCGGTCCAGCATTGGGTGCTGGATAACCTCGTAGGCGTGGAAATCCGTCGGGAACTACAACCGTACGATCCCATATCGCCGCGCACAGCGTTGACCATTGGCGCTTATGACGGGGTTCACTCTGGCCACCGCCAGGTCATCGCAGCGGTTCGGAGATTGGCAGCGGAACGGTCTATGACTTCTGCGGTTCTTACCTTTGATCGACACCCAGCGAGCGTGGTGAGACCCGAGTCGGCGCCCTTGTTGTTGACCGATTCTGATCAGAAGTTGGAACAGTTGGCGAGTACGGGGATTGACCTCTCCTTGGTTCTCTCTTTCGATGAGGTGCGCGCTACTGAGTCCGCAGAAGACTTCGTGCGCCATGTGCTGGTCGGTTGTGCTGGGGTTGGTCTGATCGTGGTTGGTGAGGACTTCCATTTTGGTCACCGGCGTCGTGGAAACGTGAGTCTGCTGCGAGAGATGGGCACCGATCTTGGTTTTGAGGTGTTTGGTATAGGGCTTGTTGGCCCAGATGGCTTGGTTGCGAGGGATCATGAACAGGTTTCATCAACCTTTATCCGTCGGGCTTTAGCGCGAGGCGATCTGGAGCGTGCAAATGCGATGCTTGGAAGGACGTACGAGGTCCGAGGATTGCTTAAATCCAGAAATTGGGGAGATCCGGAACTTGATTCTGGGATGGCGAACTTCTTGGTAGATGAGTTGATTCTTCTTCCTGAAGATGCTGTCTATGCGGGCTGGTGCGAAGAACCTGACGGTTTGATCTATGGAGCCGTCATCTCGGTAGGTACTGGTCTTTCCCCTGATGGCACGAATAGCAGATCTGTAGAAGTGTTCTGTTTGGAAACGACAAGCTCTAACAATAATGAATTTGAACTGTCTAATGAGCTAACTCGTGTCCGGTTTGTTCGGCGATTACGTAGTCAGTACAACCTCAAAAGCCCAGAAGCTTGGATTAATCAATTTCACATTGATGTGTCTGACACTCGGTCGGCATTGGTCTGAGAGGGTCACGGCCGGGCTGCGAGGTGGACTCTCTTGAGTTGGTGCTGTTGGCTATCGGAGGCCTATTTGCCGGATGCGTGAACGCCATTGCCGGCGGTGGATCTTTACTGACCGTTCCCTTGTTGGTATTGGTTGGCATCCCAGGGGATGTGGCTAACGGATCAAACCGGCTTGGAATTCTGACGTCGAACTTGTCGGCTGCCACCATCTTCCGACGAAAGGGGTTGTCTGAACTACCGGAAGTTGTATCGGTGCTGGTACCAGTAGTAGCCGGCTCTCTGTGCGGGTCCGTGTTGGTCTCCTTGGTAGAAGCCGAGTTCTTTGAGCGGGCATTCGGATTGGTAATGGTGCCTTTGCTTCTGCTTTCGTTACGACCATTGAAAGTTAAAGAAATAGCCCATTCGTGGTCTTCGCCGTTAACCGTGGGTGTTTTCTTTTGTGTGGGTTTGTACGGGGGTGCCTTCCAAGCTGGTATTGGCTTACTGCTGGCATTGGCTCTTACTCGTTCTGGGCTTGATGTGGTGGTAGCCAACAGCGTGAAAGTTCTTGTGATTTTGACAGTGACACTTGTTGCTCTTCCAGTATTTATTGCCAGAGGCCTTGTCGATTGGGGCCCAGCCCTAGTGCTGGCGACTGGCTTCGGAGTGGGAGGTGCTCTGGGTGCCCGACTCACGGTTGGTGGCGGAGAGAGACTGGTCCGGCCCGTAATGGTCGTGGCGGTGCTGGCTATGTCTGGTCGGTTGTTAGATTTTTACTGAGCGAATAGCCGCCGGTCAACTCGATTACTGGGTTCTGGTCACAGGTACGCTTGGTTCAGCCAATTGGCCGCAGAGGCAAGACGTTCGGTCGCTGAACCCTTGGTGGTTGCTTCAACACCGAAACTTATTCCATCGCTTGCTATGAGATATGTGCTGGCTTTTAAGGTTGCATCTGATTCAGAAGTTAATGCTTAGGGGAGGGGTAGATGTCACGTCACGAGAAGTTTGTGGAGCATTTCGGTTCGGCCCGTATCCCTACCCGTTATGGAGATTTCACAGCACACGCATATTTGTCGTTGCTCGATGGAGACGAGCATGTGGCCTATGTGCTGGGTGACCTGAAGTCAGTTGAGGCACCCCTGGTTCGGGTTCATTCTGAATGTTTGACCGGTGATCTATTGGGGTCCCTGCGGTGTGACTGTGGTTCACAGTTAGATGAAGCGCTGGATCACATCGGCAAAGAGGGTGTAGGTGCCCTTGTTTATCTCCGAGGCCATGAGGGCCGGGGCATTGGCATCGGCCATAAGTTGCGAGCGTACGGTCTGCAAGACGAGGGCCTAGATACGGTTGACGCCAATCTCCGTCAGGGCCTGCCGGTGGACTCCCGCGAGTATGGCGTGGGTGCTCAGATACTTTTTGACCTCGGTTTAACAAAGATGCGGTTAATGACTAATAACCCCTCCAAAAGGGTGGGTCTTGAGGGTTACGGCCTGGAAATCACTGATCGCGTGCCGCTGGATACTTCACCAAATCCGGAAAACGTTCGTTACCTAGAAACCAAACGTGATCGCCTTGGCCACCTGTTGGCCGTCGATACGACCGGTGAGATCTAAGCCGAGATTACAAAGGGCAGCCCTTGAATAGGATTGCAGATCCTCTGGAAATCTTTGGTTCTTATGCGGATTCCAGATTTAGTTGATTTAAAAGGTCTTGTGAAGAACGGCTTGGGGGCAGGACCCTTCGGAGACGTCTAGTGGATCGCGCCCAATAATCACGACTAATTGCGGATCTGGTCAAGGATTTCTGCCAACGACAACTGAAGAACCTCTAGATCTTCAGCGATAGTCACCATCTCAAATCCCTGGTCCAGTCTTCGGGAAGCAAGTCTTGCATCTGCATGGATGCCGGCGACCACATTATGACGATGACAGGCATCCACGATTTGATCAAGGGCGTTGTCGAAAGCGAGTTCGCCATCGTTGTTTCCTGGGCCAAGCCCCAGTCCTACAGATAAGTCTGATGGTCCGACATATATGACATCTACCCCAGGAACGTCCAAAATAGAGTCGAGGCAATCAAGGGCGGACGGCGTCTCGATCATCGGGATGCATTGAACGAACTCAGATGATTTCGATAGGTAGTCAGCGCCGTAAACAAGTTTGGCTCGTGTTGGTCCCGTACTCCGGGTTCCGACTGGTGGGTACCTGCAGGCCGCAACAGCCGAAGCGGCTTCTGCTGCCGAGTTCACCATTGGCACCACTACTGAAGTTGCCCCAACGTCTAGGCACCAGCCGATTATTGCTGGGTCTCCGCTAGGCACGCGAACAATTTTTCGCTTGGTCGCATGGGCTGCTTGAAGCAGTGGGACTAGCTCCTGAGCGGTTACCAGACCATGTTGCATATCAAACATGAGGTAGTCGAACCCCAGCAACGACACGGCCTCCGCCGCCATTGGCGATGGCAACTTCAGGAAGCAGCCAAGGTGGTTTGTTCCGCGCTGCAGGGGCTTCAACGGCTCAGTTGGTGCCATTTATCGACCCTACCGTTGATAGCGCTTTGTTGCTTTGTGTCCGGCTTTGTGTCCGCATTACGGGACTTCTGTTCAGTGTCGTTGGTAACGCTTGCGCTGCATAGCCTTAGCCCCATGGAGGTGCTTAAGCTTGGGGAGAAAACAGACGATCAGGCCTTTGTCGTCGCCACATTAGGTACGTTTGATGGCGTTCACCTCGGGCACCAGGAGGTGCTGGGGCGAACTGTCACGGAGGCCCGAAGAAGAAATCTCCCATCAGTAGCACTGACTTTCTCAGGACACCCGGCTCAAGTACTACGACCGGAAAGTGCGCCCCTTCTTTTGACGACAATTGAAGACCGGCTTCGACTGATTGCCGAGTGCGGTATTGATAGAACGTACCTCATTGAATTTGACAATGAATTTTCTAATCGGACGGCTAAGGCATTCTTGGAAGATGTGCTCTTGGGGGAAGTGCGGGCTAAGGCGCTGGTTTTTGGCCCTGATCTTCATTTTGGTTACCGGCGAGAAGGAAATGCCGAGTTCCTGCAGGGCGTCGGGGTCGATATGGCTTTGGAGTTGGTAGAGGTGGGTGAGGTTCGAGAAATGCCGCTCGTACTGGAGTCCATATCATCGACCGCCATCCGACGGGCATTGCTAGGCGGCGACGTATCCCATGCGGCACGGATGCTGGGTCGTTCTTACTCAGTGGAAGGTGAGGTGATCATGGGTGATCAACGAGGAAGAACACTGGGTTTCCCCACTGCAAATATTCCGGTGGCCCGTGACCGAGCGTGGCCTTCGGATGGAGTGTATGCCGGCTGGTTCGAGCGACCAGATGGGTCGAGTCAACCTTGTGCTGTCAACATTGGTCGGCGTCCGACGTTTCACCAACATGCTGAGCACTCCCTGCTTGAGGCTCATCTGATTGATTTTGATGACGACCTATACGGCGAGTTGTGCAAAGTTTCCTTTGCCGAGTTCTTGCGTGGCGAGCGCCGCTTCGACGGAATCGATTCTCTCGTTTCTCAATTGAAAGAGGATGTCTCGGTGGTTCGTCGGGTACTCCACTGCTAGTTCTTTGATTCCACCTTCGAACTTGCCCTTCTGATTGAAGGCCTATAGGTGCCGCAGTCTGCCTGATTGGCAGAGTTTGTGTAGTCGGGGTTATGGTCTGACCATCAGACCAAGATATATTTCCGACCTACCATGATTACTCGACTCAACCACGCAGTTCTGTATGTGAGGGACGCTCGCGTCCATGAGCGTTTCTATTCTGATGTTCTTGGATTCTCCACGGTCGCCGGTGAACCTGCTGGTGCTTATGTCTTTATGCGTGCTCCAGGTTCGGACAACCATCACGACATCGCATTCTTTACTGTGGGTTCGGAGGTATCGAACTCAACGGCTGGGCGAGGATCAGTGGGTTTGTACCACCTTGGGTGGGAAGTCGGCACTCTTGCCGAGTTGGAGTCTCTGCAAACTCGACTCAGGGAATGCGGGGCGTTGGCAGGGGGAAGCGATCACGGCGGCAACCTAAGTATTTATGCCCACGATCCAGACGGGTTGGAATTTGAGGTGATGTGGTTAGTTCCTCAGTCTGATTGGGGCGAGGCCGACACGGAGGCGCTCATACGGCCCCTTGACCTTGAGGCGGCCATAAAACACTTCGGCCCTGACCGCGTTGGTGGAGGTTAGGTCGATGGCCGAACCGGCAAGCCAAATCGAGCGCCCACGTTTTGACCGCATTGAGTACACAACAGTGGCTGAGCAGGTCCGCGACCGGTTGATGGACTCAATTCGGGATGGGTATTTCCCACCAGGATCGCAGTTACCAGCTGAGAGACAACTGTGTGAAGAGTTTGGTGTAGCCCGGACATCGGTTCGGGAAGCGATCCAGCAGTTGATCTCTCTTGGAGTGGTCCAACGTAAGAGCAGCCGACTCCACGTAGTTGATTATCTGGGTGTCGTATCTTCACCCGCTGCCGGCCACGAACGCGAGATTAGAGAGTTGTTCGAGACCCGTCGCATTATCGAGATTTCGATGACTGGTCTAGCTGCAGAAAAAGCCACTGACCGAATTCGAGCTGAAATCGCCTGTCTTTCTGAGGGATTCGGCCCAGAAATTGGATTAAGCCAGTTCCGTGACCAAGATCATCATTTTCACGCAGCGATCGCCACGGCTTGTGGAAACCCACTTCTCGCTGAGCTCTACGGGCGGGTGCTACGCGCGTTGTTTGAATCTCCAGCATTTGCTGCACTTCTCTATACACAGACTAACCGTACGAGTGTTCAGGAGATAATTAAGAATTCTGCAGAGCACCACCGGCGCATTGCTTCTGCGATTGTTGATGGAGATAGCGAGACCGCGTCGATAGCTGCTGGTGACCATCTAGCTGAGGTTGAGCGCCGAATGCTCAGCCAGTTGATCTAAGAATCCGTTAAGGAGACTTGTGAGTAAAGATCCCCGTTTTGTCTACTTCTTTGACAACGATGCATTCGAAGAGACCAACCGTCCTGGTTTTCGCCGACGCGTGATTAGTGGTGAGAACCTTCAACTTTGCTTTTGGCGCATTGCTGACCAAGCAACTGGATCTGTTATCCATCGCCACGACGATGTTGAGCAATTGGGAATCATCTTCCGAGGTGCTCTCGATTTTCGCATCGGATCAGCGGAGGACGTTGAAGATCGCACGGTTCTGGGCCCAGGCGATACCTATATCGCAAACCCCGGAGTCTGGCATGGTGACAGCACCTTCCACGGTGACGAGGAATATGGAGAGTGTTGGATCCTTGACGTGTTCGCCCCGCCCCGGGACGACTTGAAAGAAAAGGTTTGAGATCAGTGAGTGACTGGAGACTGGCCGTCGACATCGGTGGAACGTTTACTGATGTTGTTTTGCTAGATGGAGTTAGTGGGTTGGTGGAGGTCGAGAAAACGCTTACTACTCCTTCGGCGCCGCTCGAGGCGGTGCGGCGGGGAATCACATCGTTGCTTGATCGAGTGGGTGTTAGTCCTAAAGAGGTTCTAGCACCGATCGTTCATGCGACGACATTGGTGACAAATGCGCTGATTGAGGGCAAAACCGGGCGGGCAGCCTTGGTGACCACCGAGGGGTTTGCTGACACGCTTCTCATTCGAGATGAACATCGATATGACATGTACGACTTGCAAATTGAGTTCCCCGACCCACCGGTAGCGCGAGATCGCACCTTTGAAATCGCTGAACGAACAACGGCACAGGGCTCTGTGGTTGTTGAACCGTCACCAGATCATTTGGCTCGCTTGGTGGAGAGTCTCCGTCACGAGAATGTAGAGGCGGTTGCTATTTGTTTCATCAACTCCTACGTCAATCCTGCGAATGAGAGGTTCGTGGCTAACCATCTTCGCCAGGAGTTGGGGGTGCCGGTCTGTGTCTCAGCAGAGGTCTCGCCCCAAATTCGCGAGTACCCCAGAATGATTACTGCGGCCTGCAACGCGGCAACTATGCCAGTGATTGGCCCCTACCTGGAAGAACTCCAGAGTTGGTTGTCGTCCGAGGGCTTTGGTGGCTCAGTTCTGATGATGCTTTCAAACGGCGGTGTGGTTTCTGCCGATGAGGCTGCTCAGACTCCGATCCGGCTTGTCGAATCCGGGCCTGCGGCCGGTGCGCTGGCTGCCTGCTGGCATGCTCGCCGTCTAGACGAAAAGCGTCTGTTGGCATTCGATATGGGGGGTACTACGGCCAAGGCGACCTTGGTCGAACGGTTTGAGCCCGATCTGGTCAACACATTTGAAGTGGCGCGCATGTACCGCTTTAAGAAAGGGTCGGGTTTTCCTGTTTCTGTGCCTTCAGTGGATCTAGTGGAGATCGGTGCAGGTGGGGGCAGCCTCGCTCGGGTTGACCAATTCGGCCTATTAAAGGTAGGGCCAGAGTCCGCAGGAGCTGAGCCGGGACCGGCCTGCTATGGACAAGGAGGAAAAGTCCCGGCTGTCACCGATGCCGACCTGACCTTGGGACTCCTCGATGCGGCAGGGTTTCTTGGAGGCGATATGCCCCTAGACGCTTCACTTTCGGAAGAGGCTGTAGGCGCGGTCGGCAAGGGCTTGGGTATGTCGGTGATCGATACGGCAGCGGGGATCCACGAAGTTGTTAATCAGAACATGGCTGCTGCGGCGCGTATGCATGGGGTAGAGCGAGGAATCGATTTCCGGGGAGTCACGGTGTTGGCATTTGGTGGAGCTGGACCAGTTCACGCCTGCGGCGTTGCTGAGCTATTGGAATCGAACCGTGTCGTATTTCCTGTGAACGCCAGCGTCTTGTCCGCATTTGGGACGTTGGTTTCTCCAGTTCGAATTGATCTAGCTAGGTCAATGCCGCGGTCGCTAAATGGACTTGACGAGGTGGAGCGGGACGAGTTGCTAGCCGAACTACGCAACGAGGGAAGGCGCGTTCTTATGGCGGCTGGTGTGCCTGATGGTGCCGTCGCTTTCCGCTACGGGATTGACGTGCGCTACGAGGGTCAAGGAAATGAAGTGACGGTGTGGGTTGATGAAGGAGAGGCTTGGACGGTTGATATGGAAGATGTTCGAACTGCTTTCGAAGAGGAGTATCGAAATATCTACGGCCTAGCAATCCCGGATGTCGGAATTGAAGTAGTGACATGGAGACTTGCGGCAGCGGCAGAGGCGGCCCCAGTTGAGCCAGATTCTGGTGCAAGCCCATCGACAGGCAGAACTGTTTTAGACGAGCCAATGTCTAGTCGTCCGGTTGTTTTTGACAGAGGGTCATCAGCGATAGATACCCCAGTATTTAAGCGAGACGGCCTTGTTCCTGGTCAGAAGTTTGACGGCCCTGCAGTGGTCGAGGAACGGGAGACCACTTCGGTGATACGCCCCGGTTGGACAGTGGAAGTCGCCAAGGACGGCAATCTCATAGCCACTAGGACTCTTTCAGGTGAAGGTGGCCAGTTATGAGCACGTTCGACGCCATTGAACTGGAGATTCTTTGGCAGTCGCTCATTTCCACTGTCAACGAGCAGGCTCGAGCACTTCAGCGGTCGGCTTTCAGCCCGATCGTTCGGGAAGCGGGAGATCTGGCAAACGCAGTATTTGATAAGAGGGCCCGAATGGTGGCACAGGCTGTGACTGGTACGCCCGGTCACATCAACTCCCTGGCTATCGGCGCAGCCAACATGCTTGAGGAATTCCCGGCTCAAGATCTAGTTCCGGGCGATGTCCTAATCACCAATGACCCCTATAAAACGGCTGGACAGTTACTGGACGTAACCGTCTTAGTGCCTGTCTGGCGGACGCCACAGGGCTCCGAGAAGCCTGAGCCCATTGCCTTCTTTGGGTCAACTATCCACCACACCGATGTTGGTGGATATGGAATTGGTGCAGGTGGAAGGGACTGCTTCGAAGAGGGTCTCTGGATACCGATATGCAAATTGATGTCGGCTGGCGAGCGAAACGAAGACGTCTGGCGATTCATTCTTTCCAATGTTCGTCAGCCCGACCATATGGCTGGCGACCTACACGCCCAAATGGCTTCAGGAGAAGTGGGCTCCCATCGGTTAACAGCCCTCTGTGATACCTACGAATTGGACAATATCGAGGACCTGGCCGACGAGATTATCAGCCGATCAGAAGAGGCCACTCGGGCCAGCATTCGCAAGTTGCAGTCAGGCTCCTATCCAGCCAGCGCAATACTCGACCTTGCTGACGGAAGCAAGATTGACATCGTCTGCTCCATCGAAGTTGATGCTGAGGTCGGCGGAATCACCGTCGACTATGCCGGGACCTCCGATGCAAGCGTATGGGGAATCAACGTTGTCAAGAACTACACCCACGCCTACACGACCTTCACCATCAGATCTGTCCTGAACCCTGATATTCCCAACAACCATGGAAGTCTCAGTCCTATTGAAATGGTGGCTCCTGAAGGTTCCATAGTGAACGCTGTGCTTCCCCAACCAGGAACAGCCCGGCACGTAGTGGGAATGTTCCTTCCGAATGCTCTTTTGAAGGCCCTGGCCCAAATAGACCCTGAAGGATCAATGGCTGAGGGGTCTGGCGCCGTATGGACAATGCAGGTAAGTGGAACTCACGGTGATGGCTCACCTTTCATAACTGCCATGTTCACCTATGCAGGGGGCGTAGGGGCTCGGGCGACGAAGCCTGGATTGTCAGCTTGCTCCTATCCAACAGGCATCTCCGCGGTTCCTATTGAAGTAGTTGAGGCTTCTGCGCCGATTCACTTCCATCGCAAAGAACTTCGCCGAGGATCAGGTGGAGTCGGTGCCCAGATCGGGGGCTTGGGACAGACGGTCGAATTCAGTGTTGACACTGAACGTTCTTGGGAGCTGAACGCTGTTACCAGTAGGTTGGACGAACCACCACAGGGTCTCTTCGGAGGCGACGCCGGGGCTGCGGGTTCCTTCCAGGTTAACGGTGAACCGGTTACGACTCAGAGCAGGATCACCTTGGGGGCGAGTGACGTGGTGCGACTTGAGTTGCCTGGCGGCGGTGGGTACGGAGAGGCCTAATGATTCCGTTAGCAGAATCAGTCTGTTTCGCTTCATCGTGGGAGCAAACCGTTAGTCGCCAGTCCGGTGCCACTTTTTTGGTATTCGAGGGTGTCGATGGAGTGGCTAGTTCATGGACTTACGGAGAGTTCGACCTTTTGGTCGGCCAGGTTGCCGCCAAACTAATCGCAGCTGGTGTCGAGTTCGGCTCGGCCGTGCACATGGCGCTGTCAAACTGTCCAGCATTTGTTGCTATCTGGTTAGCGACGATCCGTCTAGGGGCTTGGGTGGTGCCGTCGGATCCCATGGCAAGCGAGTCTGAATTACGTAATCACCTAGAGCGAACCAAGCCAGCAGTCGGCTTATGCGCCTCTTCTCGATCTCAGGTCTACCGGGCGGCCTGCGGAGTGCTGTCGGTCATAGAGGTCGACGAACTTGATACCACGCTTGAGATCTTCAAAGGCTCTCCTCTGCATTCTTGGCCGGAACCACAGCCATCTGATCGGGCTGCAGTCATGTTTACTTCTGGGACCACCGGGAGGCCAAAGGGGGTGGAAGTGACTCAGGCCAATTACGCCTTTGCGGGGCGGACTATGGCTGCTGCGGCCCATCTGGACGCGTCTGACCGCCAACTTGTGGTTCTTCCCCTCTTCCACGCGAATGCCCAGTACTACTCCTTTGCCTCGGCTATCTCGGTTGGTGCGAGCGTGGCCTTAATGGCATCTTTCACAGCGAGTGGCTTCCTGGCCCAAGCAGTGCGTCACAGAGCGACAACTGCGAGCCTTTTCGCTGCTCCAATTCGAATGATTTTGGCTCGGGGAAAACCTGTCGAAGGTGTGCAACTGCGACATTGTTGGTTTGCTCAGAATCTGGCTGATGATCAGTATGAAGCCATTGCCAAGTGGTTGGGTTGTCGCCCCCGCCAGCTCTACGGAATGACTGAGACGATCCCCGCTGTTCTGACAGATGATGCGACAGACCCTGTCTCGTTCTCGATGGGCCGACCTACTGAGGGCTGCCTTGTGGACCTTCAGCGGGCTGATGGCACATCGGTAGACGTAGGAGAAGTCGGCGAGATAGTTGTTGGGGGGAAACTAGGGGAGACAATCTTCGCTGGTTATTTAGACGACCCAAAAATTACCGGTGCCAGTTTTCGAGATGGATGGTTCTTGACCGGTGACCGAGCGGTACGAGATAAGGCTGGCCGTTACTATTTTGACGGCCGCAGTTCTGATGTCCTTAAAGTTTCAGGTGAAAATGTTTCAGTAGTTGAAGTTGAAGCAGTGTTGTCTTCGCATCCTAAGGTGCTTGAAGCAGCAGTAGTTGGCCGTGCAGATCCAATACGCGACGAGGTGCCTGTCGCTTTTGTTGTACCTATTAATTCTAATATTTCGCTCAATCCAGCGGAACTATTAGAGTGGTGCTCCACTCAGATGTCCAAGGCGAAACTTCCGCAATCCATCACCGTGCTCAATGAACTGCCGCGTACGAGTGTGGGGAAGATTCGTAAGTTTGCCCTGAAGGAGAAAGCGGCGATATGAGCACCACGGAATCACTGTTCAACGCAGACTTTCTTGCAGAGTTTGACATCTCTATCGAAGATGTGGCTAGCGCTAAGACACTTCCGGTTGAGGTCTACACCTCTGATGAGTTTTTTGAATTCGAGAAAAATGCGCTCTTTATGCGTGAATGGCTTGCTGTTGGTAGGTCGTCGCGAATTCCCGAAGGGGGCGATTGGTTTACCGTCAACCTTCTAGGTGAACCGATCGTGGTACTCCGAGACAAGAATGGGGATATACGTTCGATGTCGGCAGTCTGCCAACATCGAGCAATGGAGGTCTGCGAGGGCTCTGGCAATAGCAGCACTTTTAAGTGCCCTTACCACCATTGGATATACGGACAAGACGGACGTCTCCTAGGTGCTCCAGCAATGGAAAAAACTGAGGAGTTCGATAAGTCTGAATACGGATTACCCACACTCCAAACGGAGGAGTGGATGGGTTTCATCTTCGTCAACTTTGACTCTGATGCCGAGCCCTTGGGGCCAAGTCTTTCAAGGTACGAATCATTCCTTGAAAATTTTGATCTATCGAACGCGGTCTGTCCCAGCACGTTCACGTTGGAAGATCTTCCGTGGAATTGGAAGATCATGTTTGAGAATTTCAATGATGGCTACCATGCCAATCGCCTTCATCAGTATCTTCAAGATTTCTGCCCTTCAGACCTCTCGGAGTTTCCAATACCCTGGGACGATGCCTCAAATGTAATTTTTCGTACGGCGGGGTACACACACATTGACGGTGGCTTTAATGCAACTCACCGAGTAATTATGGATGTCTTCCCTCAACTAACAGAAGAGGAGAGAACGAGGTCCACATTCGCTCTCATTCCTCCTGTGCTGTGTTTGGGCACTGCCCCTGATCAATGCTTCTTCTTCCTGATCCGACCCCAAGGATGTGGGAAGATTGATGTAGAAATCGGCTACTTATTTCACCCGTCTGCGCTAGATGACCCCTTGTTCGAAGAGAAACTGGGGCTTTCAGATGCTGGTGTACAAGTATTTGTTCAACAGGATCAAGATGCGACAAAAAAGGTTCAGTCTGGCCTGAGATCTCGGTATGCACCTCGGGGCCGCTATTCCTGGCAAGAAGAGAGCCACACGCAGTTCAATCGCTGGCTTGTCCAGCGTTACCGTGCGAGATGGCCGAAATCGAACGGTCTGTAATGGCGGTCTTGGGTGAGATGGTACCGCCGGACATGGGGATATTTATAGAACTCGGGGCACAACGTGGCTTGGAGATAGACAGGGGAAAAGTTATGAGTGAAAAGCAGATAATCACAAAAATAAGGAGGGGTTAAGTGAATAGCAAGATGACTAAACGTCTCGCCGCAGTATTTCTAGCGATTGCGATGATTGCTGGTGCTTGTGGGTCAGATGGCGGGGACGATGGTTCTTCGTCGAGTGCTTCGGGTGG
>CAWVUB010000046.1:0-16764 GCA_963933065.1 uncultured Acidimicrobiaceae bacterium | reverse complement strand
CAGCCGTAGCCAACGACACCCTGGCGTTCGAGGTGTACCCGTCGGAGGCCGACACTCTCGCCGTCCACATGCTGCACCTCGTGGACATGGGCCTAACCCAGGGCCAGAACTGGGATCTGGAGGCCCTGTCGGAGGACTGTGCCGCTGATGGCGTCTACGAGTTCTTCTTAGCGGCAACACCCGAACCCTTCAAGGGCGCAGTTAGTGGCCTAGTTGCCCCGGTTGCCATCAAGTAGTCCAGATGATCAACGAGGAAAAGAAGAATCTTGGCCTAGGTCATGGGGCTGCTCTAGGTGCGATAGCCCTTCTTTCTTTTGGGCCAGTGATTGTCAAACAGGTGGGGATTGCTGTCACTGCATTCGTCTTCTGGCGACTCCTCTTCGCCACCGTCCCTTTGGTGATCTACTTCATCATCTCTGGACGTCGAGTCGCACGGTCGGACTTTCGCCATGCTGCGTTGGGCGGGATTGTCTTCGGGCTCAACCTGATTATCGGCGTGCTCGCTCTTCGCCGCACAAGCGCACTCCAGCACATGGTCATCATGTCGTTCCAACCACTCGCTGTATTCCTCATAGGCGTCAGGTTCTTTGGCGAACGTCCTCGCCCCTCCACCTACGTCTTTGCTACAAGCGCATTCGTCGGAGTGGGCCTGACACTTACAGCGGCCGATGCCAGCGGAGTAGCAACAACGTCCGGAAACATGTTGTCCGTTCTAGCGATGATGCTCTTCACCCTCTATTTCACGATAAGCAAGCAGGCACGCACAAAACTTGATTCACCCACCTACCAACTACTCCTACTACTTGTCGCTGCCGGAACGGTGCTTCCGTTCCTGATCGCGTCAGAAGTCGGAATACCGATTCCCTCCGGCAAGGACTTGTGGCTCATCATTGCCATGGCTCTCATCCCAGGCACAGGTCATCTCCTGACCAACTTCGCTCATGGCCACATCTCCTTAGCCCTTGTCGGACTACTGAATCTGGGTTTTACGGTGACGGCTCCTCTTTACACCTGGTGGTTTCTCGGGGAACGCATTGGTGGAACGCAGGCAGTCGGAACTGGAATCGTGATCGGCTCACTGGCCATGATCGTGCGTAGGACTACAACTGCTCACAATGAGGAGCCAGCGGGATGATCCCTTCCAGGGGACTCAAGAAACCATCTGGCCCAGATTCGTTTTCGACCCCCGGAAAGGTCATTAGCGCTGCGCCAGTCCAGCACTCAGCCAATCCCACTCCCCGATCAATCGAGAACTGCCAAGAGCTGGCGGGACTGACATAGCAGTGTTCCGTCCTGAGACCAGATATCCACGTCCCAGTCAAGATATCCACCACGAACCAATCCGGTTCGAGACCTCATCAAAACCATGCCGCTGGGAACGTCGCCATCTAGGTCGGCACGAAAATGCATCGTGTGGTCAAGGGTCGCGGTTGTATGCATGCGGTCGAGCCGAACCCACCAGCCCATCATTCCTACATCGCTAATCAAGACGAGCCCTGCTGCGTCGACTGGCCGTGGTTGGACGAACCCTGCCCAGCCAACACGTTCCATCGGCCCATGTGGCGCAGTGAATGGTGCCGGTCCCAAACGATCTTGGAGAAGGATGTTCTTGCTGAAAGGTAAAGCAAAATCGGGGACGTAGGCCTCAGTCTCGTTATCTGCAGAAGGCGGCTCCACCACCGGCATCGGCATCTCGTCAAACTCTGGGCCTAGCCGATCGGTTCCAAAGCTTCCGAGACCAGTCGCTATGAGTTTCTCTCCTTGGATCACTCTCCCACTGAGACTCACAAGCGTCCTTCCGACCCGAAGCACCTCGGCATGCACCTCGTAATGGCCGTCCTTGGGTGCCCTCAGCAGGTGGCAAGTGAACGAGCGTGGCCGAAAATTCCGATCTGGGACCAAGGCCTGCAGACCGGTGAACAGCTGTGCGCCCACTAGACCCCCCGGTGACCGGGATGTTGCCAGCCATTCCGAGGGCGTTGATGTCCGAAACCTTCCGTCACCCAACGGCGTGTGTGCAATCGCCTCATCGAATGACGCTGTCCCCATCGTTCCTCCTAAGAGATTGATATGCCCCACACGAGAATGAACAGGCTTTGTCTCATTCTGATGGGACCCGACCCTCACAGATCGCCCGTCAACTCCTGACAGCCTGTTACTGGTCGGACACTCTGAATCGTGGCGCATCCCAAGTGTCCCCCAATTCCATTCCCGGAATGTTGTTATCGGCGTGGGGGTGGGGGCCACCTGTCCAGCGTGTGTCCGAGGGGATATAGATAATTGTCCAACCGCGCCGAGGATTGCCAGATCGGTTTTCACCCGCGCCATGGAGGGTGAGCCCGTCGTGAACAGTCGCTTCTCCCGCAGCCAACGGTTGCGTAACCGGTGGGCTCACGATCTCGAGGTCATCGGACCTCAGCAATTCCTCCCAACCGTGATCCTGACCGACTAGGTCGAGACGACCCAGCGGTCCGAGACGATGCGACCGTGGAATAAACCTCATCGCGCCCATCTCCTCGGAAACATCTTCGACCGCAATCCACACTGAGAGAAAACCTCGTCGGTCTATTGGGTTGTAAGGAAGGTCCTGGTGCCAGACTGATTGGCGTGTGCCTTCCGCTATCGGAGGCTTTGTGAAGGTCTTGTCCCAGAAGACCAAGACTTCCGGACATCCGATGAGAGCAAGAGCAACTTTCGAATAGAGCCTGACCAGTCCCTGCAGCTCCGGCCACCGAAGTCTCAGATCAATCCGGTTGCTCCACATCTTCGTCATATCGGGGTGGGTCTGGTAGGCGAAACTATCCTTGACCCCATCCTCGCCGATCTCTCCAGAGAGGCTGCTTGACCCGGTCGCCTCTTCGATCTCATAGATCTCTTGCAGTCGCGCTAGTTGTTCGTCTCCGATGAGGCGCGGCAACTTAATCCACCCCTCCCGGCGGAACTCAGAAACAAGCGATTCGGCAATAACCATTGTTCGACCCTTCTGCCCAAGTGTCAATCTCTCAGGCCTCGCAGAAACTTCAGAAAACCTTCCTCGCCGCGGACAGACCTCCAACTCGCATAGGCGACTGCTACATATGGCCTCTGATAAGAGGAACCTAGTGGCCTCCAACAAGAGGAAGGCTAGATTCTCACCTGCCCAGCACTCTTCACATCGGACTATTTATATTCAGGAGCCATTTGATCATGGACAACTTAGAAAATCGTTTGCAGTGGATTGAGGATCGTTTCGCCATCAATGACCTCATTGTTAAATATTCCATTGCGACCGACGATCGAGATATCGAAACACTCGCAGACTTGTACACCGAGGACGCCGTATTTGAAGGTTCTCTCGGAGTAATCCATGGTCGCCAAGCAATAGCCGAGTTCTACCGTGAGAGAACAGCCGTTCAAGGCCCCAGCTTCCACATTCCCTACTCTCAGGAGGTCCACCGGCTCTCAGAGACTGAGGCTCGTGGGGTTACCTTGGGTGCAGTGGAAATGGCTCTGGAGGGACGAGCGTTTTGGATAGCTATGCGCTACCTGGACCACTACATCAAGGGAGACGATGGAAAGTGGCGGTTCCGGGAGCGGGAGATGCGTCAGTACTACGCCATGCCTTTTGATGAATTGTCGGAAGGAATGGCGAGTGAGTTGCGCGTGCGTTGGCCAGGTGCCGCTCCACAGCCTGCACATATTCCTGATGGTTCATAAACCTAGGAACTGACGTGAAATTCGGACTCCTGCTGACCTCCGTGCACGATCGGACTGTGCCACCACGGCAACAGATCGCCGAACACCGAGAACTCATCTCTCTAGCCGTCGAAGCCGGCATGGACTTGGTGGTCGCCGGCCAGCACTTCGTCGCACCAAATCTGAGATACCTTCAACCAGTCCCCTACCTTGCGTCGGTAGCAGCCCAGTTTCCTTCCGTCAGAATTGCTACCGGCATCATCCTGCTGCCCCTCAATCACCCAGTTCGAGTGGCTGAGGAAGCGGCGACTCTTGACGTCATCACTAATGGGCGGATGATTCTTGGACTAGGCGGTGGGTACCTCCAAGACGAGTTCGATGCGTTCGGGATTGAGCGTTCTTCTCGAGTAGCCCGGATGGAAGAAGGACTTCCGCTCATCCGAGAGCTATGGACCGGGAGTTCCGTCACTACCAACACCGGGTACTTTCAATTAGACGACATCAGCATCTCGACTATTCCCGTTCAGGAACCCAAACTACCTATCTGGCTCGGGGCACAGTCCGAACCAGCCGTCCGACGGGCCGCTCGGCTCGCCGACGCTTGGTACGTTCCGCCGTTTCCTACCCACAGAGAGTTGATTGACCTCTATCGCATCTACCTAGAGGAGCGAGCAACTCATCCTGGACTTTCCAGTACCTCGATTCCCGTGCGCCGCGAGGTCTACTTGGCGGAGACTTCAGCGGAGGCCATGGCGGCAGTTAGCCAGGGGGCAGCGTCGCGGTATGGGACCTACACAGACTGGGGTCAAGAACTTGGAGGCCCCAGCCTCACCGGAAGTGATTGGCTCGATAGCCGTTTCTTAATCGGAAATCCTGAAACCGTGATTGAGGGCCTAAATACCCTGACCGAGCATGTAGAGCACTCAGATTTCATCTACAAGCCACAGTGGCCTGGACAGGATCACAAGACATCTATGAATCAATTAGAAAAGTTCGGGACTGATATTATTCCCCACTTTCTTGACTGAGTGTTTCTGGCGTACCTACTATTCCAGTAGCCAGTAACCCTGCTATTGAGGTGTCGTCAAAGCCGGCTGTCTTGAGTATTTCCACGGTATGTTCTCCCAGAAGTGGCGGTGGCCTGGATATTTCCCCAGGGGTGTCATGAAGAAATATTACCGGTCCGAGTTGTGGGATTTCTCCAAGCGTTGGGTGCTTGACCGACTGGACCAGACCTGATTTTTGAACCTGTGGGTGGTTGAGGATCTGAGAGAACGTCAACACCGGCCCGAACAAGACGCTGTGCTCATTGAACGACGCCTCCCACTCCCTGCTGGTCCGGGTAAGAAAGATGCGCTGGAGATACTCGGTTAGTTCCGGCCGAGCCTCGACCCGTTGCTGATTCGTTAGGTACCGCTCGTCGTCAGCCAGTTCCGGTTCATCGATGGCGCGGCAGAATCGCTCCCACCCGTCAGCGCCACCCCAAACGCCTGCCACCACATGACCGTCCGCTGTCTCAAACGCCTCGTAGGGCACCACGACACTATGGGCGCTGCCATACCGGGTTGGATCTTCACCGTCGACCCAGTGCGAGGCCAGGCGGGTAGTCAACGACGACATCAGGGCATAGAGCATGGAGACATCGATCATCTGGCCCTTACCCGTGCGATCACGCGCGAAGAGACCGAGCATCGCTGCCTGGGCGCCGACCATCGCTCCAGTGAAGTCAGCCATGGGAACCCCAACAAGGCTCGGCCCGCTGTCCGGTTCCCCAGTGACCGACATCACGCCCGACATGGCTTGGACAACCGGGTCGGTACCGGGGTAGGGCGCCAGTGGGCCGTCGGGTCCGAATGCAGTGACGGCTACGTAAACGATCTGATCGTTGATGGCTGACAGGGCCTCGTAGCCAATGCCGATGTCGTCTGCTACACCAGGCCGATAGCTCGTGAAGACGACATCGACCGTCTCCGCCAGTCGATGTATCACCTCTAGGCCTTGCGGCGAGCGCATGTCGATGGCAATGCTTCTCTTACCTCGGTTCCAGACAAGAAACAGAGCACTCTCGCCGCCAACGAACGCAGTGCCAACTTGACGGCTGCCATCACCGTGTGGAAGAGACTCGACCTTGATGACATCAGCCCCGTAGTCACCCAAAAGCATGGTGCCGTAGGGCCCTGCCATGTGTCGCGTGAAATCCAAGACCCGGACGCCGTCAAGTGGACGAGTCATGTGGAAAGGTCCTTTCCGATCAGTTGCCCCAATCCGACCTGCTGAAGGATCTCGTCGCTGTGCGACCCAAGGTCTGGTGGCGGCGGTAGATCGGACAAATCGGGCTCAACAGCCTCGTCCGGGTCAGCAGAGATCTGCACCGGTGAAGCTGCCACGTGTGCCCGTCCACCCGGAAGTTCAATTCCGCGCAGGAGCCGGTTCGCAACGGCATGCTCGCTTTTAACCGCTTCTTCGAGAGTGAGAATCGGGGCGAACGGGATCTCAGCCTCGTCTAGAAGGCGGCTCCACTCGTCAAGTGGTCGCCTACCTATGGCATTGGCGATCTGAGGGATCTCGTCGTCATACCCAAAGTCCATGCTTTGTTTCCAGTCCCCACGTTCACGCAGGTCATCCAAGCCGGCGATGTCGCAGAAGCGCCCCCAGAAGACCTTCTCGAGCGGGCAGACCAAGAGCGCTCGGCCATCCGAGGTGGAATACATCGAGTAGCGAGAGCCAAGCGTCCGATACTCGTGCCACTGCTCATCATTGTTGGCCCAGGTGTTGACGTCACGCCAGTTCCACCACATAGCCGAGTTCCAGATCGAGGTATGCACGAACTGTGACCCGCCGCCGCGATCGCGCTTGACAATGGCCGCCAGCACGCCCATCGCGGCAAAGACACCTGCAAGCGACGTGCCCGCAGAACGCCAACCGACGCGAGTCAGCGGCTGGCCATTCTCCCACTCGACATCGACCCGACCGGCGAAAGCGTCCATGGTCTGCCCATGCGCTTTGTACTCGGACCAGGGCCCTGCGAGTCCAAATCCAGAGATTACGCAGTACACCAACTCGGAATTGGCCTGAACCAGTGTGTGGTAATCGAGGCCGCGGCGGACGGCGTCTTTTGGCCGCGATCCGATAATGACTGCATCGGCCCAGGCAGTGACACCGGCAACCACCTCTGCCCAGTGAGGTGACCGAGTGCTGACAGTAAGGCTCCGGGCCCCGCTGTTGAGGGCCAAGTTCAGGTCGCTGACACCAAGGATTTGAGGCTCGTTACCGCGGTTTCCATCCCCTTGGATGGGGTGTTCCACCTTGATCACGTCTGCTCCCATTTCCATAAGGAGGTGGGAAGCAAGCGGTCCCGACATGTGTGTTGAAAAATCAACAATTTGTAGCGGTTTCCCAGACCCGATCAACTTTCGACACCTCCTCCCGGTTCGACCCGGCGAGTCACAAGACAATCTCTACCCGCACCGTCAACTTCATGCGACGGGGCCTACCTGCTACTTCGCGACGATTCCACCATCGACTGGTATAGCAATACCGGTTACGAACGAGGCGTCGTCGCTCGCCAGGAAGGCGACGACACCTGCGATCTCCTCTGGTTGGGCCGCCCTTCCCAACGGAATCATCGAGGAAATGAAATCGGTCTTCAGGTCTTCGATGTCGGCTCCGGGTTCGCGCCCAAAGAAGGTAGGCAGCATCGGGGTGTCGACAGAACCTGGACAGATCACGTTGACACGTATCCCATCCGCAGCGCCAACGAGCGCAAGAGATCGCCCATAAGCAACGAGTGCACCTTTAGTAAGGGAATAGAGGGGACTAAAGGGCGAGCCGACGAGGGCCGACGTGGAGGCAGTCAACGTCACCGAAGCTTTTTTTTCGGCTTTCCTGAGTAGGTCAAACGCCAGTGTCGATGCGTAGAAGGGGCTCTTAATATTTACCTCTACACACATTTCCCAGTCGCTCTCACTGATGTCGATGCCGCCCGCTCCAGGCATACCAACCTGGTGGTGCAATACATGCAGCACGCCGTGTTCCGCATCGATTTCGTCATACAGGTCCTTAAGTTCGCTGACCTGCACGGCATCAAGGCATCGTGCCGTTGCCTTTCCCCCCGCTTCTCTTATCTGATCGCCGATTGCTGATGCAGAATTTTCGTCTAGATCTACCACGTATACGTGGGCTCCTTCAGAACTCAACCGGCGACTAATCGCTGCGCCCATGCCGGATCCGCCGCCGATTACAGCGGCGATCCGTCCTTCAAACCTTCCTTCAATCACGTGACAATTCCTCTCTCTGGATCAGCTGTTCACGGCTCCGGAGTGTTGCCGAGCGATCAGATTCGCCATTGAATGTGTTTCACTTCGAGATATTCGCGTACACCCCATTCGCCGAGTTGTCGACCGATGCCTGAGCGGCCGTACCCACCGAAGGGTGCGTCACCGCGCATCCCACCTCCGCCGTTTATCCATACGGTTCCAGCGCGAATTCGCTCAGCCATATGGCGAGCCTCGCCGGCATCCTCGCTCCAGACGTTTGCCGCAAGGCCGAAAACTGTTCCGTTGGCCATTTCAATGGCCTGCTCAGTTGTCGAAAATGGCAGGATGACAGCAACCGGTCCGAAGATCTCCTCCTGAACTGCTCTAGCGCTATGGGGCAAATCTCCGATCAGTACTGGATTAACGAAGTAGCCCTTGTCCGGAACCGGTTTCTCGACTTCTAGAAGCTTCGTTCCACCGACTTCCAGGGCTTCAGCGATGAACCCTTCGACTCTTGCCCGATGGTCCGGACGAATCATCGGACCGACGTTGGTCGCTGGGTCCCATGGGTCCCCGACCACCATCTGGTCGAAAGCCTCGGCTCCGGCCTCGAGGAACTCGTCATACCTGCTCTCGTGAACTAGGAGCCTCGCAAGCGCTGCACATCCTTGTCCCCCGTTTCGTGCCCATCGCATGTGCATCTCAACTGCGATGCTTTGGACGTCAGCGCTCGGCATCACGATGCTTGGTGACTTTCCTCCTAGCTCAAGAGTCACTCCTGCCAGATTTACGGCTGCCTGTTCCATGATCTTTTCGCCGACAGAGTCAGATCCGGTAAATGACACTCGGTCAACGCCTGGATGTGAGGAAAGATGCTTGCCGACCTCCGACTCGCCAACCACAACGTTCAACACGCCATCTGGCAGACCGGCCTCTTGAATGAGTTGCCCCAAGAACAACGTGGTCAGTGGTGTTCGGGGTGACGGTAAGAGTACGACTGTGCACCCAGCGGCTAAAGCTCCACCGAAGTTGAAGATCGCCAGGTTAAGGGGGTAGTTGTAAGCCGTGATTACGGCAACAACCCCGGCTGGTTCGTAGACCACGTCGCTCATTGTGGGGTGGGGTACGCCATGCTCGCCTAGGTGCACGGTGCGATTCACTTTGGCAGCTTCGGCTGCGAAGCGGAGGTGTTCCTCGACGGCCATCTTGACTTGCAGGTATGCGGCGAGCGACACCGGGGTTCCAACCTCGTTCACGATCGAAGGAAGGAGTCGGTCTTGAGCCTCTTCGATGGTGTCGGCGAGGCGGTGGAGGTGCCGGCTTCTCTCCTCACCCGTGAGCTGAGACCAAGGGCCGAAAGCTTCTCTTGCTGCTTTGACAGCTGCATCGACCTGACGAATCGATGCTCCACCAACTTGCGCAATCTCGGCTTCAGTAGCGGGATTTATGACTTCCCACGTACTGGCTTCAGGGACGACTTCGCGACCACCAATTAGGAGATTGCGTGTCTCGGGAATCCAGTCTCGAATATTTTCGTATGGGTTTTGGATCGTCATTGGGCCGTTCTCAAAGTTCAATCGGATCTGTGGATGGAAGGACTTACCCGAGAATCTTGATCTCGCGGGCGACTTCGTCGGCTACCGACGCAAGAGAGGATGGGATGTCCTCTAGAGGCATTGGCGGCACGTCGACTAGCGCTGGGATTACCTCGCGGCCCATCAACTCGATGTTCTTTACGACATCGTCAATCGACATGCCGGGCCACTCGGGTCTAATCACGATCGGATCCACCGGCAACTCCCTAGCCACATGGGTGAAGTGGTCGATGACCTCTTGTGCGGTTCCTACCGCAACTGAACTCTTGACTGTCTCGTAAAAGTTCCGCATCAACTCTTGTTCGTCATACCGGTCTAGTTCTTTCTGGGCATAGGCGAGGTAACGGTCGCGGCTTACCTTGACGAATTGGGCTATTGCCTCGTCCGTTGTTGGTCCGACAAATGTGTTACGGCGAAGGGGTTGATGCCCCATGGTCTTGCCGCGTTCCTCGAAACCGACCGCCATGATCCCGAGCCGAACTCGCATTTCGTGGATGTCGTACTCTGGTGGCATGGTGAAACAATCGCCGATACGTCCAGCGCGGCGAGCCCCCGCTCGCGAATGGGCCCCCATCCAGATTGGGGGATGCGGCTGTTGCACGCACTGGATGTGAGGGGTGGCCCCCTCAATCTGCCAGTGCCGGCCCTGGTAGTCGAAGTCCTCCATTGCCCAGCACAACTTCATGATCTCAAAGCACTCGTTGAACCGACTGACCCGTTCCTTGAAGGGGACATTCAGAAGGGAAAATTCCTCTTTTCGATAGCCCAGCCCAAGACCCACATCGAGCCTCCCACGAGTGATGATGTCAAGAGTGGCGATTTCCTCAGCCAAGATCACCGGGTTGTACAGGGGGGCCAAAAGAACGGTGGCACCGAGCCGCACGTGATCATCGATCTCGGCCGCCAGTCGGGCAAGCACGGGTATCGGTTGGAGCCATCGCAGTTCTCCGTATAGGAAGTGCTGGCCGATGTCGAAGTAGCTGAGACCATTTTTCTGACCCACCTCGACCTGGCGAAGTAACCCGTCAAGCTGCTTAATCGGTTCGACGTCCCTTGAGCAATCGCTGAATAGCATTCCAAACTTCATGTACGGAGTCCTTTGATCACTAAACAGATATTCCGTAGAGTTCTGCAGCATTGTCCTGCAGCACTCGACGTTGGACTACTGGATCGACATCTGTCAGCACCTTGGCAAAGTGCTCCCGAGCAGACGGATAGAGGCATGTCGGGTGGGGAACGTCAGTTTCGACAAGGACATTGTTCACACCGACGTCTTCGATCAACTTGGCCGGCGCTGACTGTTCAAACCAGAACATCACGTAAAGGTGATCTCGGAAATACTCCGATGGCCTGCGTTGCGCGTGAGCGACTTCATCAGCCTCAGTAATCATCTCGTCGAACTGAAATTCAAGCGCTTCGAGAATGAACGGGATCCAGCCGATTCCGCTTTCCGCAGAGACGACCTTGAGTTTCGGGTAACGATCAAACAGATCGCTCATACAGAGGTTGGCAATAATGCGGACGTTGCTCATGTACATCTGTGTGGCATGGATTGCGAGCCGGCGCTGGTGTCCGAACTCAGTCCAGTACGTAGGCGCTCTGGCCGGAATCGGTCGCGGCAACTCGGCGCCTTCATCTTGACCACCAACTTTGGGTTGTCTGTCGCGTGACCCGCGAATGTCTTCCATCTCAGCTCGGCTCATACCTGCGCCAATGTGGAAATTGGCGACTGCGCCAGACTCGTTGAAGAGGTCCCACATTGGTTCGAAATAGGGCTCCCAGAGCTCTGGGAGGCCAACCATTTCGGGCTTGTCGGAGAGGGTAAACCCGGTCATCCCCTTGTCTAGGAGCCTGGTCATTTCGGCCACAGTGAAATCCATATCCCAGATCGGCAACATTGCCTGGGGATAGAGCCGGCCGTTTCCTTCGTCCTGAACGTCGACGAAGAAGTCGTTGTAAATCTCCAGAACCATTCTGCGTTGCTCCAGATCCTCGATGGAGAAGACGTGGTTGGAAGCGAAGCCGACACCATTCGGGTAGAGGATCTGCGCGTGGATGCCCATTTCGTCACAGAGTTCAAGTCGTTCCTTAGCAGCCCAAGCGCTCTTGTCGATCTCTTCGAACGGCTGGACTACATGGGAACCGAGGACCTTCTGGCGGCCACTCTGAACGGTGTTTCCCCCAGTGGTGGACCAAACCTCCCCGTTCAAGTACCAGGCGGTCTTACCATCCACAGTTTTTTGAACCGGGACCTTGTCAAGCATCGCAGCGGGTGCCCGTTCCGTCCACAACCCAGGTGGTTCCGTGAAATGTGAATCACAATCAATGATTTTCAGGTCCCCAAACACGGAATCTTCGTTCACGCTTAATCCGATTCTTTCATATAGCGACTACGTACGGTTAGCTTGGAGGCAAGATTTACACTATCTATCCACCTAGATAAAATATCTGACATACTTGAGCCAAACTCAGTTGGTTAGATGACGCGATCATGAGATGTATAGCATCAACCCGCACCGTCTCTGGTATAAACCGCTTCGCTGCTGTCCAGCGAAGCGGGCCAGTGGAGCAGCCTTTACTTTCAGGATTAAGAGAAGCCAACCAATGACTAAGCGTATTTCGATCGGTTGTGGCTCAGCATGGTCAGACGACCGACTCGACTGGGCGCAGGAACTAGCTGACAGTGGCCTCGTAAGCTACATGGGCTTTGACTGTCTCGCGGAACGAACTATGGCGCTGGCGCAGATCCGAAAACGGGAAGACGGGACTCGCGGCCAAGACGAACGTATTCCCGAGCTCATGAACCGCTTTGCAAACTACCTCTCCTCAGGTGGCAAAGTCGTTGGAAACTTCGGTGCTGCAAATCCTTCAGCCGCAATAGACGACGTCCTGCGAGGCCTCCACTCGACCGGCGTATCCGGGGTCCGGGTCGGAGCAATCTTCGGAGATGACGTCCTGGACCACGTGATTGCCCGCAATCTCGAACTCCCCGAATTGGGCACACGAGTACGGGACCTCGGGGAGAGGCTGGTATCAGCCAACGCCTATATCGGTGCCGAGCCCATCGTGGAACTCTTGGCGGACGGAGCGCAGTTCATTCTCGGCGGCCGGATCGCCGACCCATCACTTTTCGTCGGTCCTATTGCCTACGAGCTTGGTTGGTCAACCGAGGACTGGGACAAGATGGCATCCGCCACCCTGGTTGCCCACCTACTTGAGTGCGGGACCCATGGCACGGGAGGCAACTATGTCGATCCGCCCTACCGGGTTCTTGACGACATAGTCCATTTGGCGTTCCCAATTGCGCACGTCAGCAATCAGGAATCTGTGATCACCAAGTTGCCGGGGACCGGAGGGGCCGTCAACAGTGGTGTAGTAAAGACTCAACTTGCCTACGAAATTCACGACCCCACCGCGTACCTCACGCCGGACAGCACCGCGGACTTCAGCAACGTCTGGGTAGAGGAAGTAGGACCGGATCAGGTTCGTGTTGGCGGTGCCATCGGCCAACCAAGACCGGAAGACCTGAAGGTTCTCGTGGGCGTCGACGAAGGCTGGAAGGTCGTAACAGAGATCTCCTATGGCGGCTCAGGCTGCGTAGATAGGGCCCGACTCGCCTCAGAAGTCGTCGCCAAACGACTCGAGTCATACGCCTCCGACATCAACGAGATCCGATATGACCTCCACGGAGTAAGCGCCCTGTTCGACGACCAGTTACCTAGGGGTGAGCCCGCCGAGGTGCGGCTCCGGATCGCTGCACGATGTCAGGACCGCGAGATTGCAGACGTCGTGTCTTTCGAAAGCCAGTATCTGTGGATGGGGCCCGCTGGCGGTGGGGGTGTCATGACACATACGGCACCCGCCATAGGGGTCACGCCAGCCTTTCTTCCGCGTGAGGACGCGAAACTCTGGACAGAGGTGATCGACGCATGAAACTCCGAGAGATCGCCTACAGCCGGTCGGGTGACAAGGGTGACATCTCCAACATCTGCGTCTTCGCCTATGAGGAAGCCCACTGGGAGACGATTCGTCGTGAGGTCACGGTGGAACGGGTGAGCGCAGTCTTTGGGAAACTGGTGAAAGGTGAGATTTTCCGTTATGAGCTTCCTGGGACGAGCGGTCTGAATTTTGTGATGACGCAGGCCTTGGCCGGTGGTGTCTCTAGGAGCCTTCGCACCGATCCTCACGGCAAGTCTTATCAGTCGCTAATTCTCGACATGGAGATTCCGTCGACGGCCTGAACCCCAGAGCCTCCACGACATGGGAACGGGTTTCCCGAAACAGTTGTCGGCCCCTGACCCTGTAGTCGCCTAGAGCTATCCAACCAGTTCCCGCAAATCCACCTTTCGGATCTTTCCTGTCGCTGTCCGGGGAAATCCCTCAACCACGATGAACTCTGCAGGAACCTTGAATGCTGCTAGGCGCTCGACGCACCAGGCACGAAGTTCTCCGTCGTCGACCTGTTGGGCCAGCTCGACGAAAGCCACCGGACGTTCACCCCACCGACCGTCTGGTCGTCCGATCACTGATGCTTCGACCACGGCTGGGTGATCATGGAGAACCAATTCGATCTCGCTGGGATAGACGTTCACCCCGCCTGATATCAGCATGTCCTTAGCTCGACCGACGATGAACAAATAGCCATCCTCATCACACCGGGCGAGGTCTCCAGTGCGGAACCACCCGTCGACTATCACTTCTGCTGTCTGAGCGGGGTTGCGCCAATAACCAGCCATCACCTTCTCGGTCTGGACCCATATCTCTCCGATCTCTCCCGCGGGTACGGGAGTGCCTTGGTCATTGCGCAACTCGATGCGCACTCCGGGAACAACCCTGCCGCATGACTCGAGAAGGTCCGGGCGGTTACGTAGTGCCATTTCGTGGTCGGTTGGAAGGAGACCCGTCAGATTCGTGACGCATTCCGAGATTCCGTACCCCTGATACAAGCCGCACCTGAACTTCTCATGAATCTGTCTGATCAGGTTTCCTGCGGTAGGCGCTGCCCCGTAAACGATCAGCCGGAGGCTAGAAAGGTCGTAGTTTGAGAACTCCGGATCGTCGATGATCTGGCGCAACTGAGTCGGCACCAAGACCGTCACGGTCACGCCGTATTTCTCCACCGCCTCGAAGAACGATTTTGTGGTGAACTTTTTTAGGACTACGTGGGTATGGCCGTCGACCAGCATGGAACTGACTCGGGTACCGCTTGCCGCGTGGAAGAGTGGTGTTGCGGAAAGAAAGACGTCATCGGGCTGGAACTGCTGAACGATTGCCATCGTCAGTCCGTTGAAGATGAGTGCGCGCTGAGTCAGGCAAACTCCTTTGGGACGACCGGTCGTCCCACTTGTGTAGATGATCAGTGCAACGTCGTCCTCAGATGACTGCTCGAGGTTGGCAAGCGGGGTAGAACTAGCCAACTTCTCGTAGGCGGGAGAGCCAGATTCAATGACGAGTCCCACTCCGCTCATGACCGCTAGGCGGTCGACATACTCGGGATCCGCGATCGTCAGAGCCGGTTCAGCGTCGTCGAGGACGAACCCGATCTCGTAATCGGTGAGGCGCGTGTTTATAGGTACGGCGGTGGCTCCTAGATACGCAACCGCGAGATAGACGTCAAAGAACACGTAGCCGTCATCAGCCATCAGCGCGACTCTGGATCCCCGACCAATACCCAGCGATTCGAGACCTGCCGCGATCCGGTGAATCCGATCCACCAACTCAGCGAAGGTCACCGATCGTCCATCCACAACAACTAGTGCGATCCGGCTCGGATACAACTCGGCATCGCGTTCAAGGACATCGACGATACGCATACGAGATCATTCAATACTTTGAGATGCTCTGTCCAAACCTGACCGAAGATTTCGCTGGGGTAAGTGGGTGGCCGAATTGGGATTCGGATGCAAGTCAGCAAACGCCTGCGAGAAACTAAGGGCACCTGGCCGTCACCAACCAAGACCGACTCTCCTCACGCGTCACGCGCAGATGCTTTCGTCCCCAGCGACGCGAGGGGCAATAAATGGCGTCAATCTCTTCCCGCGCTCTTAGGTGGCGGACCTATCGGCGTTTTGTTTAATCAACCTCGAGAACTCAGCTTGGGTGCCTCTGTGATACCGACTTCATCCAATTCGGCTGCGATTTGATCGCGTAGTACATGCTTCTTGATCTTGGTTCCCGACATCGGCCACTCATCAACGAAGCGGAAATACCTAGGAACCTTGAAGGTTGCGATAGCCCCTAGACAATGGTCCCTGAGCTCCTCTTCCGTAGCCGACTCTCCCGGCGCCAATTGGACGAACGCAGCTGGAACCTCCGTGTACCTAGCATCAGGTGCAGCCACAACTTGTGCTAGCAGCACAGCGGGATGGCTGATCAGGTGACCTTCGACCTCGGCAGCAGCCACGTTCTCACCACCCACCTTTAGCATGTCCTTGATCCGCGAGACATAGGTAAGCCTGCCTTCAGAGTCCAGCGTCCCGAGATCGCCCGAATGGAACCAGCCTTCAGAGTCGAAGGCCGCCAAAGTGGCTTCTGGATCCCTGTAGTAGCCGGTAAAGACTGACCAACCGCGATAGATGATCTCGCCAAGTTCACCGTCGGGTAAATCTTGGCTGGAGCCTGGTTCAACGACTCGCGCATCGATGCCCGGAATGGGGTGTCCGCCAGTAGTTGTTCTGATTTCAAGCGATTCATCCACCTTGCCCATGCTGAGAAACGACGAACACTCCGTCGCTCCATAGCTCGACACCTGGATGGCGTGGGGCAGGACTGCTTGCATTTGAGCGAGACGCTCGGCCACACCAAGAAGGTGAATGATGCGGAGATTCCCCAAGTCGGCCTGTGGGAAATCCGGGTGATTCAAGACCGCCAGCCAAATCGTCTCAAACGCTGGAATAGCGATCGTGCAACTCTCACTCTGAAGTTGTACTAACGCCCGGCCCGGATCAAAATTTGCCGTGTGGCAGTAGGTGGCACCCGCTGCCAAACAGGTGAAGAAAAATGCCATGCCTCCAATGTGGTGCAGCGGAAGGGCCGACCACACTCGGTCAGCCTTAGTGAGGTCGAAACGAGTCTGGGCAATAGTTAACCCATGCCGGACAAGCGCCTCGTGAGGCAGCATGACCCCCTTAGGATTCGCTGTTGTCCCCGACGTGTACATGATGATTGCCGTGTCCCGAATGGCTACAGAAGCACGTCGGTAAAGAACTAGTTCGTCTGGGACAGACTCAGCCAGATCT
>CAWVUB010000045.1:0-16986 GCA_963933065.1 uncultured Acidimicrobiaceae bacterium | reverse complement strand
GGTGTTCAGCGCTTCTGGTGCCGATCCGCCAAGGCCGCCAAGGCTCCTGTAAAGCCGGCCAGCACTAGTAAGAAAATTGTCGCGCTGGTGGTGATTACCCCACTTACTGCACCAGTCGCCAGCAAACCAAACAACACGACAGGAACCCGTGGGAGGCGTCTCACCCGGACATGTTCGCAGATCCTCGAGACCGAACTCGAACATAGAATAAATATCAGATAGCAACCAGGGAGCGAAAAATGCGGGTGGCCATAACCGGTGCAACGGGGCTGGTGGGATCACACTGTCTGGCTGCGGCACGCGCAGCCGGTCATGAGGTCCGCATGGTGGTTCGAAACCCCTCCAAGGCGGAGGCCACCTTGGCTCTCCATGGCTTAGACGACAATGGCATCCAGATCTTTCAAGCCGATCTAACTGATCATGACCGCCTTCGTGCTTCGCTGGCTGGTGTCGACGGGCTAATTCACGCTGGTGCAGTTTTCAGCCTCGATCCACGGCAGGCACAAACCATGAGCGAAGTAAATCCCACCTCAACGAAGGTAATTCTCGACGAGGCCGCCCACCTCCGGCTTCATCGAGCCGTCCATGTTTCGTCAATGGGGGTCTACGCCGCCAATCTGACAGAAATCAACCCGGAGAGCCCAGTGGGCCCCGAGTCAGGGCCCTACACAGGTTCCAAAATCGCCGCTGACGCTGTAGCAGTAGCACACCAGAACGCAGGCCAACCAGTGGTCATTGTTTGTCCAGGTGGAATCCTCGGACCCTTGGATCCCAGTCCCGGACTCAGCGACTCAATGGCCGCTATTAGCGACTGGATCAAACTGCGTTTCGTACCAATGCCTCAATCTATTCGTTTCAGTTTCGTTGACGTTCGTGACGTAGCAGCGGTATGCGTTGGCTCGCTCACCGATGGGGCGGCACCAGCCCGACATCTGCTTGCTGGCCATATTCACGGTATGGCCGAAATATTGAATATGGTCAGCAGGCTTACCGGCCAGAAGGTTCGAGTTCCAGGTAGTCCGCTGTGGACAATCACCTTCGGAGGCGCTCTCTGTGATCTAGTTGTTCGAGCCACTGGCAAGAAGATGCCGCTTACCCGCGAGACGGCCTATCTGACCGTGACAAACGCCCGGGCCGGCGGCCTGCAATCTGTAGACCAGCGCAGCGCCACTCAAGCCTTTGGATTCCCTTTTCGGCCTATCACTGAGACCCTGGTAGACACCATCCGGTGGCTACACAGCACAGGTCATCTCACCGATAAGCAGGCGGGAATCCTGAGCATCTGATTCCTACCATCCTGAAGGCCAGCATGAATGGTTGGATTCCTCTACTACCTCACGGGTCAGGCTCAGTGGAGGACCAAATTGGCGGTAGATAACAACGGATTCATCAAATAGTTAATGATTGGCTGCATCCGGCATCACTCTTTAGATCAGACAGCCACCGGTAGTCATGTCGGCCAGGCCTCACAGACCCGTAACCACGAGTCCGCTAGCGACTCAGGCAGAACACGTACATTGGCCACGGTGGTCGTAAAGTTGGTATCCCCCGACCACCGGGGAACCACATGCACGTGGAGATGTTCGGGAATCCCAGCACCAGCCGCTTGACCAAGATTTAGCCCCACGTTGACTCCACCGGGCTGGAACGCTGTCCGCACGGCAGCCACCGAATCGCGGACCATAGCCCATAGTTCGTCATGCTCTCCAGAAGTGAGATCACTGAGATCTGGCACTGCCCTCTTGGGCAGCACCATCAGATGGCCGCTGGTATAAGGGAAGGCATTCATTACCGAAAAGCAAGTCAACCCTCGGCGCACAACGTGGGTCTCGTCGTCTGGGTGATCCCCATCGGCCAGCACCTCAAAGAGGGTTCGCCCATCGCCGCTAGCCGCATGTACGTCAGCCCCCTCGTCCAGCGCAGACACGTAGGCGCGTCGCCAACCAGCCCACAGTTGATCTAACCCGATCAGGACGCCACCTCCTCCACAGGGCCTGCCACTAGGCCGCCAGACTCAACGGCAGAAGCCAGTCGCAAGAGAAACATGTCCAGCGGCAGATCGCGCTCTGGAGATTCTGCGCCCCGAGCGTTGTCACCAACTGTTCCGTGAGCAGCGTCGTCGTCACCAACAACGAGAATGTGAGGAATCTTTTGCACTTTTCCGGTACGGACCCGTTTACCTAACGGCTCATCAGCCGGATCCACAGTGGCGCGTAAACCGGCATCAGCGAGAGCCTCTCGCACTGATTCAGCGTAAGCCTGGTGCTCGTCAGCAACCGGCAACACCCGTACCTGCTCAGGCGCTAACCATAAAGGAAAGGCTCCTGCGTAGTGCTCTAAGAGGACGCCGAAAAACCGTTCGATAGAACCCATAAGGGCTCGGTGGATCATGACTGGCCGGTGGCGGGCTCCATCAGCGCCCACGTACTCCAAGTCAAATCTTTCCGGCAGATTGAAATCCAACTGAATCGTTGACAACTGCCAAGGCCGACCGATGGCGTCTGTTACATCAACATCGATCTTCGGGCCGTAAAACGCCCCACCGCCCTGATCTACCACGTATTCCAGGCCTGCCGTATTCAATGCCTCGCGAAGCCCATCGGTAGCCAGTTCCCATAAGGCGTCATCGCCAACCGATTTCTCTTCCGGTCGGGTCGACAGCTTGGCCTGAAAGTCCTCGAATCCGAAAGCCCGCAGCACGCTCAGCGTGAAGGCCAGCAGTGAAGCCAACTCACCAGGAATCTGGTCCGGAGCGCAGAAGATGTGGCTGTCGTCTTGGGTGAACCCTCGACTACGCAAGAGGCCATGTATAGCGCCGGAGAGCTCGTAGCGGTATACAGCGCCCAACTCGAAGAAACGGCGGGGAAGATCTCTGTAACTGCACTGACCACTCTGAAAGATCGCCACGTGGAAAGGGCAGTTCATTGGTTTCGGGTAGTAGCTAGCACCATCCACTTCCATTGGGGGGTACATGCCATCAGCGTAGAAATCAAGATGCCCGCTGGTCTCCCACAAGATGGACTTAGCAATGTGTGGACTGAAGACAAAGTCATAGCCACCCGCCTCGTGTCGAGTTCGGCTGTAGTCCTCTATCAGCTTGCGGACTAGAGCGCCCTTCGGGTGCCACACTGCCAAGCCTGGCCCAAGAGATTCAGGCCAAGAGACCAGATCAAGCTCAGTAGCCAGCCGGCGGTGGTCACGCTTCTCCGCTTCAGCCAGACGGTGAAGGTGACCTTTAAGTGCCTTCTTGTCTGCCCAGGCAGTGCCGTAGATCCTCTGAAGCATGGGCTGCTTCTCGTCACCCCGCCAGTAGGCACCGGCCACTTTCTGCAACGCGAAGTGTCGAAGTCTCCCAGTAGATGGAACATGCGGGCCGGTGCATAGGTCAATGAATCCGTCACCGTTTCTATAGTAGGTAACCGTCCCATCTGTAGAGGCTTCACCCGCCATCTCAACGACTACGTCACCCGCTGTGACCTTCTCGATGATTTCCAACTTGTACCGGTGGGCAGCGAACAGATCGAGCGCCTCAGTCGCAGTTATCTCGTGGCGTTCGAAAGCCTGGTCGGAGTCAACGATTTCTCGCATCCGGACCTCGATGGCCTGGAGGTCATCTGAGGTAAAAACCGCACCGCCGGGCAACTCAAAGTCGTAATAGAAACCACTCTCAATCGGCGGACCAATGGCATGTGTGGCGCCTGGCCAAAGATCAAGTACGGCCTGTGCCAGAACGTGGGCCGTCGAATGTCGCAAAGTGTGGAGGCCTTCGTCGCTATCGGCTGTAACCACCGCGACTGAGTCGCCATCACCCAATGGACGGTTTAGATCTCGACCCTCCCCGTCGACGGTGACGATGACGGCCGCCTTTGCTAAGCCGGGCCCGATGTTGGCAGCGAGATCGGCACCCGTTGCCCCTTCGCTGAGCATCCGTGACGAGCCGTCAGGAAGAATGATGGTAAGTTCAGACATGTGTCGCCGAGGTTAGCGACCGGACCTGCTCTCCAGTACTAATTAACGATGGACAGGATTCAGTCTTCGATTCCAGTGAGGCGAACCGCAACTCTAGTTTGGTACCGGCTGTTGAGTTGCAGCAGTACTGCGGTAAAGGCTTCGATAGCCATGGCATTAGACAGCCCTCCGGCATCCAACGGGCGCGCGCCTGGAATTCCCGCGATGATCTCCGATGCCGTCTCAGTAGCCCGTGAGTGGTCCGAACAAACCAGGACGTCGCTAGTTACCTCATGGTTCAGATTTCCTAGTTCAGTAGCCGGCACATGGTGAAGAGCCGCCGCCACGTACGCATCGGTTACTTCTGCCTGCACGCTGGCTGAAACTGACCCACGGGGTGGCACTAAGGGCTGGAACTCCCCGGCAACCTGCGCAATGGCGTTCGACATGCAGATCACAACCTTCCGATGGAGATGATCGGCTACTGATCGGGCCGTTGCTGCTGCAGCATCCCAAGGAGTCGCGATAACCACCACTTCAGCATCGGCCGCCCCTGCGTTGTCGGCCGAACGAATCGAGAGCGACCGCTCGGGCCACTTTTCGAGAATGCTGTCACACACCTCCATGGCCCGGTACTTCGAACGAGATCCAACCAGTACATCGTGTCCAATATCAGCTAAGCGAGTCGCCAAAGCCCTGCCAGCTGGACCTGTCGCTCCAAGGAGTCCAATTTCCACTCCGTAAGGCTACCGGGACTCTCAGGTACGCTCCGAATCAATTCTCCAACGAGAGGAACAAATCCCTGTGGGCATCCTGGACGATAAGAAACTTCTAATTACCGGTGTACTCACCGACGCGTCGATAGCGTTCGCTGTAGCACGCCTCGCCCAAGAGCAAGGCGCCGAAATTATTCTGACTGGTGCGGGGCGAGGGCTTAGCCTCACTCGTCGGACGGCAAGAAAGTTGCCCATAGAGGCTGAGGTGCTGGAGTTCGACGTCACCTCAACAGAGCAAGGTGCGGCCCTTCACGACCACTTGAGCAACCAGTGGGGCCGGGTAGATGGCGCACTACACGCCATTGGATTCGCCCCAGAGGTGTGTCTCGGGGAAGACTTCATGGCTGCCCAATGGTCAGACGTTTCTGTGGCAATGGAGATCTCCGCCTACTCGCTCAAGACGGTGGCTGAGGTTGTTAGCCCACTGATGACAAACGGTGGATCCATCGTCGGCCTTGACTTTGATGCTCGGTTCGCTTGGCCGGCCTACAACTGGATGGGGGTGGCCAAGGCAGCCCTCGAGTCGGCTTCACGTTATCTGGCCCGCAACCTCGGCCCAGACGGCATACGCGTCAACATGGTGGCAGCCGGCCCTATCCGTACGATCGCTGCTAAGAGCATTCCCGGATTTGCGGAGTTCGAGGAAGCGTGGGAAACCCGAGCCCCCCTCGGATGGGACGTGAACGACACCGAACCAGTCGCCCAGGCTTGCGTTGCCCTACTTTCAGACTGGTTTCCAGCAACCACTGGATCGATGATTCACGTCGACGGTGGTTATCACGCCATTGGAGCCTGAATAGCAAATCTTGGACTTGGCTGTTGCCGGCTCAACAACTGGCCCTTAGTCGTACAGGGACGTGCCCATAGGCACCCGGTTCGTACAACGCTTATCCACAATTGGATAAGCGTTCACGGAGTTGCCCCGACCACCGGGGTGATATTCAAAGTGGAGATGCACGCCCTGGGCATTGCCGGTATCGCCCATTGATCCAATGACATCGCCCGCTCGCACCTCACCAGACTTACCGAAACCAGCCATATGGGTTCCAAAGTAGAAGTCACCATCCGCCGCCACCAGATCAAACGACCATCCTCCGATGGTGTCCCAACGGTGGCTGACCACTCCGTCTACTGGAGCGAGAATTGGTACGTTGCGATGACCCACTAGATCGACGCCGTCGTGCCGGCGGTTTCCGGAACGCAGTTCCCACCATGAGTCCCGAAACTTGGTTCGACCACCGACCGGGCACACCCAAGCCGATGAGGTCGCCTGACGCACTACAGAAGACTGATTTCGCCGGACGTGGGCTTCGCGTTTTAGGCGCGCCCGCTGACTTGTCGATATGCCGTCAAGAACGTCGTCGTAACTCGATTCGAGTCGAGCGGCATCCCGTACATTGTCTCCCACTAACTGGTTTGCTGCAGCCAACGCATTAACCGCCGATCTGTGCCGAAGAACAGCCCGCGCCAAGAGGTCCACCACAACCTGCAAGTTCTGCTCAGCAGACGCAATCCCGAGGCTGGTCAGTGGAAACAGGTCCGCTGCAGCGGAGATCAAAGGGGTCAGGCCTGTCGCCCGATCGATTACCAGATCCTGTGAAGGGTCGCTTGTGAAAACAACCGACTCCGAGCCATCATCCAAACTGCTGAGGTCAGGGACAGCCTGAGCAGCGGTGGAACCGAGGGAAGCAATCAGCGCGACGAGCGCGACGAGCGCGACGAGCGCCCAAGGTTGACGATGCACCTACAAATCCTACCGCTGGCGCCTCGCTCGATGAATCAATGTCACACAGGACATAGCCATTTAGTGCTACCCGGCATCAGTTTCACTGTCGGTCTCGTCACGGATGTCACCAACTAACTCCTCCAAGACATCTTCGAGAGAAACGATCCCAATCCAACGATCTTCCTCAACCACTGCTGCAAGCCGTATCCGCTTCCGTCGTAGTAGCTGAAGTGCCTTATCAAGCGGCAGGTCCGGCGGCAGTACAGCCATTGTCCTGATCTCTTCGAGGGTAAGAGTGTCATTTTCAGCCGCAGCCGGAAGTCGGAGAACCGACCGGGCATGGACTACGCCCATGAGAACGCCGTCCGGTCCGGTAAGAGGAAGTCGACTGTGGCCGGATGCTGCCAGCACCCGTTCCACCTCATTGACTAGTGCCCACCGGTCAACCGTCGCCACCTCAGACCGCGGCACCATGACTGATCCCACGGTACGCCGTCCCAAATCGAGTGCACCAGAGAGTAAGTCATGTTCAAATCCGTCGATTAGACCCTTTCGGCGCGAGGTTTCAAACATCGACGCCAACTCTGGTGCACCCACTGCTCGGCTAATCTCATCTACTGCCGTTAGCCCAAATGGGCGAACCAACAACGCTGAAACACGGTCAAGTAACACAACCGCTGGGCGCGCCAACGCTACGAAGCCCGCATGAGGCGTGACCGTCCATCGGAGCGTCTGCTCGGGCGCTGCGATAGCAAGATTCTTAGGCACAAGCTCACCAAATAGCATCTGGACTACGGCCGCCAAGGCAATAGATACTGACCATGAGGCCACCTCAACCGTGCGTTCAGAGAGTCCCAGGGATCCAAAAAGGTCCCCCACTATTCCCCCGATCGCGGGGTTAGCAAGGATGCCGAGAGCGATACTGCTAGCCGTAATTCCTAGCTGTGCTCCTGACATTTGGAGGCGAAGATCGCGGCGGGCTCGAAGGGCACGAGATGCAGCCCGTGACCCATTTTCAGCTGCATCAGCTAGCACCGCTGGCCGTGCGGCCACCAGAGCGAACTCAGTTGCTACGAATAGAGCATTGACTCCCACCAAGACCAGCACACTGAATATCGCTAACGCTGTCACCGATTCTCATCCTCAGCAATGCACAAACCTTCAGGCGGCGCCACCACTCGCAGAGTCACGATTCGTCGACCGTCAACGGCCAGCACCTCGATTCTCCAGCCTTCATCGTCCACTATCGCGGTCGGCTCAGGAATCCTTCCCAGACGATAGAGCACGTAACCAGCCAGCGTTTCGTAGGGGCCGTCGGGCATCGCAAATCCCGTGATCTCCAGCACGTCATCGGGCCCAAGGCTTCCAGAAACCACGGTGCTGTCGGGGCTATCCACCTGCGTCCAGGGGACGATCGCGTGGAGGCCAGTCAGTTCAAGCAGATCATCATCGATCTCACCAACCAACTCTTCCAGCACATCTTCTTCGGTGGCGATGCCAGCTGTTCCTCCATGCTCGTCGACGACCACAGCCATGGCACTTCGGGCCTGTCGAAGATCCTCCATCACCCCAACCAACGCACGAGTCTCTGGAACCACTACCGCCGGCAACATCAGGTCAGTGACCGCCACTTGGTGTCGAATCTTGCGATCAACGGCGAGTAAAGCTTTGACATGCACCACTCCCATCACCTGATCGAGATCACCGTCGACTACCGGGAAACGCGAACAACCTGTCCTCGCCACTTCATCGAGCAGGTCTGCACCTACCGCTCCTCTGTCGAGCACATGAACATCCAGCCTGGGTACGAGGACGTCAGCGGCCACCTTTTCGGCCAACCGGATGGAACGGGTGAGGAGAGTCACATCATCGGAGTCCAAAGTGTCGTCCGACGAGGTTCGAATCAAGTCGCCGATCTCGTCCAACGTGTGTGATGACTCCAGGTCAGTGCGAGGTGTAACACCTAGGCGCCGGACCACTGAATTGGCCACTCCATCTAGCAGTGCTACAACCGGTCGCCCCAGAGTCCCAATCACTGTTATTGCCGAAGCAAGACGACGGGCTAAGCGCTCCGGGGCCGCCAGCGCAAGATACTTAGGGACCTGTTCGCCCACCACTAAATGGAGCACCGTAGCCACGACAATGGCCACGACTACTGATGACCCAGTGGGGTGACTTTCTCCCGTGAGAATCCGAGCGACTGTGGGTTCGGCTACAAACCCGAGCAGTAATGCCGACAAGGTGATGCCGAACTGGGCTCCGGAAAGATGGGTAGTCAGACGCTGTAATAGTGCCCCAACTCGACGAGCGCCGAGATCTCCCTCTTCGGCCGCCGCCTCAATCCGGGCACGATCCACAGCCACGAGGCTGAACTCAGCCGCCACGAAAAACGCGTTGATTGCCAGTAGACCAACTACAGCCATCAAACCCATCGGAATGGACATCTATCCGCATGTTACCGACGGTCTCCGATGGGAGTCTCCCAAAGTAGTTAGATAGACTAATCATCGTGCTGCACCCCGCCAGAGACAAAGCCCGTGACCCCCATGGTGACCGTTCCGTAAGCCAGGAGGTCGCGGCAGGGCGTGCGGCAGCAAAATTGGCCCGCCAGATCACTATCCCCCTAGCTGAACACCAACTCAGCCTGTCCCAATACAGAGTGTTGATCTTTCTTGACGAGGGTGGTGCGGCACCATCTGACCTCGCTGAGCGTCTATCGGTTAGCCGACCTTCAATCACCGCCCTGATGGACGGCATGGCCGAAAGAGGTCTAGTGGAACGCCACCGGCATCCGGACGATGGGAGACGGGTAGTACACCATCTCACTGAATCAGGCCGGAATGCACTCGAGTTGGCCGATCAGGCCGTAGCGGGTCGCCTGATGCGTCTCGGTGCACACGTGAACGCTGGCGACCCCACCCCGCTGATTCAGAATCTCAGTCGATTTGGAGATGCCATTCGGGCGGCCCGAGCTGCCGGCATCACCTAAATCTGTGCACACAGCAGATACAACCCCCCAAATCGACCCTGATACCTCAAGGGGCTGGTTTCGGCGTCTCCTCCCGATTATCGCCGCTCGCCGAGCCACCTTTGCCTTGGTGCTATTTACCGGCCTAACTGGTCTGGCAATCCAAATGTCGGTCCCCATGGTCCTGCGGAGAGCCATAGACCAGTCCCTTGGTGACCTGAACGATCCGGAGGCCTTCGTTGACCTAAAGAGACACGTGGTGCTCCTAATAATCATGGGCGTTGCCTCCTTCGGCCTTCGATTCACATATCGCTACCTACTGTTCGGCGCGGCGTATCGCATTGAGACCGATCTGCGGGCCGCCGTGTACCAGCACCTAACCCGCCTCTCCTTCTCCTTCTATGACCGCGTTGCCGCCGGCGAGGTGATTTCTCGGGCCAACTCCGATATCCGATCCATCCAGTTGCTACTGGCCTTTGGGCCACTCGCTGGGCTCTCTGCAACTAGCTTCCTGATCGCCTTCGGGTTCATGCTCAGCATCCACGTACCACTGGCACTGGTCACTGTCTCAACCATGCCGCTGGTCTACGTACTCGGTCAGAAACTTCGCGATCGGGTCTTTCCACTTTCATGGGTAACTCAAGGCCGGATGGCGGAGGTGGCCATGGTCGTCGATGAAAACATTAATGGAACCCGAGTGGTCAAGGCATTCGCTGCGGAGCTTGAACAGGTGACGTTGATGGCCAGAGTCGCTGAGCGTCTCCGATGGTCGGCTACTGCTCTCATTGAGGCAAGGGCCCGGTTCAACCCGCTGATCGAAGCCCTTCCGCGCCTAGGGATGGCTCTCGTGCTCCTATATGGAGGCCACCTCGCTATAGATGGCCAGGTGGGCGTGGGCTCACTGCTGGCCTTCAGTGGCTACGTCACAATGATTGCCGTACCGTTCCGAATGTTTGGCTTCGTCCTACTCCAGGCCCAAAGGGCAGCAGCCTCATCCATACGGATCTACGAGATTCTCGACGAGGCACCAGCAATCGTGGACCGACCTGGGGCCCGGGAACCAGCACCGGATACACCCAATCTTGGCCGAGTGGAATTTCGTGACGTGACCTTTAGGTATCCCACTACCAATACCTCCAACGCCGAAGAAGAAACACCCCTAGTCCTCAATGGCTTCAACCTCGTGGTCGACCCTGGAGAGACCGTCGCCATCGTGGGACGTACTGGCTGCGGCAAATCAACGTTGGCTCGCTTGCTGCCCCGCTTTTACGATGTGTCGTCCGGAGCCGTTCTAGTTGACGGTCTAGACGTGCGTGATCGAACGCTGAGTGGACTGCGGCGCTCGATCAACCAAGTGACCGACGAGTCATTCCTGTTCTCTGAAAGCCTGCACGACAACGTGGCCTTCGGCCGTCCCAGTGCATCCCGCTCCGAGGTCCAGGCTGCAGCACGAATCGCCTGTGCCGACGACTTCATCAACCAATTGAGCAACGATTTTAACGAAGTGGTTGGCGAGCGCGGCTACACGCTCTCAGGAGGACAGCGTCAACGCATATCTCTCGCCCGCACAGTGCTCGCCGACCCACGAATATTGGTTCTCGATGACGCCACCAGCGCTATCGATGTGCAAACCGAGGAGGCCATCCACCAGGGGTTGGCCCACCTCATGTCCGACCGAACCACCATCGTGATTGCCCACCGGCTTTCCACCATCAGGCTCGCTGACCGGATTGTGCTCATGGAAGACGGCCAGGTCGTTGCCAACGGCACACATGCTTACCTGCTGGCCACGGAACCTCGCTATGCAGCCATCCTCACCCAGGCAAAGGACTCAGAGGCGCCAGGGGAAGCCGACTGATGGGCGGTCACGGCCTCTTCGGCGGGCCAACATCGATGCAGGCCAACGCTCAGGCTGGCCTACCCTTTGCTGAGGTTCCTGACGAGTTGCGGTCCCGTATCGAAGGTGTCCTGCGCGATGAACCCGACCACCCCGCCCCGGATGTGTCGTTCTCACACTCCCGCTGGGACCGTCGACCCTTTGGGCTACGAGTCTTCCTGACCCCCCACGCTAAAGGCCTACTAGTGGCCCTCTTTCTAGTCGTCGTGGAGACAGGGCTCCTACACGTCGGGCCACTACTTACCCAACTAAGCATCGACCACGGCGTCATAGCTGGTGACATCGGTGTTTTAGTGGCCGCATCTATCGCTTATCTGGGTGCCATTGGACTCTCGACAGCTGCCTCGTTCTTCCGCACCAGATTCACCGGACGACTCGGTGAACGACTGGTTTACGAACTACGGATCCGGGTGTTCAGTCACTTCCAACGCCAATCGCTGAACTTCTTTACCAGCGAGAAGTCGGGGGTCCTTATGACGCGAATGACCAGCGACATCGAGGCCCTTACCACCCTGCTCCAAGAAGGCCTAGTGAACTTCATCGTTCAGGGCATGACTCTGCTCGTCATCACCACCTACCTTCTAATCCTCCACCCCGGCCTAGCGCTCGTATGTCTCGTCACTGTCATCCCGATCAACTTGTTGCTTACTCTGTGGTTCCGTCGGGTATCCCACGTTGGCTATCTGCAAGTACGGGACCGGATCGCTGAAGTCCTGTCCAACTTGGCCGAAAGCCTCGCTGGAATCCGGGTTATTGCGGCGTTCGGTCGAAGAGACCACGACGTGGCACGACACCAGCAAATCATTGATGCTCACCTGGTTGCGAACCTCCGTATGGGCAGGGCTCAAGCCTTATTCGGACCGGGCACTGAGTCCATCGGGATTATTGCCCAAGCGGTGGTACTCCTAGTCGGTGGACGTATGGCATTACAGGGAGAGGTCACAATCGGCCAACTAGTGGCCTTCTTGCTGTTTTTGACTTCGTTCTTCGCACCAGTCCAAACCCTGGTCCAGCTTTACAATCAATACCAGCAGGGCAGCGCAGCGGTCCTGAAGCTACAGGACCTCTTGGGCAAGGAACCCACAGTGGTCGAAAAGCCCGGAGCCCCAGACCTACCTCCCATCGTTGGGCGGATCCGCCTCGAAGCGGTGACATTTGGCTACGACGCCCATCACCCGGTACTACGCGATGTGGCGTTAGAGGTGGAACCGGGGGAGGTGCTGGCCGTCGTGGGCCCAACCGGTGCGGGCAAGTCGACAATCGCCAAGTTGGTGGCTCGGTTCTACGACCCGACAGTCGGACGAATCACCATTGACGGCCACGACCTACGCGACGTTGGGATTTCCTCACTGCGTCGTCAACTGGGCGTAGTTCCCCAGGAACCTTTTCTGTTCAATGGAACCATCGCCGACAATGTGTCGTTTGCTCGGCCCGATGCGCACCACGACGAACTAGTTACCGCCTGCGTTGCAGTCGGCTTGGGTCCCTTACTGGAGCGCCTGTCTGATGGAATCGACACCCCGATACACGAACGGGGCGCCTCGCTGTCAGCCGGTGAGCGCCAGTTGGTTGCTCTGGCACGCGCCTTCTTGGCCAAGCCCCGGGTGCTGGTGCTTGACGAGGCCACCTCCAACTTAGACCTCCAGTCTGAATCAGTGATCGAACGCGCTCTAGATCAAGTTCTCCAAGGCCGCACCGCCATCATCATTGCCCATAGATTAGCTACTGCCATGCGAGCCGACCGGGTAGCTGTTGTTGACGAAGGTCGAATTATCGAACACGGAACCCATGACGAGTTGCTTGACCTCGGCGGCCAGTACGCGTCCATGGTTGAAACATGGGAACGACATGCATCAGGTGCCCCCTCAGTCGGCGAATCAGCACCACCACAGTGAGCACACTGGAATTCGTACTCGGACTTGTCGTCTTGACGGTCGGCTACACCATTCAGGGTCTATTGGGGTTCGGGGCTTGCCTCTTTGCCGTCCCAATTCTCGCGTTGCTTGCCCCAGAATTTGTCCCTGGACCGGTACTCATGGTCAACCCATTGCTATGCGCATTGGTTGCATGGCGCGAGTACAAATTTATCGACTGGCCGGTTCTCCGTTGGGCACTCGTCGGGCGTGTCCCTGGAGTGCTGCTAGGCGTCTGGGCGCTAACTCAAGTCTCTGAAGACCAACTTGGGCTGCTGTTCGGCACCCTGCTGCTACTCGGTGTAGGTCTTAAAATCTCGGGCATGCATACCAATAGAACCCCATGGACGCTGATGGGGGCTGGCGGTCTAAGCGGCTTCATGGGTACTTCCGTCGCCGTCGGAGGGCCACCAATCGCTCTGGTGCTGAACGATGCCTCCGGTTCAGAGTTACGTTCCACTCTCAATGCATTTTTCTTAATTGGAACGACTATTTCAGTGATCTCACTGACCATCGTCGGCGAATTTGGTACCTCTGATCTCCTCTTAGCCGTGTGTCTCATTCCTTCCGTGCTAGTCGGCGTGGCGCTAAGCAGCCGTCTGCGGGGCGTGCTGGCGCGAGCCTGGCTAGCCCCAGCGGTTTACGGTCTGTCCAGCTTATTTGCTGTGCTCCTTCTAATTCGATCGCTGGCCTGACCGGTACCCATCAGGCAGGAGCCACGTAGGGTCATCAGCGTGTCAGGATCACCCACAGAAACAGTTCTGGACTTAGACGGAGTGAGTCGCCAGACCGGGGGAACCACTCTGGTCGATCAGGTCAGTTGGCGTGTCAACCGCGGGCAGCATTGGGTGGTACTGGGCCCGAATGGTTCAGGTAAGAGCAGTCTGTTGCGCATTGCAGCCCTACGACTCCACCCCACCACTGGACGGGTCCGGGTGCTGGGTCAGGAACTAGGGCGGACTGATGTGCGGTCGTTGCGAGGGCGAATCGGCTACGCGTCGGCTACCTTGTCCGACGCATTTCGGACTGACTTGCCGGCCGCTGACGTGGTCATGACCGCTCGCCACGGTGCTCTGGAACCCTGGTGGCACGAGTACACCAAAGAGGACTACAACCGTGCGCGTGAGTTGCTCTCACGGACCGGTTGCGGCAACCGCGCTGATCACCGGTTTGGCACGCTCTCGTCCGGCGAGCGTCAGCGTGTTCTCTTGGCTCGGACGTTGATGGTTGACCCTGATTTACTTCTTCTGGATGAGCCGACGGCGGGACTCGACCTCGGCGGTCGTGAAGAACTGGTCGCCACACTGGCAGACCTCGCCGTTGATCCCAATACGCCCCCGATAGTCCAGGTCACCCACCATGTTGAGGAGATTCCACCGGGCTTCACCCATGCACTACTCATGGAAGAAGGGCGGGCTGTCACGGCTGGCCCGCTCAACGATGTCCTTACCGCCAAGGTCTTGTCGGACTGCTACGGGCTTGACTTATCTCTCACACGTGTAGCCGACCGCTGGTCTGTCCGAGTGAGGGATGACGGCCAGTGACCGCTGATCCAGTTACTCGACATGCTTTGATCTTCACCGGTGGACCACTTCCTCGAGGTCTGCGGGCACTTCCCGACGCCGATTTGATTATCGCTGCTGATTCCGGCATCGATAATGCCGAGCATCTCGGCTTGACAGTGGACCTTCTAGTCGGTGATCTCGACTCGGCTAGCTCCAAAGCCAAGAAGAGCGCTCGGGCAGTGGAAAGCCATCCGGTGGACAAAGACGAAACCGACTTAGAACTAGCACTCACTGCCACTCTGGCTGGAGGAGCGACCTCAGCGACCATTGTGGGTACCTTCGCCGGTCGTCTTGACCATGCGCTAGGGAACATGCTGGTGGTAACCGCTAGTAGGTGGAACGATCTGCAGATCAACATGCTGATCGACTCTGCTCGGGCCTGGGTGGTTTGGGATCAAATCTCCTTTGAAGGCCATAGGGGTGATCTGGTCAGTCTGCTGGCCGTGAACGGTCCCGCTAGCGGTGTTACAACAAGCGGATTAGCATGGCCACTCCAAGATGCGAATCTGGCACCTGGCGTGGGGTTAGGACTTTCTAACCAGATGAGTGGAGTATCCGCTGAGGTCTCCGTTGACGCCGGGACAGTGCTCGTGATCGCTCCCCATGGCACCGACCCTTAACTCTAGTTGTACAACACCAACCGTTATTCTCTGGATTATGCGACTCGACACGCTGGGCTTGGTAGCCCTCGGAGCAATGGCACTACTTAGTTCCGGATGCGGTGACTCCGAGGGCCTGCGGCCCGTGCTCGAATCCGAAGTCCCCACGACCACAACCAAACCAGTCGTGGTCTACTCCGAAGAGGGAGACGGACCCAAGTACGTCGATATGTACTTTGAAGCCGAAAGGAAATGGCCCAACCTGACGCCCAACCAGTGGGCGGAAGCTGCCACCTTCATGGTCGAAGGTGGCCGTTGGGACCAAGCCACAGTCTTCATGGGTCCAATCACGACCAACGACTGATCCCACTACCAAAGATGCCCACGGCCCTCGTTGTTCAAGGGCCTGCGCCAATTAGTTGGACGGGAGTGGCACAATCTGCGTAGTCAGTTCGCACTTGGCGAGATGCCTTCTGGATCTGAATCCAGAAGAGACCTAAAGGAGAATCGTGGACTACCGGATTTTTGTGGAGCCACAGCAGGGAACGACGTACGAGCGGCTTATGACCCTGGCTCTTCATGCAGAGCAATTGGGATTTAGTGGATTTTTTACTTCAGACCACTATTTGAGCATGGGAGACAGCGATGGGCTTCCAGGCCCTACCGACGCCTGGACCACGCTGGCCGGTCTCGCCCGTGATACGAAAAGCATCCGACTTGGAACTCTGGTAACCCCTGTCACATTTCGCCATATTGGTCCTCTCGCTGTGTCCATAGCCCAGGTCGACCATATGAGCGGTGGACGCGTCGAAATCGGACTTGGGGCCGGCTGGTACGAGACTGAACACCAAGCACAAGGTCTGGCCTTCCCATCAGTTGGGAAACGCTTTGACCTGCTCGAAGATGCCCTAGAGGTCATAACTGGCATGTGGAATACACCAATCGGAGAGACTTTCGAATACTCCGGCCGAGTCCTAACCATCAAGGGTTCCCCTGCCCTGCCAAAACCAGAACAAAAACCAGGGCCTCCAATAATTATGGGTGGGGCCGGTGTTAAGCGAACTCCTCGGTTAACCGCTCGTTTTGCTACCGAGTTCAACGTCCCCTTCTCTCCACCGGATAGGTGGGCGGAACTAAGCAATATCGTGCGTGAGGCTTGCGGAGCCATCGGTCGCAATCCCGATGATCTGGTTTATTCCTGTGCACAGGTTGCATGCTGTGGCGAAGACGGAGTCGAAATGGAGCGTCGATCAACCGCTATTGGTCGACAGTCGGATGAACTTCGTCAAAACGGCTTTGCGGGAAGTCCTGAAGAAGTACAAAAAAGGGCTGCTGAATATGAGGACCTCGGATGTGATCGGATCTACCTACAAATTCTTGACGACCAAGACCTAGGTCACCTAGACGTCCTCGCCGAAACGCTCCTAGTCGGAAGCTAGAAATAGACGAACATCCGGAGTTCAGAAGATGGCGTCTGTCTGACGTGTGCAATGGACCTGTTCAGGAATTCGAGTGTGTCTCCCCCAAGCCAGTTTCTGAACGTACTAAGCCATTTGCGCAGCAGTCACCATTCGCTGCAGGTCGCTGAAAGGAT
>CAWVUB010000044.1:0-17012 GCA_963933065.1 uncultured Acidimicrobiaceae bacterium | reverse complement strand
ACTCAGCCCTCCACTCGCTCGACCTAGTCTGAACTAACCGCGGAACTTACCTATCTATTCCACTAGCTTCGAGCCCGAACTACACCAAAATCCTTCATTTGTCACCTCAGACTCAAGCCTGCAGGCTGGAAGATGGCCCGGTAGCCTGACGCTTCCAGCCCCTGTAGCTCAGCGGATAGAGCATCGGCTTCCGGAGCCGTGTGCACAGGTTCGAGTCCTGTCAGGGGCGCAAGAAACTATGAACACTGGAACCAATTCCACGATCAAGGTGACATCTAACGAACTCAAGGCAACGTTTACTGAGTTCGTACGACGAGCGAACTTTGCAGCGTCGTCGGGAGACTGGACTCCTTGGTCAGAAATGTTCACCGATGACGCCCACTACGTTGAGCCCACCTACGGAGAGTTCCGCGGTCGCATAGCCATACATGAATGGATGACGTCAACCATGGAGTCTTCACCCGGCTCCGACATGGTCGGGTTCCCAGTGCATTGGTATGTCGTCGACGAACTACGCGGAACTGTGGTGGCCCGGTTCGGTAACCGGCTTTGCGACCCAGGTAACGGCAGCGTTCACGAGCCTTGGAACCTGGCTGTACTCACCTGGGGCGGAAACGGACTCTGGTCCGGTGAAACTGATATCTACGACATAACCCACTTCACCCAGAAAGTTTCGGCTTGGATGACCGACCGTGCCGCCAACTCTTGAGCCCGCAAAGTTTCAACTCCCACGACACACCACCCGATCGGTTCGAACGAACGAACCCTTAAACACCGCCTCTAGCGCGAAGTGTGAAACACACCTCTCGATAGGGTGATACCTATGGTTGCTCCTCGGAAAAAGTGGTCCTTCCAATGGAAGGAACTGTACGAGGAGGTCATTACTTCAGGACTTTGCACAGGCTGTGCCGGATGTGTGATTGCCTGCCCGCATGATGTCATCGGCTATGAACACGAACCAGGAAAATACACCCCATTTCACCTCGAAGATGAGCTAGGCGCCGATGACTGTGGCCATGGTCAAAAGGGCTGTACATCCTGCACCAGAGCCTGTCCCCGCTTCCGTGACTGGGAAACCGAGGCCGACCAGCACTTGTTCGCCAGAGCCCGACGCCCAGACGAAATGTCGGGCGTATACAAAGATGTTCTACTCACCCGAGCCAGCGACTCCACCGTTCACGAGATGGGCCAAGACGGTGGTTTGGTGTCTGCCATCCTCATCTGGTGCCTCGATAATGGCATCATCGATGGTGCCCTGACTAGCCACCTCGAGCCTGCAGGCCCCGACGGCGCTAGCACTTGGAAGGCCATACCCGCAGTAGCCACCGATCGCGAGTCGGTACTAGCCGGAGCCGGTAGCCGCTACACCTACTCGGCCAACACGTTGGCTATGCCTGAGGCTCTCGACCGAGGTCTCTCATCGCTGGCTCTCGTGGGAATGAGTTGCCAAACCTCGATCGGACCTGTGATGTGGCACCGGAAGGTCGGGAAAGCCGGTAAGCCCATCAAGCTGAACATCGGCCTGTTGTGCTCTAAGTCATTCGACGACTCCATCTTCGAAGAACTGTTCTGGGCCAAGTACCGCCTCCGACGAGAGGAGATGGTCAAGATGAATATCAAGGGTGTGTTTCAGATCTGGATGCGCAACGGCGACTACCACGAGATCAACCTCAAGGAGTGTCACGCTTGGACCCGCGAAGGCTGCAACCACTGTCCAGACTTTGCGGCCGAGCACGCAGACATTTCCACCGGTGGCATCGGCGACAACAAGGATTGGACACTAACCATCGTGCGCACCGAACTCGGCCGACAGGTCATCATGGGCATGTTGGCCGACGGCGTGATCGAGGGTCGACCGGGCGACAGCGATCCAGGGGCTATAGCTCTGATGCACAAGTTGGCGGCTAAGAGTCGCAACCGGTGGCCCGAGTGGGCCAACCCAACTGCTCGAGTCGGCCTACCTGTTCGGGCCGGCTGAACTGGCGACAGAGCCGGCGAAACGACAGGCCCAGCATTAATCAGATAATTAAGCGCAGTCGTCGGAGATGTTTACGAACCATCCGTAATACTCGGCCAACATGTCCCGATTAACCGTGTCTCGCTGATCTTTGATGAAAGCGTCTAGTTCGCGAAAATCTTCCCAAGTGACCTCAGATTGAATCCCATCCAAAACACACCCACAAAACTTTTTCGCCTTAGCTGAACCCAGACCGTCGTTAGCCTCTAAGCAGGCATCGACAAACTCTCGCTCTACTAGGCCCTCGCCGTCAACATCAGCCTGATCTTGCCAAGACTCTGGCTCACCGGAGGGCACACAGGCTGTGGCCAGCAGGAAAATAACCAAGAGAGGAAGAAGGGGCCGCTTAAAGGAACGAGGTAGACGCTTCACGGCCCTGAGGCTACCGGCGGTCTTCAAGGGCATGACCTACGACCAGTCCAACCAATCACTTATCGGCTAGTTCACAGGCTCGGTGCAGCACCGAGTCGAACATTGGCTCGGTAAGACGGCCAGTAAACGTGTTTTGCTGGCTCACATGGTAGGAGCACAAGATTGTGCGACCATCTCCGATAGGCGCCTCCACTCCATGGCCGAAACCCGGACGAGGCTGCAACCCAAACTCAGCCGCTGCTGCCACATAGCCAATCTGTCCCAACACCAGAACGACCTTGACGGCAGCCAAAGCATCTACCTCCCGCTGGAAGAACGGCCTACACATAGTCTTTTCATCTGGTGTCGGCTTGTTGGCAGGCGGTGCGCACTTAACCGGTGACGTGATAAATACATCTCTCAGGATCAGTCCATCATCCAAACTCACAGCTTCTGGTTGACTAGCAAGACCGACGCGATAGAGGGCAGCGAAGAGGAAGTCACCTGACCGATCCCCTGTGAAGACCCGACCGGTCCGGTTGGCGCCGTGGGCTGCTGGTGCTAGGCCAACTATCAAGATCCGGGCTTTCGGATCGCCGAAGCCAGGCACTCCTCGACCCCAGTACACCTCGTCCCGGTAGGCGGCCCGCTTCTCGACAGCCACCTGTTCACGCCATGAGACCAACCGAGGACAGGCGTGACAGGCCACCACGTCTTGGTGGATTGCCTGAAGGAGGGTCGCTACAGGAGGGCGGGGCACGGAGCCAGAGTAGGTTCGTCAATTGATGCGACCAACCCTTGTGCTGTACATACGACATGGACGGACCCCCACCACTGGGGCCCGCCTGCCTGGGCGGGCTCCCGGCTTACACCTCTCAGATGAGGGTAAAGCTCAAGCCGAAGCGGTAGCCACCAAGATTGCGGAACGCGAAGGTCAGGTCGCGGCCGTCTACGCCTCTCCCATGGAAAGGACTCGAGAAACCGCTGCCCCTATTGCTCGTGCCCTCAACCTGAGGGTCCGCACTGCAAGAGGTCTCAACGAGTGCGATTTCGGCCAGTGGACAGGGCGTCGCCTAAAGGACCTCATGAAGTTGAAGGCATGGGCTGTCGTCCAGCGCCAACCCTCAGCGTTTCGCTTCCCCGGGGGTGAGTCATTTACCGAAATGCAAACCCGTATCACCGGCCAAGTCTCTGAACTGGTGGCCCACCACCCAGGAGAGACCATTGTCTGCGTCTCGCATGCTGATCCCATCAAGGCCGCTATTGCCCAAGCGGTCGGCACCCCACTGGACCTCTTCCAACGCATTGTTGTGGGACCTTGTTCGGTAAGTGCAGTCCTGCACGCCCCTGAACGACCCATTGTCCTAGCCGTAAACACCACAGGCACCCTGAGTGGCCTGACTCCATCGTGACCGGAATGAAAATATTGAGGACTTTCTAATGAGTCACACTTTCACTATCTGCGAGAACGACCCCGGCCCAGCCGACTACACCAGTACAGATCGACTAGGTGCATGTCCCCACCTCCACCAACTCGTAATTTCGACACCGTGACACGGCCAGAGATCGAATGGGACGATACTGACGGTTTCACCGCCGGCGTCGTTGGACCTCTGGGACGTCGAGTCTTTTTTCTCCAAGCTCGACGCTTCGACCAAGTGGTATCACTAAAGATCGAAAAGCAGCAGGTAGCCGGGTTGGCAGAGTTTCTCGATGGGTTGCTGGAGGATCTACCGCCGACCGACCAAGTGGTTTTGGAGGAGATCGAAGCCACCATCCAGTTTGAAGATCCCGTCGAGGCCGACTGGGTGGTAGGCAGCCTCGGTGTGACCTACCAGCAGTCCACCGACCGACTCGTGCTAATCGCAGAGGAACTCCTACGAAACACCGACGAACCACCCGCTCAGGCCCGGTTCCCGATGCGACGCGAGATGGTTGTCTGTTTCATCGATCAGGCCCGCCAAATCGTGGCCGCCGGACGCCCTCCGTGCGATTGGTGTGGCGCCCCATTGGAACCGACAGCTGACGGCTGGTGCCCCTGTGTCAACTGAGCACGCCACTGACCATCAAGCACCTAACCAGATTGACAACCCAGCAGATCCTTTCCGCCGTCGGGGACCCGTCGAAGATGCACTGGCCATCGAGGTCCTCACTGAAGGTCACTTGGAAATCCTTGGACGTATGCCCTGGACATCTAATGCCACCTTCTTAGTGGACGTGACCCATCCATCAACAGGATCTGATCCGCTTCTCCAAGGGGTCTACAAGCCGGGGCGCGGCGAGCGGCCACTTCACGACTTCCCTCCAGGCCTTTATCGCCGGGAGGCCGCCGCGTGGGAGTTGACGGCCCAGTTGGGCTGGGGCTTGATCCCACCGACGGTGATCCGTGATGGGCCGTTGAGCGAGGGGTCTGTCCAGTTGTACGTGCCGTGTGACTACGAACAGCATTACTTCACGCTGCGAGATGACCCGATTCGCGCCGACGAACTCATGCGCCTCGCTGCTTGGGATCTGGTCGCCAACAACACAGACCGCAAGGGCGGCCACGTGTTGGCTGGCGACGACGGTGCTCTATGGGCCATCGACAATGCGCTGTGCTTCCACCATCAGTTCAAGGTTCGGACGGTTATCTGGGACTTTGCCGGACAAACCCTGCCCGATGATCTCGTCACCGATCTGCGGCGCTTGACCAATGAGGGTCTTTTGGAGCCGCTGGCTGGGATCCTCGATGCGTTCGAAAGTGACGCCTTGTTGACTCGGGCTAGTGCCCTAGCCGATGCCGGTGAGCTCCCCACCGACCCCAGTGGACGCCGGGTTCCTTGGCCGCTGGTTTGATGGACGCGTCGTTGGCTCACCTTGATCGCTTACTCAACGAGGGTGACCTTGACGGTCTACTCCGCCTCGTCGACGATGCGTGCGAAACAACTAGTTGGGAGATTCTCGAACAAATCGCAACCCGGTCTCGACTGGCCGCCGACCGCGGCCATCAACTCTGGCCCGCAGCAGATCATGCCGAGCATCGCCTGGCCCTGGAGGCCCCGGCCCCCTTCGCAGCCGCAGCGGTGATTCGCGACGCCACCACGTTTGGCGTAGCCCCACTAGCCGAGGTGGCTGCCTCATCACACACGTGGGCTGAATTGGGACCCCACCTGCCTGTCGGCGCCGGTCCACTCCGGGCTCTGGTAGCCCACGAACGGGTAGCCCGCGGTGAGGACCTAGTCGATCTCGAACTTGCCGAAGATCCGATGGGGCTCCCACTGCGGCTCGCCAAATGGGAACCAGTCTCTGATGGGCCGGTAATCGGCCCCTACGCTGTCGATGATCCCATGCCTAACAGCGGGCCACTGTCCCCATTAACTCCGCCGGATGCTGGAAGACCCTTGACGGGGCCGAAAGTTGACAGAGCACGCGAGGCTCTACGAGACCTCGTATCTACGTGGACTGACCAGTCTCGAGGGACCGCTATGTCAGTCGCAATCGTAGGGACGGGGCCTCAGGCCGCACGGGCTGCTAGCCAAACAAGCAATATCAACCTCCGGAGACTGGATCCTGACGAGGCCATCGGACTGTTGGCCTGGGCAGGAGCATCGGCTGGAGCCCACGGGCGGCGGCGCGGTGCAGCAAGGGGCCGATTTGAAGCGTGGTGGTGCGCTGCAGCCCTGAGTGGACTTGACGAGCCAACTGACAACTGGCCGCCCGACTCCGATGAACTAGGCCTCGCTGTGGCGGAACTTCGGTGGTGGCGGTGGGAGGACGTTGAGCACCCCACCGGATGGTTTCTGGGTATCGCGGTTGAGGACCCGTTAGACGGGTTGTCCTGGGCTCTCGCAGCAAACGATCACCTAGTTTGAAACTCAGCCCCGGGCTTGCAACGCCTCAATCAGTTTGGGGAGCACTTTGTGCACATCGCCGACAATACCAAGATCGGCAATGCCGAAGATCGGCGCCTCCTCATCCTTGTTGATGGCGACGATGTTTGCTGAGCCTTTCATCCCCACTAGATGCTGCGTGGCGCCGGAGATGCCACACGCTATGTAGACAGTGGGCTTCACAACCTTGCCCGTCTGCCCAACTTGGTATGAATACGGGACCCATCCGGCGTCGACAACGGCACGCGAAGCCCCTGGGGCGCCACGTACCAACTTGGCCAGAGTTTCAATCATCTCGTAATTATCGGCTTCACCCAAGCCACGACCGCCGGACACGACTACCGCTGCTTCGTCGAGTTTTGGCCCCGACATCTCCTCGACAAATCGGTCCTTCACTACCGCAGCATCGGTGTCACCTAGTTCGCCAACGTTTATCTCCGACACAGCAGCTGGCGCACCACCGGATTCCTCGGCAGTAAAGGACTTGGGGCGTACCAAGAAGATAGCTAGCCCAGCATCGGTGAAGCCGGTCACGACGTCGGTTGAGCCACCAAACACTGGAGTGCTGCCCAGAAGACGGTCACCGTCTGCGACCAGATCGATGACATTGGTGAGAACGGGGCGGTCAACCTTGGCTGAAAGACGCCCGGCTACGTCTCGGCCGTCGTACGACGTGGCAGCAAGTAGCACATCAGGACCGTTCCCAGCCTCCATGGCACCGGCAATTGCCGTAGCGACACGCCCACCAGGCAGCGCACCGGCAAGGTCACCAATCGTGTAAACCGCCGTGGCACCGTGGGCGCCCAGTTCGCCGGCTACAGCAGAAGCATCGCCGGCCATTATGACCTCGACGCTGTCGGCCAGCGTCCGGGCCTTAGTCAGCAGCTCAAGCGTTCCAGCGGTGGCGCCGGCCGCAGTCGTCTCGCCGTATACCCAGATTTTCGAGATTCCCATGACCGGCTCCTATAGCACCTTGAGGTCGTCCAAGAACGCCAAGATGCGCTCGTGGGCGTCGCCCTCGTCGACGATGACCTCACCGGCTTCCCGCACGGGCGCCTCAGCAATGGTCGTAATTTCCTGACGGGCTCCGGCCCAGCCCACCGTGGCCGGGTCAATACCCAAACCGGCAAGGTCAAGCTCGATCACCGTCTTGTTCTTGGCCGCCATGATTCCCTTAAACGATGGATATCGGGGTTCCACTACACCGGCGGTAACTGAAACGACAGCAGGAAGTGGGCACTCAACTTGGTCATAGCCGGCCTCGGTCTGGCGCCTGACGGTAGCTACACCGTCAGCGACCTCGATCTCCTTGCCGAAAGTGACCGCCGGGAGACCCATGAGCTCAGCGATCTGCACCGGCACAGTTCCGGTGTATCCGTCGCTGGATTCAGTCGCTGTCAAGATTAGATCAGGCTCCGAGCGGGCGATAGCAGCAGCCAGCACCTTGGCTGTCGAGAGGGCGTCAGAGCCGGCCAAAGCCTCGTCGCTCACTAGCACGGCGCTCTCCGCTCCCATGGCCAGGGCAGTCCGAATGCCGCCGACCTCAGCGTTGGGGGCCATGGAGACCAGGGTCACCTCTCCGCTGCCAGCGGCATCCACTAGTTGTAAGCCCATTTCGACTCCGTAGGAGTCCGACTCATCCAAGATGAGTTTCACATCCCGCTTGAGGGTTTTGGTTACGGGATCCAGCGAACCTGTGTCTGCTGGATCAGGGATCTGCTTCACACATACGACGACATTCATGGCGCAGAGTCTGCCCGACGACAGCGGGAACCGGACCAACCGTACTAAGAGAATTTGAGATGGTCTTCAGTCACTATCGTTGTCAACCCACGCTGGGTCGTAAGGTCAGACTGTGTCCGATGTGATCTCTTCGCCTAATCAGCAGATGGAGGGATCTATTCCCCCACCTGCTGCCCAACCGTTTTTTTGCCTGGAACTGTTCGATAGCAGGCCCGAGTTGTGCTGCTCACCATTAAGTACCCCTAACCCAGCACAACCACCAAGGCGCCCTCTTTGGGCCAAAGGCCAAACAAACCTTCGGCGGTCTGAGAGAGTTCAGCAAAGTTTTGGAAGACTCCCACTCCAAGTTTTATTCGATGACGTTGACCGGCGATGCGGGATTAACCCATGAAGTTATTGTTGATTGTCAACCCATCAGCTTCTTCAGTAACTGCGCGGACCCGGATTGTCATTCAGAAGGCACTGTCCGCTGACCACCGTCTCGAGGTGGCCGCTACCACCCGTCGGGGCCATGCCACCCGGTTGGCCCAAAGCGCCGCCAACGACGGCATCGACGTAGTGGTAGTCCTAGGGGGCGACGGCACCCTAAACGAAGCAGCTAACGGACTAGTCAGTACTGAGACGGCACTAGCCGCGCTTCCCGGTGGCTCAACCAACGTCTTTGCCCGCACCCTCGGCCTTCCTGACGATCCCGTTGAGGCCACCGGCGCTCTCCTTGATGCCATAGATGCAGCTTCGATCCGACGGGTGGGCCTGGGCTCAGTAAACGACCGCTACTTTCTCTTCCATGCCGGAATTGGGTTCGACGCCGCTGTAGTCGAACAGGTGGAACGCAGAGGTGGCCTACTAAAACGGTTTGCCGGCCACCCGCTTTACATTGCAGCGACTGTCGACACCTGGATCCGCCACTACGACCACCGGCGCCCCGCCTTTGAGGTGACCTTCCCGTCCGATGCGAACGGTCACACCAAGGGAGACACCGAGGCCGGGATCGGCATTCCTGGCGTGTTCGCCGCCTGCCTAAACACCGATCCCTACACATACCTAGGAACTCGAGGGCTCTCGCTGGCCCCGGCTGCGACCTTGGAAAGCCCGCTCTCAATCGCGACGTTTCGAAACCTCTCAGCGACCACCCTGATAACGACACTCGCCTCCGCAGTCGGCCTTAGGATTCCGAGCCCGAAAACTGGTGGACCTCGGACCCGCAGTCACTCCCACCTAACCGGCAGAAACGGTTTGGAGGTCCGCAACGGTGTAAGCATGGCCGAAGTGGTAGCCACTCATTTAGTGCCGTGGCAGGTGGATGGCGACCATATCGGGGAGGCCGAGCGACTAGTAGTACGCCACCATCCCAAGGCCATGGATCTAGTGGTTCCCCTGGCCTCACCAGCATTTGACTAACCATCGGTAACAGGTCAGCCGTCGACCCAAGTCCCTTCTTCTCCACCATCAATGACCGACCGAGCCAAATCAGGTCGATTGGTCACAATGCCGTCAACTCCCCAACTGGCCAATTCAGCGATCCGACCCGGATCGTCGACCGTCCACACCACCACAGCGAGGCCACGCTCATGGGCGGCGAGTACCAGGTGCTCATCGACCAGCTCATCCCATGGATTGACCGACCCATGCCCGTGACTAACTACTCGATCCAGCATCAGGTCGGTGCCATGGCGCTCCAACACAATCCATGCCGTCGGAAGGAGGGGATCGGTGGTTCGGATTCGGTCCATTGCTGCTATGTCGAAAGACGACATCAACAGGAACTCAGGCGATCGATAGGCACCAACCAAGCCGGCTACCGCCTCGCACACCATCACCGCAGCTTCGTGGTCAGGATCGCCAGGCAGATTCTTCACCTCGACATTTACACCCATGCCCTCACACGCCTCGAAAGCCTCCGCCAGATTGGGCACGTAGTGGGGAACATCAGCGGCGGCCACCTCCCTGACGAGACGTCCATCTTTATAGTGGGCGTCGTGGTGGACCATAAGCACGTTGTCGGCTGAAAGCCGCACGTCAAGCTCCACCCAGTCTGCGCCCTGCACACGAGCCTCGACAAACGCCTCAACGGTGTTTTCGACGCGGTCGTGAGATGCTCCTCGATGGGCAACCACCAGTGGTCCTCCATCGGCTTTTAGCAGTCTCACACTCAGAACCCTAGGTCATTTACCTCATCACACTGGATCTCGGGAGTCACCCCACGGACCCACCAGACGACTGGCCGGCACCCATACCTCAGCAACCGTGCCCGGACCGGGCTCCGCTGACACCAGACGGATCCGCCCCCCCAGTTCACCCTCAACAAAAGTCCGAACAATGGTAAGACCCAGACCAGTGGCTTCAGCTAGATCGAAGCCCTCCGGAACGCCACAACCATCGTCGACCACTCGTACAGCCAAACCATCGGCTCGTCGATCAAGTTCAATGCGCACCTGGCCCGTTCCCGGGCCCACAATAGTCTCCTCACCAACGGGGGTAAGAAACGCATGATCGACGGCGTTCTGCAGCAACTCCGTAAGCACCACGGCCATCGTCGTCGTGACCTGGCCGGGCATCATGCCAGCATCACCCTCCACGGTGAACGACACCGGCCTCAGTGGCGAGGAAACGCTCTCCTCTACCAATCGAACCAGAGGTCGCACGATCTCAGTAAACGACACATCATCTTCAGCACTCTGTGCCAAAGTCTCGTGGACTACTGAGATGGCAGTGATGCGACGAACAGACTCCCTGAGCGCCGCACGGGCCTCAGCGCCTTCAAGGCGACGGGCCTGTAAGCGCAACAGCGACGAAATGGTCTGCAGGTTGTTCTTCACCCGATGATGGATCTCCCGGATCGTGGCATCCTTGGAAACCAACTGGCGATCTCGGCGACGGAGTTCAGTCACGTCGCGTACCAGCACAATGGCTCCGGTGGCCGTACCGGCCTCAAGTAGCGGGAAGCAGTGACTGACCACAGCCACCTCGTCGGGTCGCTCCATCTCATCGATAACCGCCGTACGGCGCGCAAAGGCAGACCGAAGCATTGACGACCCCAAGCCTGTACCGTCAAAACGGGCACCGGTGACTCCTCGGGTTACTCCCATTCGGTGCAGGGTGGAGACCGCGTTGGGTGAGGCGAACTCTATTCGACCTTCCACGTCAACCAGTAACAGCCCGTCACCCACCCGCGGGGTCCGGTGGCGGAGTCGTTCCTCATCGTGGTACGGGAACTCTCCCCGTTCGAGCATCTGGGCAAAGCGGTCAAAAACCGATAGGTAGGTACGTTCCAGCTCGCTCCCTGGACGTTGCTCTGGGCGTAACCGTTCACGAGCCAGCACAGCGATGGTCTCATCTTTTCGTCTTACCGGCACCGCTGTGAGGTGCACCCGACGATCTGATCCCATATCGATGGTGTCTTCGAAGGTCCGACCGGCCTCGAAGGCCTTGACAATCAATGGTCGTCGCCGAGGTTCAAATATCTGGCCAATAAGGTCCGCCCGGTACAGGGTGGTCCCCGTGGTTGGACGGACGTGGCCCAACAGCACCAGCGACTGGTCGACGCCACCCGAACTGCGGGTGTAAAGCAGTAGGTCAGCAAATGAAAGGTCGGCTAACAGTCCCCAGACGCTAACTAGGTCTTGGAGGTGGTCGATGCGAGCATCGTCAAGGTCCGTATGGGTACGGGCCAATTCGTGGAGCTTTGCCAACGGTCCGCTGCGTCCCGTCCCTCAACTGATCCAGTAACCACTCAGCCGAAGCCGACTGGGTTCGTGCCGCCATCAGCCCCAACGTCAACATAAGCAATCCGGTCGGCAGGTACACCGACCCGTCGTCCGCGCACGTCGGTCAACCACAGCACAGCACCCTCGCTGCCCACTGTCGACTCGACATCAGCGACCAGACTGTCCACATCAGTGTCATCTGCTAGCTCGACAGTAATCTCCTTGGGGGTGTTGATGACCCCAATCCGTACGTCCACGATTCGCTCCCGTTTCCTAACTTCCTAGGTCTTCAGAGAACTTTGAGTTCCCTGTGCCGACGCTTCGTCGGCTTCATCTCCACATCCAGAACCCGTGCCATCTCGGCAAATATTGCACCTATCTCGGTGGAAGCATCTACTGCCACCGGCTTACCCCGGTCTGCGCCGTCTCGTAGGGCTGGCACCAGAGGCACCTGCCCTAGTAGCGGCACCTTGACACGATCAGCGAGTGCTTGCCCTCCGCCGGCGCCGAACAGTTCATAACGGGTGCCGTCATCACCAGTGAACCAAGACATGTTTTCGATTACTCCATGGACCTTAAGGTTTACCTTTTCCGCCATGAAGGCCGCCCGCTGAGCCACCGTCTGGGCGGCAGGCTGAGGAGTGGTCACCACGTACATCTCAGCCGTTGGCAGGAACCCTGCTAGCGAGATAGAGATGTCTCCGGTCCCCGGAGGGAGGTCAACTAGAAGGTAATCCGGCTCATCCCAGTAGACGTCAGTCAGGAATTGTTCAAGGGCCTTATGGAGCATCGGTCCTCGCCAAATAACCGGCTGGTCTTCCTCAGCGAAAAACCCCATGGATATGCACCGAACCCCATGGGCCTCTGGTGGAATGAGCATGTCATCAATAACTGTTGGGGCTTGGTTGACGCCAAGCATCCGCGGGATAGAAAATCCCCACACATCGGCGTCCACCACAGCCACGTCCCGACCTCGCCCAGCGAGAGCCACAGCCAGGTTGCTGGTGACCGACGACTTGCCCACACCACCCTTTCCAGAGGCAATCAATAAAACTCTGGTCGACGAGTTGGCCTCGGCAAACGGCACGGAACGGCCCTCCGAATGGCCGTAGGAAGCATTAGTGCCGGCCGTCGATGCCGGATCGCCGTGGAGCCGTTCTCGTAGTTCAGCCAGTTCGGAGTCGGTCATAACCGTGAACTCAACAGTGGTGTGGTCCACGCCGTCTAGAGCGGTTACCGCGTCCGTCACCGACTGCTCAATCTCAGCCTTCATCGGACATCCGGGCACCGTGAGGGCCATTTTAATAGCGACCTGAGATCCATCTAAGTGGACCTCTCGGATCATGCCGAGATCGACAATGCTTCTACGCAGTTCGGGGTCCTGCACTGGACGGAGAGCATCCACCACCTGGGATTCAGTGACCGACACGGAGACTCCTGTTCGCTGGCCTGTTAGCGGGATCGAATTGCTAGTCGAGTAGGTACCTGGCGGACCCGCGGCCGCTAGCGGACAACCGAAGCGCCACTGTCGTTAGAATATCCGGGTGGACGGGACCCCCCTCACGGCTACCGAGTTCTCCTCGGCGGTCACAGCCATCACCGGCGCTTTCGGTGATGCAACTCGGCGAGAAATCTACCTGTACGTCCGCGAGCGGGGAGATGACGAAACCGGTGTTACCGCTGCTGATGCAGCCGCCACGTTTGACGTTCACCCCAACGTGGCCCGCCACCACCTTGACAAATTAGCTGCCGGTGGCTACCTGGAAATCGCTGTTGAACGCCTTAAGGGAGCTTCAGCTGGCCGACCTTCCAAGCGCTACCGAGTGATTGATGCCGGATCACCACTTGCGCTCCCAGTCCGCCAAGACGCTGTTCTAGTCAGTCTTTTGGGGCGGGCCCTAGCGATTCTGCCTAGCGATCAGGTCGAATCCATGGCTGAAGAAGTTGGAACCGAAGTAGGGCGAAGCATGGCAAGCACGCTTGGATCCGCTGAAATCCACCGCTCACTCCGGTCGGCCATGGAGGTGGTAGCCGAGGCTTTGACCGCCCACGGATTTGCAGCCCGAGCTGAACGCTCGGACGACAACAACCTAAGGATCGTCTCCGAACACTGCCCCTTCGGTGCCGCCCCTATCGAACACCCAGTAATTTGTGCGGTAGACCGTGGATTGGTGCGCGGAATGCTGGGCGCTCTATATGGCGAGACCAACGCAGAAATGAAATCTTCATTACCTATGGGTGACGCAGTGTGCATCACTGACGTCTCAGCCTGAACAAGCCGTCCTCTTACACCCGTGATTCGTCATCATCTGGACCACACGACCATCTCACTAATGAGACCTGAAGTGCTTGAGTCAATAGTTGCCATCTCTCAAGATGACGCCACCAGCCTTCACTGCGACAGCCGATGACCATCCTCCTTGTCCGCCACGGTTCGGCAGGAGACCGGTACTGCTGGTCAGGAGATGATGCTGATCGCCCGCTAGACGCAACAGGCACCAACGAAGCCATCTGTTTAGCCGACGAGATAGACGACCTATTAGCAGGCAGGCCTCTTATTCAAGTTCGTAGCAGTCGTGCTACCCGGTGTCTTCAAACCGTCGGCCCGGCGGCGGCCCGCCATGACCTGGAGCCTCAAGTCGACCCGGCTCTCTTCGAAGGGGCGTCTTCAGCCATGGCCGACATCGTCCGGCAGCTCGCCCTAGCCGAAGGAGCCGACCAACAAGTGGTGGTTCTATGCAGTCATGCTGATGCGATTCCCGAAGTTGTTCGTAGCGCAGTTTCAGAGGGTGCTGGTCTCAGCGGTGGCCGGGGTTGCGCATACGCCTCAATCTGGGAGTTGACGGTGGCAAGCGGCGCTGTGGCCCATGCCCACTACCACCAACGATCTCAGTAAGTCACCGGCCAAAAATGCCCTCGGGGATTTGGCTGTTCAGCGGTTGAGTAGTCCCAAGGAACCGAGAGTGGCCACCAGATCAGCCGGGTTGTCATCAAGGGCCTCAAAGGCCCGAAGATCAGCTGCTACTTCGTCGGATCGGCTATCCACCGCTGAACCCACGATGGCCCGGTAAGCCCGTGCATACGGATCCGTTGGGTCGGCGGCTACCGCCGCATCTAGGCTGGCCAAACCACGTTCGACCAGTTCAGGAACGCGTGTGGAGGCCAACAACCAGCCTCGCTCAGCCAATAGAGCGGCGTCTCCATCCGAGCCGCCACCCGAGTCCAGAAGTTCAAGTGCATACAAGAGCTCACCATTGGCAGCTAGCGCGCTAGAAATCCTCTGCCGAAGCCGACTGGCAGCCAACAGATCACTCACGATGGGTGGTGCATCCAGATAGTCGAGTTCCATAAGGTCAGCAGCTGCGCCAGCATGGTCGCCTCCAGCATGGCGGGCTGAGGCCCGGAATACCCGCGCGTCGGCATAGGAATCATCTATAGCGACCGCTTCATTCATGTCGACCAACGCCTCCTCCTGATCACCGTTCAGCCAACTCGTCCAGCCTCGGTAACTAAGTGCCTCCACGTTGGACGGCTGCACCTCAAGCACCTGGGTGTAGAGCGCCCCAGCCTCGTCCGGAGCGGCTACACCGGCCTCGGCAAGCAGAGTCCGCGTCGACAATCGAATATCCCCGGTGAGAGTGTCACCAGCACTGCGGTCTCCCGCAGCCTCAGCCACGAGAACTCCAGCCACTAAGGCAACTGCCATTATGGTCACCACGGTCATTGTCCGACCTGCTGGCCTCTCATCAGCGATGTTCGTGTTTAGATCGAGAGCACTCACATCCCTGGATCCGACTGGCGGGGACCTCCATCGATTGACTGCCAGTCCCAGACCGGCAAAGGCTGTTACACCTGCCACCACGGGAAGCACCCAAACGAGTCCAGTGATGCCACGACCGGTCGGTGTGTAGTCGATGTCCTCGCCGAATCGGCCTACCAGCATGGAACGGACCTCGGCGTCGGTGCGGCCTTCGTCCACCATGGTCCGGATCGTCGATCGGATAGTCCGGGCTATCGGGACGTCAGACTCGCCAAGGGACTGACCCTGACAGACCGGGCAGGCAAAATCGTCAGCCAGAGCGTGGACCCGGTCAGCATTTGTCCTTGGTGCTTGATCGGCTACCTCCGCGACCACAAGACTTCCCATCACCAAAGTCAGCACCGCCATCCAGATGGCTCTAACTCGCAGCGGTAGCCCGGCACTCACGTTTCAGTCCGATTCTCAGCAAGAACAACCAGTGCTCGGTCCAACAAACTCTCTAGGTCAGCCTGCACCACGCCACCCACGACCTTGGCGGCCACATGTCCGGAGGGTGACACGAGGTAAGACTCTGGCACGGCTACCACGCCCCAATCCACGGCGATCCGGCCGGTATCGGTGGACAGCACCGGCCATCCACCACCGTTTTTAGCGAAAAACTGCGCGATTGCTGAAGGCTGGTCGTCAAAGGCCACACTGACAACCCGAACCTCGGTTTGAACCGGATCAGACCCTCTGTGAACCTCTGCAAAGGCCACCAACTCGGCGTGCTCTTTAATACATGGAACACAGGTAGTAGAGAAGAAGTTGACCAGCACCCACCGGCCTCGCTGATCGTCGAGGTCCCAGTAGTCGCCACTGAGTGTGACGCCAACCACCGGAGGCGCCACTGCTCCTACTAGGTGGGTTGTCATCCGCGTCAGTCCGGTTTCACGTGTAGCGAACACGAATACGAGAACAGCCAAAATCAGGCCTACGGCCAAAGCAGTACGACGAACGGGATTCACACAGCCTGCTCCTCTAAATCTCGGCGTCGCGCCCGACCCGTTGGACTTCCCGCTCCCGGCAACGCAGCCAAGGCTGTGCCAACAGCCATCACGGCCCCCCCGATCCACAACCAGGCCACCAGCGGCTGCACAGTCACTCGGACCACCGTGCTCCCACGCCCATCATCCATCTCCGCATCGGGGACCGCTAGAACAGCCATCTGCAAGTCGTCACGGGACGTGGACCGAGTTGCCGGAGTGCCAATGGTCTGTCCACCGAAGGGAAACACACTGATCGCAGGCTCAAGTCGTTCGCCGTCAACAATCATGCCAACCCGGGTTTCGGTCTTCTCGGGCAGTTCAACAACCGAAAGTCCGTCGAAGATGAGATGGTGTCCGGCAAAAGTCGCCCGGTCGCCCACTTCATCAAACCGGAACTCGGCCTGTCGGACGAATGACGACGAGCAGGCAAAGGCCACGGCTACCACGGCTACACCGACGTGGACGACCATTCCGCCGCTAGAGCGACCTGTCAGGCCACGCAGACCACGGGCCCGGACAGCTAGCACCAATTGACGG